>CAXUGD010000007.1:0-25830 GCA_964250355.1 uncultured Acetobacteraceae bacterium | reverse complement strand
AGTTTTGGACGCCGATCACCCCGCTCGGAGGGTCAATTTTCCACGCTGTTCCACACTGAACGCGTGATCCAAGCGAGCGAGCGCCGCATCTCGAAGGTCGGGCGGGACTAAGACCCCTGGGGGGAGGGCTGCCCGGACCCGCACTTCGATCTCGACAAGATCGGCGCTTCGGCACGAGCGGCTTGCAACTGCGAGGCGACCGCCATACCGCCAGAGATCACCGAGCGTGCGTGCAACCGCGCGCGGCGTACCTGGCAGCCCAGCGATCGATCCTAATTTACTGAACCCGCCCTCAACCAACGCCAACGTGATCGCTGGAAGGAGGTCCTCGGTCGCGGCCGGCCGACAAAAGCCGCCGGCGAGTCGCGCCGCCAAACCCGGGAGGTTTGTCACCTCCAGTCCAAGCTCGCCTGCGCGCGCGGCCGTGAGACGGCGCATCCGCGAGGCGAGTGGTCCAGAGACGACCACAGTTTTCCGATGGTGAGGTCCTATCCCATCGATCATCCTAACGACACGGGTCCAGGTAACTCGCCAGGTCGCCAGTCAGGCGCTTTGGTTGGTTCGCGGAGATCACGCGCTGACGCCAGACGCTTGCAGTTTGCGGCGCGTGGAACGGATAACCTCGTCGCAATGTGCCATGGCCGCCTCGAGAGCGCCGTAGTCGATAGGTGGGCGCTGAAGGCGCGAGACCGGTGGAAGCAGCGCCGGCTGTGCGAGCTCCTGGACCGGCCAGTTCCTCTCGATTGGCGGCCGCCCCCGTTCACGCCCGGCGATCGGCCGCCGAGGCGCGGTCGTCGCAGCGCGCACCGGAGCCATCTCCGCAAGACCAAACAGCCGGCGGGCCGACCGATGCGTGACCTCGACGGCGATCTCCGAAACCACGAACCGATCCAACAACTCGGTCGTGCATTTGATCGACATGCCGATCGCCTTCCCCAGCGTGGTCGCCGATACGAGCGGCGTTGCCGCCATGACGTCCACGGCCAGCGTCGCGCGCGAGGTGCTCCGCTGCGCGGGGACGCGGGCGCGAGCGGTGATCCAGCCGCGCTCGAGGCCTCGCAGCATCTCCATATAATCTGCCGCCTCGCTCGCGATCGCCTCCAGAAACGCCACCATCCAGTCCGCTCGCCCCTGAGGGGCGTCGGCACTCAGGGCGCGCGGACCAGTGAGCGGAACGGGCACCCGGAGGAGGCGGTTTCTAGTCCAGAAACGCACAAGCGCGCCGCGAACCGGCGGCCGGGTGCGACCCGACTGCAGCCAGGACCAGAGGGCCTCGCCGACCCCAACCAGCCCGGCGGCGCCAGAAAGATGACGCTCGGCGTCCCGGATCTCACCCTCCTGGTCGAAGTCCGGCTCCACAATCCATTGATGCAGCGTAAGCGCAGTCCGCGCCGCCTCGAAGATCTGACCCCGATCGACGATGCGCAGCGCGTGATCCATGCGCAGTCGCAACCCCTCCAGCACGGCGGCCAAGTGCCAGGGATCGATGCCGTGGCCGTCGACCGAAGCTTGGCGCCGTACCGCTTCAAGGCGGGCGCGGTAGAGAAAGGCCATCTGCAAAGGGTGATTGTCGAGCGCCTGGTCGAGGCGCCCGACGGCACCGGAAGCCCTTTCGAGTGCCGCCAGTAGTCCGGCGTCAGGCGTCGGTCGGGCAGAGCTTTCGGAGTGGATCAGGCTGTCGAGCATTGGCTCACCAGTCACCGGCCGGCGAGAGGATCGGCAAGGAATGCAGAGGAGGATCATCAAATTCGGAAAGCTGTTGCCCATGAGCTTGCTTGGAGGGCGCACACGAACTCTCGCACCTAGCTGCGGCAGGCGACTGACCAGCAAGGCCGGCGTACGAAACGTGGTTCATAGGGGTTCGGGCTGTCGCCAGGACCGATCGTCGCGCGGTAGGCGTCCCTCATCGTCAATGACCCGCACGCGGTGCGGCAGATCGTCCGACCAATCCCAGAAAATGACATTGCGGTCGGACGGTCCGGCACCTGGGGGAAAGCTCGGTACAATGGCGCCCGCGTGCCCCGCTGCCGTCAGATCGCGGGCAACGCGCCAGCTCGGCGGCTCACCGCCACGCGAAAAGATATCTTCCCAAGGACAGGCGAGATCCGCGGGCTGGACACCGAGCGCCTCGCAGGCCGCCGGGTCGCCTAGGTCGGCGATGTCGGCGCAATCGACGTCGTAGGAGCAGATCGTCAGCGGCTGCGCCTTGAACGGAAAACCCTGCTGGGCCTCCAGCCACGCCGTCTCCATCCGCCGCGACGTGTAGAGTGCGGGCACGCCGACCGCGTTGAACCGGCCACCATGCCGTGCTGCGCCCGCGCCGGACAAGGGCGCAAACGACCAGCGCGGATTATGCGCGCGGTAGACAAGTCCGGTGAGCCTCACGCATAGCCGCCGACCGCGATCCGATCGAGGTAGCGCTTGACCGCCTCGCCGCGGCCTTCCTTGACCAGCGCTTCGGCGGTCTGGTCGCCAAAGGAGGGCAGCGGCTGGGAGCGATACCAGGCGAAGGCCTGTTGCGGGGACCCTGCCCAGGCGCGCACCCGGTTGAGGATTTCGACAAGGTCGCGCAGGCGAGCCTGGGTCGCCGGCGATCCGACCCGGGCCGTCTTGGAGATCGCATCGCGCGACAGGCCGGTCGCGACCGCCAGATCGGCGCGGGTGATATGCAGCAGATGGCTGAGGTTGTCCGCGGCGACCAGGCCGGTATCTGCAGAAGCCTGCCGCAGGAACGAGATGTCGGACATCTCTGCCTCTCATGTTGCCTCAATCTGAGCTAAGATATGAGGCAAACGGGAATTTCTGCAAGCTTGTTCGATGAGAGGCGCATGCCGAGGATCCGCCAACGGCGGTTCGGGCAACTCCGATTGTGCAACAGGCTGCTGCACAATTGGGCCGAGGCGGCGATTGGCGGCTAATCCGCGACGGCCAGAACTGCGCTTTGCTATTTTGCCAATGGACCGTTGGCAGATTTGCGCACGCGGCCCTACGACCACGGCAAGGCGAAAAGGGGGCGTCGGCGGTCTAGGACGGAAGCGACAGATCAGCATGTTACGCACGAGCTTACACGTACTACGCCGTAGGCTCAAACAAGCTTTTTATTCTGCATGATGCCAGGCCAGCCCCCCTGCCCCGCCTTCCCGGCCGCCTCTATTACCGATAACACTGTTTAACGAAGGTAGGGTTGACGGACGGAGCAGTGCCGTGATTGGCTGTAACAGCCCGCATGGAGCTGTCCCGATGCGCCTCACCGAGCCTACCCGCGCCGCTCACCCCCCTACCCTTCCGGCGTCAGACGACCACCGTAGCGGGGGCACGGCGGACAGGCCTGGCGAAACGTCGCCACGCCCGGTCGAACAAGGGTCCACCTGGGACGCCGCGCCGGCGGACCAGCACACCGCCCGGCGGCGGCCATCGTCCACTCACCCCGCCGTTGCACGATTGACCACGTCCGCCCACATGTCTGCTTTGATCGGACCCGACTTGGGCCGCGGGACCGCTTACGAGCAGCTCTCTTGAGCGACGCCGGACCCGTGGACCCGGAAACCGCCCTGGTCGTCCTCGAGCCGACACCAGCCCGGACACCCGCACCGATCGACCGGGCTGCCCCCGCCGTCGCGGCCTGGTTCGACGCCCAGATTGAGGTCAGCGACGCGCCCGTCGTCGACAGCCTGGAAGCGGAACGCGAGGCCGCCGCCGACTTTCAGCGCATGGGCAAGAGCGAGAACACCCGCAAGGCCTACCGCGCCGCCGTGCGCGCCTGGTGCACCTGGTGCGAGAAGCGCGGGGTCCCTGCCCTGCCCGGTTCCAGCGCCGATGTTGCGGCCTTTCTGGCGGCCGAGCGCCTCCGCGGGCTATCGCCCAACAGCATCGGCCTACGTCGGGCCGCGCTGAAGTACTTGCACCGCGCCGCCGACTGCCCGGTGCCGACGGAGGACGCCCGGGTGGCCGCGACCGTCGGCGGCATTCGCCGCGATGCTGCCCGCCGCGGCGAGCAGCCCCGCAAGAAGAAGGCCGCGACCAGCCCGGTGCTGCGCCGGCTGCTGGAGCCGATCGGGGACGACCTGCGCGGCCTGCGCGACCGCGCGGTGATCCTGGTGGGCTTCGCCGGCGCCCTGCGGCGCTCGGAACTGGCCGCGATCGCCGTGCGCGATCTCGAGGCAACCCCGCGCGGGCTGAAGCTAGTGCTCGCCCACAGCAAGGGCAGCCAGGCCGACGCCGTGACCGTTCCCCTGCCCTACGGCGACACCGAGTTGTGCCCCGTGCGGGCGCTGGAGCGCTGGCTGGCGGCCGCCGGCATCACCGACGGACCGGTGTTCCGGCGTATCTGGCTGCCGCGGCAGGCGGGCGAAGGCGAGCTCCCTCCCCTGCCCCGGCTTGGCACCGCCGCCCTGACCGCGCACAGCATCGCCCAGATTGTCCAGGCACGAGCAGTGGTCGCCGGGTTCGCCCGCCTTGATCTCGGCGGCCACAGCCTCAAGCGCGGCGCACTTACCACCGGCATGGACCGCGGCATTCACCCGGCAAAGCTTAAGCGGCTCGGCCGGCACAAAAGCTTCGACGTGCTGGGAGAGTACCTCGAGTTCGGTGACTTATTCGAAGGGCACCCGTTGAGCGGCGTTCTCTGATCTAACCTGACAGAGCTTTTCAGCTCAGCGGAGCAATCCTTCTCAGCGCCCGAGTGCAAGACTTACGGTCTCCCGCAACATCGGATATAATGACCTCATGAAGTCCTGTTATCCGGTGCCAAGGAGATGCGTGCATCCTGCGTCCTTGAATTTCAGGTGTTCTTTGTCCATGGCAATAGGGCGTCCGTAGAACCGATTGTGCGGTTATGCGGACTTGCGCGACATAGGGATTGATGGGTTATGATGGACCATAGCCAAGGACATCATGAAATCATGAAAACCTATCTTACAGGGCTTCCTATGTTTCATGTTGCGGGAGCAGATGTCGTGAACTACGGTGTAATTACGCTTGCGACCTCAAAAGGCGGCGCTGGGAAGTCGACGCTGGCCCGAGCGCTAGCGGCATATTGGCTTGGCGTTGGGCTCAAGCCGGCAATGATCGACGCCGACCCACAGAGAAGCTTGGCGGGTCGGCACAACGCATCGGGACCCTTAGGCGGCATTCCGATCCATGAGGAAGCAGAGGAGCGGGTAAGGGACGTTATCGACGAACTGAAAGCCGCATATCGGCCGGTGATTGTTGACACAGCCGGATTTCGAAACCGAACTGCGATTGCGGCCCTTGTCAACAGCGACTTGGCGCTAATCCCCCTCAAGCCTTCTGCGGAGGACGTTGAGGGCGCAGTCGCGACCTATCGCTTGATCACAGAGCTGAACCAAATCCCGGAACGTGCGGGAAATCCGATCAGAGCAGTGATGATCCTGACGATGACCCTCAAAAGCACCCTGATAGCTCGGCACGTTCGCCGGCAGATTGAGGACGCCGGTCTACCGCTCCTGAAGGCTGAGATGGCTCACAGGGTATCCTACCCAGAAGCGGGGATTGAGGGGCTCTCACCCGTCATCACTGAGCCAGATGGTGCCGCCGCAAGAGACATCACAGCAATAGTTCATGAACTCCTGGACATCGTAGGTGAGGACCCCAGGAAGTCCTTTCGTGTGGGAGCCATGTCTTGAGTATCAAGCCCAGCCGTCAGCTTGGCGAAATCTTGAGGAGCGCACCCCCTACCACGGCCACGGAGCGTCCGGTTCTGCCGGCGCAGTCTCGACCTGAGTTACACCTCGACGTCGTCGAACCGATCCCCAGTGCCATCGAAACTGTCCAGGGCCTCGGCTCCGAGTCAAAGTTGGGAACGGATGCCGAGGTCCCGCTTCAGGTGACGGTGCCCAAGAGAGTCCGGAAAGAGCTGCTGATGATGGCAGCGAACCAGGATTGCAGCGTCAGAGCCCTCATTTTGAGGGGCGTTCGGTCCCTTGGCATTGAGGTTGATGAGGAACAATTGCGAGACAAACGTAGGAAGCCATGAACTCCTGGCTTCAGGAAACGGGTAATTCGGAGCCAAGCTTATCCACATATCCACAGGGGATTTGTCGACGCATGACCGACGCTCAGCCCGAATCCACAGGAACCGAGCCTTATCCCGTGGGAAAACGCGACACCCGTCGTGGGAAATCTCGACCCGAACACGAGTCCCCCCGTGGGATTTTCCGACTAAGCAACTAATAGAATCTACTAATACAACTAGCTTGGTCGGGAAATCCCACAGTTGACAGACTCTGAGGGCTCTGAGCCTTCTTACCGCCTACGAGGGTTGTCATGAGCGCACGCGAGCAACGTAACATCCCACAGCTAGTTCTCGACTACGGTCGAAGCACAGCACGGGAAATGGTTGATAGCAAAGATCGACTTCTCGTAGACATCGCAGCAGAAGTGCTCGCTGATGACGCTCAGAAAATCGGTATTTCATATACTGGCTTTTGCCTAACGAGCTTACCACACAAGAAGCTAGCTGACGATCAGATATGGGAGCGTCATGGCCATAGGGTCACATTATTAGTCGAGCCCGGAACACTACGAGTATCCGGCAAAACGGTGAAGTTTGGAGTTCCGTTCGGAAGCAGAGCGCGAATGATCCTTCTTTACCTTCAGACCGAGGCTGTAAGAACGAACTCACGTGAGGTAGAACTCGGCCGGTCGATGAGAGGCTGGATGGAGCGTCTCGGCTTCAGCGTGGGTGGGGAAACTGCGAGAGCTCTCAGAGAGCAGGCAGCTAGAATCTCGGCATGCTCTTTGAAATTCTTCTGGGAAGGCGAGGAGACTGACACGTGGGCACGCGGCGGAATAGTGTCCGCCGGGCTACGCTTCAAAGCCGACCAAGCATCTAACGACGAGAAGTTGTGGGATGACCGGGTGGTCCTAGACGAAGTGTTTTGGCGGACACTGCACGACCATCCGGTTCCGTTGCAGGAAGCCGCTGTCCGACAGCTGGCCCATCGCTCCCTCGCCCTCGATGTTTACATTTGGCTCGCATGGCGATGCCACCAGTTAAAGGCTCCCACACCGATTTCGTGGTTAGCTTTAAGCAGCCAATTTAACACAACGGGTCAGCCTCTAAAATACTTCAAAACTACCCTCAATGAGGCAATACGAGCCGCGACAGCGGCCTACCCTGGTTGTCGGATCGACCTCGATGAGAAATCGATCACCGTTCATCCAGCTAAGCCTCCGGTTCTGAAGCTCGTTCGCTGAGTCAATGGCCCATACCTAGCCGGTGTGGGAAATTCCGACCGTCACGCTCCAACGCTCTTCAAGTGTTATATGGGTAGGTAGGGAGCCACGAGCCTCGCTTCGCTGTCCTCAGCTGGAGGCGGGGCTTGATGGGATCCCTACCGATTGCTGTGGGATTTCCCGACCACAAAGACCAGGATCATCAAAATCGTAGCCGCAACCCTTTGATTTTACAGGCGAAAAAGACGTTGGATTGCCAGCTCGCGAGACGTGTGGGATTTTTCGACCGTGTGTACAGTTCGGGCTCGGTAAGTAGATTACGCTTCATTCGATGCCCTCACGAGACAGACCGAGATAGACCTAGGCTCGAGTCGTGGGATTTTCCGACCGCCTCCGTCTGCTACCTGAAAAAGAGACTGAAAGCAGAGACATAAGGGTGCTAATCTGAGACGGACCATGGATTCAGAAATCGCACCAAGCGCAATCGCCCCAAGGTTCACCGCTGCCGAACGAGCATACGTCCGGCGTGAGCTTGATCAATTCCTGTCCTCGCTGCCTAGAGTTGCAGACGGATTTTTGTTGAAGACATGGAAGGACATTGGTGCCGTTCGGGATCAGCTGCCCGGCCGTGCCCGCCTTGGCGAACACCCATTGCTGCCAAGCCTTCCCGGCGTAGACCGCCTGGTCGATGTTGGCGTTGGCGGCCACCGAACCGCCGACCACCTCCATCGCATTGCCGCCGTTATGGCTGGTGACCTCGAACGATCCGGAACCGAGCGATTTGAGCGCCCATTGCTGCCAGGTGACCGCCTTGTAGGGGTATTGATCCAGCAGTGCGCCGGGTCCCGTCGAACCGGCGGTCACGTCGAGCACCTGCGCGCTGGCTGCGTTGGTCAGCGTAATGACGTTGTTGCCGATGTTGTTCAGCACCCATTGCTGGTTGGCCGTGTTGGCCGCTGCCTGCTGCTGCATGACAATGCTAGGCTGCTGAGAGCCGCTGGGCGTGGTGCCGGGGTTGGAGAGCATTTGGCCGCTGTTGACGCTCTTGAGGGTGTAAGTGCCGTTCTGCAGCACGTGCGAGCCCGTCGACAGCTGGCCATACACGCAAACCTGGCCGCTTTGCGCCTGCGCCGTGCCGAAGCTGGCGAGGTAGACCCTGCCATTGGCGATCGTTGGTGCGGTGAACTTGGCGTAGTTGCCGCAATCGTCGCGCGTCGGGTTTTGCTCGTTGTTCCAGATCTGCGTCATGTTGGCCGTGTTGTAGGCGTACAGGATCCCGGGCTGCGTCATGTGCCACGCGCCCTGGCCAGAATCGCTGGGATCGCCCTTGCTGTTCGTGGCCGCCCACAGGATAGCGTTGAAGTTGCCGTTCGCGGATATCGACAGGGTGCCGCCGGGATGACCGAATGCCTGTATGTTGCCGACGAAACTGGGCGAGGTGTTGAAGGTCGTGCCGTTGAAGTGGAAGACGCGGAGGTAGTCCCCCTGGCCCCACACGTAGAGGTTAGAGTTGTAGTAGTTGAGCGAGTGGATGTGCGAGAATGTCGCTTGCCAGCTCTGCGTGGTGTTATCGCCGAGATGGCCCATATCCGCGGTGTTGACCAGGCGGAGATAGCTGTCCTTGCCGCCTGCGACCAAGAAGTTGCCATTCGACAGCAGCAACGGACCCGATGCCGTAAGGTCGGCATCGTGCGGATTAAGGTATGAGCTCCAGTCGGATGGCGTATACCAATCCTCGAGCGTCAGCGCGGGGCTGGTTTTCAGGACCGACTCGCCGAAATTCGTCACGCCGTCCCAGCCACCATTCCCCGTGACGAGGTAAACGTTGCCGAGCGGATCGGCCGCATCGCCGTTGCCCGAGTTCCAGATGCCGCCGTTGTCGTCCGGGGACGCATCAAACACGCTGGTCTGCGCCAGGCTTGCCGCGTTGTAGGCGAAGGTGAAGGCTTTATAGTTGCCGTCGTCGCAATGCGAGGCGACCGAGAAGTAGATATTGTTGTTGGCATAGAGCAGCGAGGGACGCTCCATCTGTGCCAGCGAGACGAACTCCGGCGCTTGTATCTGCACCGGACTACCCGCCTCCTCGGCTCCCGTCGTGATGTCGAGGGCGTGCAGTGAATGGACGGACGTGCCCCCGATGTAAGTCTGCGCCACGACGTAGAGGCGGCCGTTCGCGATGACGGGCGTGCCCATGATGCCGGCAGAGCCGAGCATGTCCAAGCACGACCAGGTGGCGGTCGCCTTGGTGAGCGGCGTGCCGAAATTGACGTGCCAATAAAGCGTGCCCTGGTCGGCGTCGAAGGCGTAGATGCTGTTGTTTGCCGTGGCCACGTAGAGGACGTTGTGCACGCCGTTCGCGATTTTGACCTTGGAGACGATCAGCGGCTGCGCAAACACCTGGTCGTCCACTGCAAGCTTGAACAGCATGCCGAATTCGCTCGTATTGACGTTCTCGGGCGTGAGCACCGTCTCGCCCGCATTCACGCCGTCGCGGAAATTGTCGTTGTGCTGCGTCAGCACGTTGACCTGTGCGGCGGCGGGAATGGACATAGCAGGCAGGGCCAGGGCGGCAGCACCCAGAACGAGACGAGAGCGTAAAGTGGCACCAACTGATGTGTGCATGAAGACCTCTTGAATTCTTGGTTTTCGCCAGACGACGCGGTAACCGCCCCCTATTTCCCGATTGATCGTGAACCGGCCCCTGTCACGAACCCGCTTCCCGTCAACTCAAACACGGTACCGGCTCCGCTATCACCACCGGCACCGCCGCTGGTGGTCGTTCCGTACAGGTTCCCGGCTGCGTCGGCGACCAGCCCGGCCTGCGGGATGTCGCCGTCCGCGCCGCCGGTGAACGCATGGAGCGGCGTCATCGTCTTATGGTCGGCCGAGAGCTTGAACACCGCACCCAGGAAAGCACCGTTGCCGCCGAACTCGTCCGCGCCGCCATTGGTGGTCCCGTAAAGACTGCCCGCGGCGTCGATCAGCAGGGTGCCCTGCGGTACGGCGCCATTCGGATCGTTCAAACCGAAACTGGCTATCATGACCAGCTTCCGGTGTGTGGGCCCGGCCAGTTCGAAGATTGTGCCGCCGGTTCCAGGTCCCCCATACTGCGTGGTCCCGTACAGGTTGCCCGCCGCGTCTAGCGTCAGTCCACCAAACGGATTGGCGCCGTTGGGGCCGCTGAACGCGGCCAAGGTAGTCAGTATTCGATGGCTGGCGCCCGACAGCTCGAATACGGTGCCGAACCCTCCCGGACCGCCGGTGAACGTCGTGCCGAACAGGTGGCCGGCCTTGTCCTGCACCAGCGTGGAGCCGGGGCGCGCCCCGTTCACGCCGGAGGTAAACGACACCACAGTGCTGAGCCGGTCGTGCGCAAGGCCCGACAGCTTGAACACGGTCCCGTTGCCGTTGGCGCCGCCAGCGCTCGTGGTGCCGAACACCTCGCCGGCCAAATACGGCGACCCACGGCCAAGCCCGGCCAACGTGACGCCGCCAACCGGGGTCGCCCCGTTATTGCCGGAGAACGACGCAAGCGTGGCCAAGCGGCGATGGGCAGCGCCCGACAACACGAAGGCCGTTCCCATACCCGTGGCGCCACCCGCCTCCGTCGTGCCGAACAAATTGCCGCTGGCATCGCGTGTCAAAGCCGCGGCGGGATTCGTTCCGTTCTCCCCGTTGAACACAGCAACAGTCTTAAAACCGGTGTGGCCGGGCCCGGACAGCTCGAAGGCCGTTCCCTGCCCGATGCCGCTGTTGCTGCCGCCGAACACTGTGGTCCCGTACAGGTTGCCGGCCAGGTCAAACGTCACGCCGGCCGCGGGGAGAGAGCCGTTCGCGCCGGTGAAGGAGACCAGCGTCGTCAACACTGGGCTTGAGTCGGCCTGCGCCGCACTCACCGCCGGGGCATAGAAACAAGCCGATCCAAACAGCAGAACGGCGAGCATCGCACGATTATTTCTCATGGTTGTTTTAATCCTTAGCTGTTGTCGTCGTTCCGAGCTGTAGCCTGAGCCTTCGGGATCGATAGCGCCTGGCGGCCGTTATTTCGGGTGTCCAGGCGACAGAGAACGAGGATGTCGTCGGTCGACAGCGATGGTCCGTCAGGCGTTGAAGTGCAGGCGCAAGCCCGGCCTCGGCCAGCGTGCGCGATACACCACCCCCGTCGATGAGGCGGTGATCCATGCGGTCTGCATGTCTTCGCCGCCAAAACAGATGTTGGTCGTGATACGGTCGGGCACCGGGTTGTGCTCGAAGCCGCCATCCGGTGTGAAGACGGTGATACCTCCGTTCATTATCGTAGCGACGCAGATCCGCCCGCCCGCCTCCACCGCCAGACTGTCCAGAAGCTGGAAACCGGGCAGCGTCTGGACGACCCGGCCTGGCATGATCGCCGAGCTGGTGGCTGCCACCTGACCCGGCTCGGTGATGTCGAGCGCCCAAAGCCGACCCGCCATCGTGTCGGCCACGTAGACCGTGGTTCCGTCCGGCGAGAGCCCGACCCCGTTGGGCGTGCGAAGCCTGGCGGCTCTGCGGATTTCCGACCCGTCGGATCTGGCGTAGACGAGCGCTCCCCAGCGCGCGCCCTCGTCGTTTTCGGTTCCATGATCGCTGAACCAGAACCCGCCCTGGGCATCGAACACGAGGTCGTTCGGCGCCAGCAGCCTCTCGCCCTCGCAGCGCTCGTAAAGCGTGGCTACGTGGCCTGTCGCGAGATCCACCCGCTGTATCGAGCCGCCGACATGGGAAGCCGGAAGCCCCGACGGGATCAGAAGGTCGCCCTGGGGCGCATAGGCAAACCGGCCTCCGTTGTTGCAGACATAGGCCGCGCCGTCCGGCCCGATGGCCAGGCCGTTTGGCCCGCCGTCCAGTCGAGTGATGCGCGACACCTCGCCCGCCGGCGAGATGCGCGCCATCCAGCCGCTCGCCACTTCCACAACCAGGACCGAGCCGTCGGACAGGGCGACAGGGCCCTCGGGAAAGGCGAGCCCGGCCGCAACCACCTCCAGCTCCACTGCGGCAGCCGCCATTGCTGTTGTCTCCGCTATTGCTCGCCGCCAATAAGCCGACGCAAGCCGCATAAATGTCACGTCAGCGACAATCGAACGCGGAATGACTAATCACGTGGAACCCGACACTGCTCGCATGGTCATCAGAGCTGCGGATTAAACCTAAAATCGCAAAATCACGTGCCTGCAAAACAACTAATCGAATTTACAACTGGTTTGGGTGTGCAACTTTCTCCAAACCTCGCCAACTGTGTATCAAAAGGCAACCGTATTTCAACTCCAAGTGCCCTTCGGCCTCCAAGGTCTTTAACTCCCGATTGACAGCTTGTCGGGAGGCACCCGCCACTTCCGCCAACTCGTCCTGCGTCACGCTCAATTGCCACGGCGTTCTTGCCGCCGCGTCGTCGTCTTGCCGCGCCGGCTTCAAACCCACGAGCATGCGTGCCACTCGAACCCGCAAGCGTTGGAACGCCATGGTGTCGGCGTGCGTCACCGCCTGCCTCAGCCGACGCGCCAGCAGCCGGGCCAGGTCGCGTACGAGTTCCGGCTTTTCGCGCACCGCGGCTTCGAACGCCGCGCGGCCGATGAAAAGCAGGCGGGAGCGCTCATGCGCAACTGCATCGTGTGCCCGCGGCTCACCGTCGAGGACCGACATCTCGCCGAACCAATTGCCCGGAAGCAGCTGGAGGCTCACTCTCTCTCGCCCGGATGCGGGATATCTGATCAGCCGCACCTCTCCCTCCAGCACCGCATACAGGCCCGCAGGAGGGTCGCCCAGCCGGAATACGTGATGCGACGCCTCCAGGTCCTGCGTACGCGCAAGTGCCAAGAGCAGTGCGCGCCGCTCGCCGGGAACAGAGGCGAACCAGGGATCGTTAAGCAGGCGAGGTTCGATGGAAGTTACGATCGTCATGCCCGACACCGGCAACTTCGCCCGGCGCCCTGTCAACCCGGCGACATTCTCGCCGTGCAGATCGTGCCACGATCGGCATTGGCGGGAGCCCCTCGGCTCCGCGCTCGGACGAGATCGAGGAGGCGACGACGGCCAGATGACCCAGCGCGACACATTGCTGATCGGGGCGACCACGGTCGTCTTGCCTGACCGGATCGACTGGCGCACCCCAGACGGCGCGCCGGCGAGATCTTACGAGCAAGCTTTCCTGCATGGAGGGCCGGATGCCCCCGGGCCTTACCTGGCGCTGATCCGCTGGCACCCGGGCTTCATGAGCGCGCCACACACCTACGAGTCCGACCGAATGGCCTGCGTGGTGTCCGGAACCTGGTGGGTCGGTGACGGCCCGCGCTACGATCCAGCGACGTGCCGTGCCGTGCCGCGCGGCACCTACGTTCACCGCCCCGCCGGGATTCCACACTTCGACGGCGTGTTGACGGGGGCGATTGAGCCGGCCGTCGTCGCCGTATTCGGGCTGGCTCCTCTCGAGTTGCGCTTCACTGATCCCGACGAGCCTGCGCTGAGGCGGGCCTGACGTCCGAATGGCCGCCCGCTTCGAGCCGAGGCCTGGATAATTACTCTGGAGACGGCGCTTTGCACGAGCGGTCCGCCCACAACTTAGCGGCCTGCGACTTCGTGGTGGCCGAGAAACTAGGCGGCCACGAAGCCGCGGTTTGCGCGAAGCCATCGAGGCAACGCGTGCGGGGCTGATGTTCCTGCCGTCGTACTCGCCGGGCTTGAACCCCATCGATTCAGTGTTCGCCAAACTCAAGGCACTCCCGCGACGCGCTGGGTCAAGAACCCGCGAGAGCCTGTGGGCGATCATTGGCACAAGCCTCAATCGCTTCAGCTCGACAGATTAACTCAGGCTTCGCACAAACGACTTGAAGCCGGCTTAGGGTGGAGCAAATGCGAGGCCGCCGCTCTCGAACGACTTTGGAACATGCGGAGTTGCGCAATCCTCCAAAATGTCGAAAGCGATGGAATAAATGCCGACCTCGCTACGTCTCTCGAGGGTGGCGCAACGGGTGCCACATGGGGAACTGCTCGGATGACACAAAAAATTCTGTATGCCGCATGCGCTGCGCTAATCCCTCTGGCTGGTTTGGCGGCGGCCCCGCTACCGACTGCGTCTTCAATCAAAGCCGCACAGTTCGAGACGCTTTACCATTTTTCGCAGAGCGCGAATGGCGAGCGTGACGTCGAAGGCACGCTGGTCGCCTTCAATGGTGCGCTTTATGGCGCCGCCGGCGCGGGTGGCACTGCAGGTGATGGCACTTTGTTCAAGTTCGATCTGGCCAGCCTTGCGGAGACCACACTTTATAACTTCTCCGGCGGAAAGTCCGATGGCGACTTTCCGGTCGGACCTCTGTCGCGTATCGGCGCCTCTATCTACGGATCGACAGCTGAAGGACACGGGACGGGACCCGGGAGCAACGGCAACTATACCGGTTACGGCACAATCTGGCACTTGAATGCGCTCAGCGGAAAAACGCGGATCTTCCATGGTTTTCACGGCGCGGACGGGTCGCAGCCCTATTCGGGCGTCAAGCCTGTGGATGGCGTATTTTATGGAGTAACCTGGTACGGTGGCGCGTCGAACGCCGGCACCGTCTTCAAACTGGACGCCACCGACAAGCTGACGCAGATCTACGCCTTCCCGGATAACAGAGTCGGCTGCAACCCGCTCGACGCCGTCACAATCGTCGGCCACATCCTTTACGGCACAACCACGTTCTGTGGCGCCGGCGGGGCGGGCACCGTCTTTTCCCTCAACCTCGATTCAGGTCACGCGTCGCCACTTTACAGCTTCGCGTCGAATCCCAACGGCAGCGCCGAGCCGAATTCGCTCGTCTACCAAGATGGCGCGCTATACGGCACAACCTTCGACGACGGGGGCGCGGGCAACGCCTACAAGATCGACCTGAAAACCGGCCGGTATTCCCTTCTCCATCAATTTAGCGGAGGAGCCGATGGCGGCACACCGTCTTCCGGTTTGACGCCGTTCCACGGCAAGTTCTACGGCGTTACCGAAAGCGGCGGTGCAAGCGGCTTAGGCACCATCTACAGCATCGATCCTGCCAACGGCAGCCAAGCCGTCGCTTACAGCTTCACCGGCGGCAGTGACGGCGACACGCCGTTTTCCGGCCTGCTCGCCCACGAGGGCGCGCTGTATGGCAGCACCCTCAACGTGACCTCCGAATATCCGAATGTTCGGGGATCACTGTTCAAATTCACACCATAATCGCGGTAGCATGGCGGCCGGCCAGCGACTTGGCCGCGCTCCACGCGTGCAACATCTCGTTCAAGTACCCGTTCTTCGGCAGGCGGACAGGGGTCCTACGGCTTTCGATCCCATTCGCAACCTCGTGATCGTCAACGTCAACAGCCTCGCCGGGAGCGTGCTGCTCACGACCGGTCCGACAGGGCCGCGTTCCAGGCGAGAATGCTGCCTGACGCCGAGATCGCCGAGCAAGCGGGTCAGCAATTACCCATTTCAGCTGTAGGCCGGCGTCAGCGGCACCAGCCGAGCCTTTGACGCATTGCCGCGCTGAGACGCGGCTACGACGTGTCGAGCTTCGTCGGCGAAATGCGCAAGCGCCGGGTGACGCCTCGCATGGTAGTCAACCGGCACTTGACGGCCATTCGAACTGTGCCGCGATCAAACATTTGTGCAAGGCGATAGAGGAGGATCAAGTTCTCGGCCGGGGTGCCGGAGGCCAAAGCAGCGAAGCGAGAACGGATCGGAACCTAATGACAACCGTCCATGACCTGCCCGGCTGCCTAAACTGCTGGCGGAAGCGTCACGTGGCTGGCAAGACTACGCAAGCCGGCAGACGCCGGGGTTGAGGGTGTCGAAACCAATCACAGTTGAAAGTCGATTTCGATGCCGAACCTCCAACGCCGACGCGATGCGACTTCTTTAGCGACCTGCTAAGGCGTTAGCTTGTAAACCACGCCGCATCCGGCACGCCCGCACACCTTGGTGCTGCCGCCGAATGCCGTGCTGCCGTAAAGTGCCGAACCGACGCCAATCAGCGCCGCGTTTGGATCACTTCCGCCGAGTCCGCCTGGAAAGCTGTGTACAGTTTGCTCGGCCCCTGTGTCGGGGTTGATGGAGTAGATCGTGCCGTTTGCTGCGCCTGACCCACCGCGCGTGGTGGTCCCGTACAGCAGGGCGCCAAACTGAACCAATGGCGCTTCGGGACCCGCGCCATCGCTGTTGCCAGTGAAACTGTAAAGGACGGTTTCGACGCCTGAGCTCAGGTCGACCTTGAAAACTGTTCCACCGCCGTTCGCCCCACCAGCGTACGTCGTGCCGTATAAGGCATTACCAACTTTCAATACTCCATTCGGTTGCTGCCCGTCATTGCCTGCTCCAAAACTGTGAAGGGTGTGTTCGGCCTTGCTCACCGGGTCGAACGAGAAAAGTGTGCCATTCTTGTACAGGCCACCAGCGTAGGTCGTGCTATACAGCAGGCTGCCTACCTCGGTGAAAGCCGCCTGCGGATTTGACCCATCTTTGCCGGCGAAGCGATAGACCACGCTCTCGTTTCCGCTAGACGGGTCGATGCTGTAAATTGTTCCTCGATTCCCAGCACCCCCCCCGAGGAAAGTGGTCCCGTAAAGCAATCCTCCAACCTGCAGCAGTGGCGCTTCGGGGGAAGCGCCGTCTCGGTCACCTGTAAATCGATATACGACATCTTCCGCCCCTGTGCTCGCGTTGACGCTAAACACAACACCGTAAGTGCTGCCGTCCTTGGCCACGTTCCCGCCAATTTGGGTCGTGCCAAACAGATGGCCTTTGATGTCGATCAAAGGAGAGCCTGGCCACGGACCCGCACCATCTGGCGTGCCGACAAAGTCATAAAGAACTTTGGCGCGACCGGTTGATGAATTGATCTTGAACACGCTACCCACGTGTTGGGCGGATGGACTGCTGGTCGATGCGCCGTATAGTTCCCCGGCAACATCGAGGAGGGCAGACTTATAAGCTTGACCGATATTCTGAGTTGCGAGTATCGTTACGGTGGCGGCGCGCGTCGCGCTTGGCACAGACAAAACCACAATACAGATGGTCGACAACAGAACGTTCGTTTTGTTCAACATGATAGAAGGCTCCTAGCCGGCGTAAACGCGACTGCGCGGGGTCAACTCGGCTTCAGCGGATAACGCTTTATGTGCTTAAAAGCAATTCGCACTAGTAGGTGATTTGACGAGGCGCCGTGCTTTCGGATTCACGATGCCGCGAGAGCCGTAATCAACCCCTCGTCGAAGGCACGCGCGCCGGGCAACGACGCCTGCGCAACTCAGCCACCTCCAGCGCCTTGGCGGCTGCATCGGATAGGAAGGCCGATGAGGCGGCAGCCACATCATAGCAACCTTCCGCAAGGTCGGGTGGGCGAAGATCGGGTATGTGCTGGCTCGCGGTCGCTGGTCGATGACACTATCGCCGAGTCTGCCATCCTGTCGTTACGACATAAGGTGTTTGGGCACGACAGGGATCATGGTATAATCATGAAGGACGCGCCACCAGTCGCAACGCGTCCTCCACGATCAACCCAATACGCGCATCTATCCGGCGGATAGATCTACTTGAAGTCTACTTCCTACTGGTCTGCAGGCCATAGTCGTGAGGACGGCTTCGCATGCTCTACATTTCGAGCAATCAGCGCCCCACCCTCGGCCTGCTTGCCAATCGCAAATGCGGCCTCCCCCACCACAGGTTCAGCAAGGTTTCCGGCGGCGCGGGCCGTCGTCAAATAGACCCGTATCAACGCACCGTGGCGATCTTGCAGAAGCATTTCGGTTTGGCTGACGTTTCTAATTATGCCCCACACAGCGTGCTCGTCCGTTCCTAGAACAAAGGGCTTGGTGCTGCTGACCGAAAGCCGGTTGCTGGCAAGATTGGTGAAATTGTTCGCAACCTTCGAGGTGCCGCCCAACCCGAAGATCGTCAACTCCTTGTTGGAACCGACATAGACATGTCCGTTGGCGATCGTGGGAACGGTATTCGCGTTAGAGTTTCCACTCGCCCACTGGCCCGCGTTGGCGGTGTAGATGACCGAACCGCTGGTGGGATTGATGGCGTATAGGGGCAGCGGCCCAGGTACTTGGGTTGGTCGACCGACCGCCCAAACGACGGCAGTGCCAGCCTGCTCCCCATTGGAGGAGATGCTGGTGAAGAAGCCGCCTTCCTGGCCGCTGCTGATTTTTGCCGACGCTTGCTGCGTCAGCGTTGCAGGTGATGACGCAGGCGTGTTCAGGCCCCAGATCATCGCTGTCGAACCGCCGCTTGAGACCACACGACCGACACCATCCGATCCAGTGAAGTAGGATGGCCCGCACCAGCAGCCGCCGATTTGGTAGGTGCCCAGCAGGCTGAGTCCAGCAGACCGGTCGAACATGTACATCGAACCCGCCTTGCCTGCGGCGAACAGCAGTTTTTGGTTCATTCCCGGCTCCGGCGGCGACAGCATGGCGCCACCGGCTCCAAGGTCGCTGTCACCCTGGTCGAGGTTCGCGCGATTCGGATCGGTGAAATAGCTTTGCGTAGCGGACAGGTCGGCTGATAACTTCAGGACGCTCTCGTCGAGGTTGCTTGGGCCGTAGGTGTTCTTGTCCGAATTGCTTGTGACCGCATAGACAACGTTGCCGGCCGAGGCCGTGGATGGCCCGTAACCCGACATCCAGATGGAATTCAGAAAGAAGCTGCTTTGCGAGCCCGGCACCCCGTCGGTCAGGTTGTTGTGGGCGAGTGGCGCCAATGCCGTGGTGTTCCAGCCTAGCATCCAACCACGCGACGTCGATTGTGCCTGGTCGCAGTAGCTGCTGAAGGCCGCGTACAGAGTGGAGCCCGACAACAGTAACGCCGCCCGCTGCCGCGAGACGTTTGCGTTGAAGTTGTAAGTGGTGCCGTCCGTCAATTTAGCCGAGGCGCTCACAACCATCGGCGGCACATTATCCTGCAATGTGGTCAGGCTGACCGCGTGCACTCGGAACACCGCCTGTCCATTCTCATACGTGTCGGCAATCAGGTACATCGTGCCGTTCGCGGTGTTGATCACCGGCGTGGATGTTATACCGACCGAGGGCCCGTTGTTGTTGCACTGTCCCGGAAGAGCGGATTGCGGGACCGGCTTGCCGAGGTTTCGCGAGGTCAGGACGACACCGGTCAGGCCGTCGATCGCGTAAAGCGTATTCCCGCCCGTCACGACGTAAACGACCGTGTGGGTGCCAAGATTGTTGATCGCTTGGTTAGGAACGACCAGAGGTTGCGCATCGACCTGACTGTCCAACGCGGTTGTCGCCAGCAGACCGAAGCCGCCGCCGCCGACATTGGCGACTGTCAATGACGTTTCTCCTGGATTCCAACCCGTACGGAGTGTGTCGTTGTGATACGTCGTGACCGCCTGCGCGAACGCCGGCAATGGTGACAGCGCTCCGATCAAAAACGCAGCATGTTTCATGCGAACTGAGTTCACGGTGATATCCTTCTCCTGAAAGCGCCATCCTATAAGACAGACTACAACAGTATGCGCAAGCATTTGAAAATGACAGTTTGAAACACGACCGTCCCGACACGCGCGCGTTTCGCTCACCGCCCGCGAGATCAAGTCGTTCATGCACGATCATGTCGACTAATGTTGACATGATTAGTCGTTCCAGACTGGATCGACGTCGCGCAGCGCGTCGCACTATTGCGACGAGGAGGTGTAGCTGTCCAGAAAGCGACGGTTTGCGCAACGCACGATTGAATAGCATCGCAAGCTATCCGCCCTACCAAGCCCGTAGGTGCACACGGATTCCATGCGATTCCAGCGCTTCCAAATGCGACCTCGGCCGGGGAGCCTGCGCCGCGACCGATCGCACCCGGTTCAGGCCGCTGCCCTCACCCGCACATGCGGCTCCTGAGTTCAATGTCACCTCCCGCCGCCGTGCCACGTCCCACGCGTCCGTCCGCGGCGGCCCATCCCTTCAAAGGATCGTTTGGTAGAGCGGATTACCTCTTCGCAGTACTCCATCGCCTCCCC
Source organism: uncultured Acetobacteraceae bacterium (assembly GCA_964250355.1). Lineage (GTDB taxonomy): Bacteria > Pseudomonadota > Alphaproteobacteria > Acetobacterales > Acetobacteraceae > BOG-908. Next base: position 5,641 of record CAXUGD010000007.1, on the reverse strand, counting down.
GAGGGTGGCATAGTCGTGGCCGGCCGATCCAAACGACGGGGCAGGGCCCGGATGGCGCTGCAGCGGGAACGAATACACCAGCGCCAGAAGCCGGTCGTACGGCCGATGCAGCGCAGCCATATGGGCCTTGAGACTCTCGCTACCGTCAGCGATGATCCCGTAATCGGCTGTCCTGCGCCGGTGACTTGATGCAAGTGACTCACTCCGCCCAGGGCTGCCGCGACTAAGCGGCTACACCAGTCGAAGGACGTAAACGGGCCATTTTGAATGTAGGGTTTTTGATGGTAATCATGCTTCCTGAACTAAAATCCGAGCGCCTGAATTTTCGGTCCATCAACGACAGTGATCTCGATCGCTATGCCACGTTCTGGGCTTCGGATGCTGCACGCTTTGTCGGCGGTCCCTGCTCCCGCGCCGACACCTGGCGACGGATGGCAATGTATGCCGGGCATAGCCTCCTGCGAGGGTATGGCGTCTGGGCGCTGGAGGAACGAGCGACGGGTTTGCTGGTCGGGCAAGCAGGCCTTTGGTTTCCCGAGGGCTGGCCCGAGCGGGAGATACATTGGCTCCTTATGAATGATGCGACCGGGAAGGGCTTCGCCATCGAGGCCGCCCAACGGATCCGCGATCACGCTCGCGATGATCTCGGCTGGACGACGGCTGTGAGTTGCATCGAGCCCACCAACGGTGCCTCCGTTCGCGTAGCCGAGCGGCTCGGCGCAGTGCCGGAAGGAGAGGTCCACGTGGACGGGTGCCGTTTGATGGTTTATCGCCACACGATGGGGTTGAACAGCGCATGTTGACGCCAGCACACCTACTGCGCAGCGCTCACGCGGGCATATTCATGCCGTCTCGTTCCAAGAAGCAATGATCGCGCCTTGCAAGACCGAAGCGGCTGACGGCGCTGCGACAACGCCATCGCCGAGATCGCCCACGACCTTGGCCAGCTTTCCCTCGTCACGCGCCAGTAGAGCGACCTTGGCGCCCTCGCGATGCAGCGCACGCGCGATCGCCTCACCGATACCTTGGCTGGCACCCGTGATGAGGGCGACCCGTCCTTTGATCTTCGTATCCATTTTATTTCCATGAAGTTCGAGAGCAGACCGTGACTAAGGCCGATGCATTGACCCGTAGATGATCCGTCGGCCATCGCCGCGATAGCCGGGCTACGGTCACGAGATTCGTTCTTGGAAGTCCGCAATCATCACCTGCCGCGATCCCATGTCCGATCACCACTCGGACGAGGACGACCGACGTATGGCCGGATTTTTGCAGCGGGCGATAGTCACGACGGGAACCGATCGAGCGTCATGGCCCGCAGTCTGGTCCCTCATGCTGGGCGTCTGCGCCCTGATCACAGCGGAGTTTCTGCCGGCGGGACTCCTGACCCCGATCGCGCGAGACCTGCGGGTTTCGGAAGCGCTCGCCGGACAAGCGGTCACCGCGACCGCGATCGTCTCGTTCTTCGCCGCCCTCCTCACGGCAAGCGCGACGCGACGTCTGGATCGACGCGTGGTGCTGTTCGGGTTCTCGGTTCTCCTCGTCGCCTCCAACCTGCTCGTGGCGGCGGCGTCAGGCCTATGGGCCCTGTTGCTCGCAAGGGCGCTGCTAGGGATCGCGCTCGGCGGGTTTTGGAGCATGGCGACGGCGGTGACGATACGGCTGGTGCCGCCCGCCACGGTGCCGCGCGCGATGGCGCTCGTGTTCAGCGGCATCTCCGTGGCCACGGTCGTCTCGGTGCCTCTCGGCAGCTATCTCGGTGGCGTGTACGGCTGGCGCGTCGTCTTCCTGCTCGCGGCAGGCCTCGGGGTCGTCGCGCTGTTACTGCAGGCCGCAGCCTTGCCGCGCATAACGAGCCGCGGGGACACCGAGATCGGCACCTTGATCGAGGTGATGCGGCGGCCCTCGATCGGGCGCGCCGTCGTATGTATCGTCCTAATCTACGGCGGACACTTCGGCGCGTTCACCTTCTTGCGTCCGTTTCTCGAGACCGCAAGTGAAATGGGTGCCGATCGGGTGGCGCTCACATTGATGATCTTCGGAGTCGCTAATCTCGTCGGCACCTTATTGGCCGGGTTGTTGTTGGGACGCAGCCTACACCTGACCCTGGCGGTCGCGCCGATGCTTCTTGGCGCGGCGATGATCGGGCTCGCGGCGTGGCATGCAGGCTTTCTCCTCACGACCTACTTGGTGGCTTTGTGGGGTGTCGCCTATGGCGGCGTTCCCGTCAGTTGGTCGACCTGGGTGGCCCGTGCCGTGCCGGACCAAACGGAGAGCGGCGGCGGACTGATCGTTGCCGCCGTGCAGCTCGCGATCACCGCCGGCGCGGCCGGAGGCGGCGCAATATTCGCTAGCACGGGCGTAACCGGTGTGTTCGCCACGGCCGGCATGCTGACTGTCGGAACCTCGTTTGCGTTGTTCGCCGGCTTTGTCATCCCAAGATCAACCTAGCACCGAGCCACTCCGTCGGGGGGGAGAAGAAGCGGTTGGCCGGTCGCGGCAGGCCGAGGTGGTCGCGAAGGGTGACTTCGTACTCGCTCCGGAACAGGCCGCGCTACTGCAATTCGGGCACTGCTGTGCTCGTTAAGTCGAGCAGTCCGGCAGACACGTAGGAGAACATGACATTGATCCCGTCCGAGCCGCGTTCCCAGCCAGGCTTCCATCTCGTTGGCGATGCTCGCGGCTGTGCCGACCAAGGACAGGCCTGCGTAGCTGCCCGCCCGGGCGGCGAGCTGGCGGATGGTGGTGCCGGTCTTTCGCGCATAGGCGATCGTTCGTTCGGGGCGGGATTTACTCGCGTTGCCCAAGGGGATCTAGGGCACTGGCCCGTCCGGATCGAAGCGTGAAACATCATAGTCGAGTGCGACGGAAAACGAGTGGATGCCGCTGTTGCAATGTATCCCTACGCCGAAGGCCGCCTAGTCAGTCTGTAGCATTTTGCGAAGCTGCGTGCCTGGCGCACCGAAGCTGCCAAGACGCAAGCGGTGCCGCCCAATGTGATCTTCCACGATACGGTGCTGCGCGACATTGCCGCTGTGCAGCCTGACGGGCTTGATGCGCTTGGGGAGATCAAGGGCGCTTCCAAGCTGGAGCGTTGTGGAGCCGCTATCTTGCGGGTGTTGGCAAAATCTCGGTGCTCACGTTGGACGGTTAAAATCTGAGCCGCACCAACCGGGCGAGTTGATGTCGAAGAGTTGTACCCCTCTTTATGCGGGAAGCCCATGGCATACGACTGCGTCCGGTATAAGTGTACGTCGGCCATTCTCCCAATGTGCCAGTTACAGACAGGATCAGAAATGACTGACGTTGATCGACCCGCCGTAGAAGGTAACACGCGCCGTGCTTTTATGGGGCAGGCGGCGCTTGCCGGTGTCGGCGTTGTGGGACTGGGGCTTGCCAGTTCTGCAAAGGCGGCAACGATGCCTCAGCAGCCTGAGGCATTGAGTGGGCATGATTATACCATGGCGTTGCCCAACGCGATGAATGAAACTCAATTCCGCATGGGCGTGATTGGACCGGCGACTTTGTCGCGCGTGACCAGCGAAATAGCGGTCGACAAAGCAGCCAGTGCTCATGCCAAGGAGTTTGCCAACTTCGAACTTCGCGAAGCGATCGCGGTGACAACGGTACTCGCAAACCTGAAGACATCGATGCCTCCTATGGATGCGACTGCGAAGGCGACGCTGGAGAAAATCAGGGGTGCTTCAGCGGGCCCCAAGTTCGATATGGCTTATATGCAGGCCCAGCTTGAGAACCATGAGTTCCTCCACGATCACACGGAGAGATATTTGAAGAACTCCGCAGATGCGACCAGCATGCCTGAGATGAACGGCCGCAATCTTGCTACGCTTGCCTTGGCGACGTTTACGGAGCATGTCCAGATTTGTAAGGACATTCTTGCAGAGTTGAAGGCCTAGCTTGCGCCGGGGGTAAGCCGTCTAGACTTACCCCCGGTTCTCCGTATACATTCGTGGCGATTGCGTGGCCGGTATGTCGCCTGCTGGCGATGCAGTTCAACCTGTTCAAACACCTGGTATGGCAGGCAGAGATCGAGTTGTCGCGCGACTACCGCCTTCGCGTCAGTGGCACGACAAAAGCCAGCGCCTTACGACAAGTCCTTGACGTGCTGGAGCGGCGATGATCGCCTTTCCTGCCAGCGTGCATGTCTAGCTGGTGGTTGGGCGCGACGTATCCTTCCGGTTAGCACCGGGGCGCTGTTTAGGCGGCTATGCGCGTTGCCGTTTCTGTCGGCTGCCAGTTCCACGGGAGCAGGTCGTCAAGCTTACTGATGGGGTGCTGAGCGACATTGGCCAGGACATGCGCCAGCCACGCCTGCGGGTCGATATCGTTCATCTTGGCGCTGACGATCAGGCTGTAGATCACGGCTGCGCGCTGCCCGCCGCGATCGGATCCGGTGAACAGCCAGGACTTGCGGCCCAGGGCAATGCCCCGAAGGGCGCGCTCTGCCGCGTTGTTCGTCAGGCAAATGCGGCCGTAATCAATGAAGCGGGCAAATACCGTCCAGCGCTTCAGCATGTAGTCCATCGCCTTTGCGGCATCATTGCTAACTGATAGCTTTCTGCGTTCGTAACTCATCCAAATCTGGAGATCGGCAACCAGGGGTGCGCTGAATTTCTGTCGCTGGGCGTGCCGCTGATGCGCGCTGCATCCGTTGATATCCCGCTCGATGTCGAACAGCGGGTCGATGCGGCGCACTGCTTCCAGGCACAGCGGCGAGATCACCCCCGTCGGCTGTCCAGATGACTTTCGGCGGGCGACCGATTCGATCGTAACACCGACGACGGCGAATGCGGCCGGTAGAACCTTGAGATCGTCGGGATGGCGACCGTGCGCGTGCAGGCGAACTCTTACGTCGGCGTAGAACGCCTCGCCGTCGGCGAGGCTTCCGGCCGCGCCGAAGATCGCGTTCGCCGTTTCAGCCGCGAGTTGGTGGCCCTCATCCAAGGCACCGGCCTGGACGATCACGCGCCGGCCTTGCATTGGCCCCGCGGTGTTGAGCGGGCCGCGTTCGGCGAGATGCGGACCCTGGTGGTTGAGGATGTGCAGCTTGGCGGGATCGAAGAAGACGCCGCTCTCGACGTCGCACGCTAACGGATCGTCGGCCCAACCGCCCCAGAGTCCCGCGATCACGTCACGGAATTCATGGGCCCGGCCGCGGCGAACGGCATGTGAAAGCGCCGAAATGCAGCTGACGCATGGGAAGAAAACCACCGTTTAAGTTGCACGATGCGCATGCCGGAGGAGCCTGCGCCCTGGACATCGTCAGGCGCAGCACTGACGAATGCAGTGACCGTCAGCAGGGCTGTCCCACCAGCGATGGCGGGACGCTTAACCGCACCGGGTCGCGCCATCAGCCCTTGATCAGCGCTGGAGGCTCGACGAAGCGCGGCAGTTTCATGCCCTGGTCGTGCAAGTAGTTGGCGAGGTCGAGAGAGTTGTCGGCCACGTCCCAACGCGTCACCAAACCGTTCTCGATACGCAGCAAAGCCGTCTCCACCGACGTCCCGCTCGCCCCGGTCGGCGCGATCCCATTGAAGGGCCCGCCATCGTGCTTCCAATGCAGGTTGAACGTCAGCAAGCCGCGGTCGCCCGAAACGTATTGGTCGATCAGGTCTACCCG
>CAXUGD010000006.1:0-31692 GCA_964250355.1 uncultured Acetobacteraceae bacterium | reverse complement strand
TTTCGGCCTTCAGCCGCCGCCGCTCCAGAACCGTTCGGGCCGCGGCCTCCTCGCTGCGGGGGCCGGGCAGGTACGCCTCCGCAGCAAGGAGGGCGAGGCCGGCCTCCTTTTCGGCAGAGTCCGCGTTGTCCAGCGCCTGGCGGGCTAGGTCTTCCTCTGCCAGCGCCGCGTCCAGCGCCGCCGTGGCCTGGCCGTGCAGCACGCCCAGATGCTCGGCCTCCGCCGCCCGGATCAGGCCGGAAATGGCGCGGTAGCGCGGGGGCGGGCGCGGCCCGGCCCCGCGCCCTCCGCCCCCCGCAGCCGCCCGCAAAGGCCGCGGTCGCGCGCGGCCGGGCGCGCCTGGCCGCGCAAACCCTCTCGCGTGCCGTCCAACTGGGCACGCAGCGCCTCGGCGCGGGCCACATTCTGCCCGGCGGCGCGCAGCTTCAGCTCGGCCTCGCTGCGGCGCGCGTGCAGGCCCGTAATGCCGGCCGCCTCCTCCAGCACGAGGCGGCGGTCTTCCGGCCGCGCGCGCACCAGGTCGGATACGCGGCCCTGGCTGACCATGCCGCTCGACCGCGCGCCGCTGGCCAGGTCCGCGTAGAGCGTCTGCACGTCGCGCGCGCGCAGCTCCCGCCCGTTAGCACGGAACACCGACCCGGCACCGCGCTCGATCCGGCGCGTCACCTGCACCTCCGCATCGGCCTCGAACGGGGCGGGCAGCGCGCCCTCGCCCGCTTCCAGCGTGACCGCGACTTCGGCCAGGTTGCGGCTGGCGCGCGCGGTGGTCCCGGCGAAGATCACGTCGTCCATCTCGCCGCCGCGCAGGCTGCGGGCGCTGGTCTCTCCCATGGCCCAGCGTAGCGCCTCCACCACGTTGGACTTGCCGCAGCCATTGGGTCCCACGATGCCCGTCAGCCCAGGCAGGATGTCTAGGCTGACGGGTTCGGCGAAGCTCTTGAACCCGGCGATGCGGAGCTTGGTGAGCCTGGCGCTCATCGGTCCCGCTGTTCAGCCACGCGGCAGCCTAACCGGCGGCGGCGTTCACCCAGCCGGCAAAGGTGTCGAACGTCACCTCGCCGGCATGGGCATGGCCGCCCACCACGAAGGTTGGGGTGGATTCGATGTTGTAGGTCTTCTCCACGGCGGCCTGGGCGGCCAGTATCTCGCCGCGCAAGGCGTCGTCCTTGACGACGCGGTTGAACATCTCGGGCGGCATGCCAGCCAGGGCCGCCATCTTGGCCAATTCGTCCTTCGGCTCCACGCTGCGGTCGAACGCCCAGTGCGACTGGGTGCGGAACAGCTCCATCATGAACGGCTCGTAGCGCTCCGGCGGCAGGCTGCGCGCCACCATGGCCGCCATCAGGTCGGTCTGATCGCGCGGGTACTCGCGGAACACGTAGCGTATCTTGCCGGTGTCGATCAGCTTGGCCTTCACCTCCGGATAGATCTCGGCGGCGAAGCGCGCGCAATGCGGGCAGGTGAACGAGAACCATTCCTCCACCAGCTTGGCGCCGGGCTTGCCGTCGCCCCGATCCGCCATGCGCGGGTCGGCGGCCGCGGCAGGCCCCTGTGCCCTGGCATCGGGCAGTGTTGCGGCGGCAATCAGCGCACCGGTGGCGGCGAGCATCGATCGGCGGGTCGGCTGCATGGCGTTCGGTCCTTGGCTCGGCATGGCGGAGACTGGAGTGATGGGCGGCGCAGGCGGGCCGTGCAAGCGAGGGTGTCATTGCCTTGCGACTCCGAAAGGAAACGACTCGCGTTTACGTGATCTTAGCAGACTTCACGGCATCGTGTGCCATGCCCGCGTGAGGTGGCCCGTCGGGGACGCCGCGTGGCGCACCGGGATGACTGCATGAGCATCGATACCTGGCTGGGCACATCCGGCGATTGGAGCCTGGCGACCGGCTGGGCCAACGGCCAACCACCCTCGGCCACCGACACTGCGCTGATTGCCGCCCCCGGCAGCTACCTCATTACCCTGTTCGGCACGGCCGCCGTGGGCGGGCTGACGATGGCGGCCCCGGGCGCCGAATTCTACGATGCGGGCGCACTGGCGGTTTCGGGCACGCTTGCCCTGCAATCGGGTACGCTGGCCCTGGCCTACGGCGCGATCGACGGCGGCACGCTAGCGCTGTCTGGCGGCACGTTCCAGACCACCGGCGGTACGCTCGACGGCGTGGCCGTGCAGGGCACGCTGGACCTCAGTGCGCCCAGCGCCACGCTGTTCGTGCGCGACGGCATGGCCATGTCGGGTGCCGGCGGCAGCGGCGCGGGCAGCATCGCGTTGACCGGCGGCTATGCGGCGCTCGATTTCCTGGGCAGCCAGACGCTCAACAACGCCACGATCAGCTTCGGCGCCAGCGGCAGCGTGCCCGGCCAAGCCGGGGCCGCGACGCTCGGCATAACCCAGGCTGCGGGCGCCACCACCGGGGCCACACTCACGCTGGGCAGCACGCTGTGGCTGCGCCAGGCCGGCAGTGCGGGCGTCAGCGGGGTGATCGCGGTGGGCAGCACCGGTGCTGCACCGGGCGCCACCCTACCGGACGAGCTGATCAACCAGGGCACCATCACCGCGGGCGTGAACGGCGCCACGCTGGACATCTCGGGCAGCGGCACCTTCGTGAACGGGGGCACGATTGCGGTCAGCAACGGCGCCACGCTGGAGATTGCCACCGCGGGTTTCGTCGGTATTAGGTAGCACCCGCCACAAGCGCCCAGCCACCCCCATGCCTACCTACGGTGCATGGAACACGAACACGTCATCTCTGGCCTGATCCGCAAGCGTGCTGAGCTGGCGGGCCAGATCGACCTACAGCAAGACAAGCTCCGCGCCCTACAGACCGACCTGGCCCATGTGGACGCGACGCTGCGGCTGTTCCAGCCCAACATCAACCTGTCGGGCGTGAAGGTGCGTCCGGTGCCAGGCCATGCGGCTGCCCTCTACGGCGAGATGACGCGCGCCCTGTGCGACGTGCTGCGGGACGCGCCGGAGCCGATGGCCGTGCGTCCGCTGGCGCTGGCCGTGATGGCGGCTCGGGGGCTTGCGGTGGACGATGGGGCGCTTGTGCAGTCTATGCACCAGCGGGTGGGGAGTGCGTTGCGGACGATGAAGGCGCGGGGGACTGTGGAGAGCCTTAGGGGGCGGGATGCGCGGGAGTTGGTCTGGAAACTTGTTAAGCCAATCGAAGAGGCGTAGCGTTAGCAAACTTTAGATAAACTCAAGTTATGCTTTGCGTTCACATAGCTGTGATCGTATTGGCTTGACGTTAGGATCGTCCGCGTTATTGTGGCTTCGTCGGATCGCCTTCGGATTGCCCTTAATGATCGCTGCAAGTCAGGAGCCAGCGATGGCTAAGCCCATGCAATCAGGCCCTCAACAAATTTCGGGACAAACCTTACAAGCTCCTGATGAGATCCCGGAATTCCTTGTGGACGGCATCTTTGGAGTTGCGGTCGTAAATGAGGTTGCTCGACTCACATTGTTCTCAATGAGAAATAATATTCCAAGCGGTGACGTGCAACCTGCGGCTGTTTGCCGTCTAGCGATACCGATCTCTATGATACCCCAGATAAGCAAGTTTTTCGAAGGACTAGTTAGTCAAATACAATCCGCAGTCAACGCGCAAAGTAAAGCGGAGGACGCCCATGAAAACACCGGCGTTAGCTAGAATGCATGGCGCTGCGGTGATCCAGGCAAAACCGCCAGTCGTGCAATCATGGGGAAACAATCCCGTTGGTCCTCCGATGGGCTTCATTATTGTCAAAACTCCTGAGTTCGAAACCCGATCTTTATTTCCCAGTGCGGGAGCGTTCGTTCAAGATGTTGTTTTTCTGACCGATCGCGTCGAGTTATTACACGAGAAAATCGATCTGGTCCGGGAGGAGTTGGCCGACCTAACAGAGAAGCTTTCTTTCGCGTTGGAGTTTCCGGCCTCATCTTCACCAAACACAAAAGTTTTTGAGACTGAAGATGAGTTACGCGAGGCTGTGGCGACCTATTTTCGTCAGCATCACGGAGAGACGCTGTATCCATCTGACGTTGTCGCCGAGTTCGGCTTAGCCTATGAAAAGGCTGTTGATGTAATTACGAGTCTTGAAGCAAATGGCTGCATCCGAAGAAATTGAATCTCTGAAATCAATGCACGGAACAAACAAGGGAGACAAGATTTCTGGAGATCGAATCTACGTTGAATGTAGGAATCGTCCTGGAAACTGGGATAAGGTGCGGATGTCCGGGCAGCACCATGGCTTTGGCATATCCGTTAGAAAAAACGCCAATGCCGTGGTAGAGCAAGGCTTCACTAACATCAAACTCTAAGTTTTAAGTTAAGCCGCCCGCTGCCAATACCCACAAAAATCCACGCTGGGCTTAGCGGCCAGCGCCAAGGCCACCACGCCCCGCACTTGGCTGCCATTGTCGGCCCGGCGGTGATCCTCACGCCATGCGCTCTCCTGGGCGTAGCGGCCCAGATAGACGCCCGCGATGTGGTGATGGTGACCGGTCTCGGCCCGACGCATCCGGCTAAAGAAGCTCTCCGCACCGTTGGTGCAGGCGCCGTTGTCGCTATAGGCGAGCTGGTGATTGATGGTCTTCACCACGTAGCGGGCGGCCAGGTCGTTCCAGGCCGTGCTCTCGTCCACCATGATCTCGGTCTCGCGGGCCACGCGGTTGCGGATGAAGGAGAGGGCGGCCCCTTCTGACCGGAACGCGGCGGGCAGAACCTTGCCGTCACGCTCACGGATCACGACCACGCACTGGCGCTTGCCGTTCTGATTGCGACCGAGCCGGCGATCCCGGCGGTTCTCCTTGTGGTTCGCGGGCTTCACGTAGCCGCCGAAGTAGCCGCCGTCGATCTCCACGACCTTGCCAAGCCCGCCCAGCATGTGACCCTTGACCTCGGTTGACATGGCCTCACGGAGCTTGTGGGCCAGCACGAAGGCCGTCTTGTACTGCACGTCCAGGTCACGCGAGAGGGCCAGGGCGGACTTGCCCTTGACCTCGTTGCAGAAGATCACGATGGCGGCTAGGTAGGTCCGCAGGGCCAGCTTGTGGAACGCGAACAGGGTGCCGCTGGTCAGGCTGAAATCCTTGCGGCACGCCTTGCAGCGGAAGCGCAGCGCACCGTTCGGGCGGCGGGCCTCATAGCAGGTCGGGCAGGCGCAGTGCGGGCAGACAGCCTTGCCGTCCGTCTCGGCCCAGCGGATGGCAGCGAACACTGTCTCGGCCTGGGCATCCGTCATCCGCATCACCTGGGCTATGGAGAGGGTCCGGGCCTTGGCGGAGAGGAGAAAGTGCTGGGCCATCTTGTCGCATCCGGTAGCTTGTTCCCAGATGTGATAGCTTACTGGCCTATTCTTGGCAAGAGGATAATATCATATATGATAGCCTTTTCTCGCATGGAGTAGGCGGTTATGGGACTGGCAGAGACGGAGAAGGAGCTTGCTGGCAAAGCGGCGCGGTTCCTGAAGGCCGAGATGAAGCGGGCTGGCGTGACCTACGCCGAGCTTGCTAAGCGGTTAGAGGCGCACGGCTTGAAGGAGACTGAGGCATCAATCGCGAACAAGCTGAGCCGGGGGACGATAGCGGCCACGTTGATGCTGGCGACGTTGGCGGCGCTGGAGTTGGAGGGGATGAGCCTGTCGGACCTCTAAACGCCGAACTGCAACAGCTACGTGAAAATGAGAACCTGCCCGACACCGGCCAGCGCCAGGCCGAGAAGGATCATAAGCAGGTTGCCCCAGCGCATGTATTTGAAAACTATAAGCACTCCACTGAGGATGCACATAGAACCGCCGAGCAATTTAAGTGGAAACGGGATACTGCTCTTAGTACCCTGATTACTCTGTTTACTTTGGGCGCTGTCGTATTCGCCGGCTTGGCGTTCTGGGAAACCAAAAGACAAGCTGATATTGCGCAAACCGCTTTGATTCAAGTTGACCGACCTTGGCTTGAAATCACCAATCTTCCAAGTTTCGCACTGACTATCAAAAAAGGAACAGCTATCGCGCAAGCGCAAATAAACGTTAGGAATGTTGGGCACTCTCCAGCGGAACACGTATTTATCGCTTCTCTTATTGTCGATACCGGTTTGATAATTGATGAAAGACGCGACGCACTGTACGCTTGTAACTTCGCTAAGAGTTTCGGAAATCCTCTTGTAGAGTATTTGGTTTTTCCCGACGAGACTGCAATACTCCCAATTATAAGCGACAATATCAGAGCAACCAAAACTTTCTACTTGTCGGTCGCAGGATGCGTTGCCTACCAGCTTGGGGGTCAGCAAGTCGTTGGACGAACAGCTTTCATCTATCGGCTTGGTCAAACATGCGCCGTCCAGCCGATCCTGGGCTGTCCGATCGACCTCTCGAAAGATGCAACCTATGATGGGACGGCCCTTAAGACGACCAAGTCCATAGGCGGAACATTCGCCGATTAATAGAAGGCAAAGCGCAGCAAAAAGCGCCCCCCTCACAGCACGCCCGCCTTGGTGGCGGGTGCTACCGAATACCGGGTTTCGTCAACGCGGGCAGGATTGCGGTCAGCGGCGGCGTGCTGGCGTTGGGCGGCACGTTCTCGGCCAGCCTGTTATCCGGCCTGGGCGCCCTCAGCCTGAGCGCGGGCCAGGTCGAGATCGTGGGCACGGCGAACAACACCGGCGGCACCCTGTCGCTCGGCACCGGCTCGGGGCTGGCGGCACTGGGGCCGGTGGGCCTGGCCGGCACCATTCTGGGCGGCGTGGTACTGGACACGGGTAACGGGTTGAGCTTCGCGTCGGGCATCGGCGTGCTCGACGGCGCCGCCTATACCGGCGTGCTCAACCTTGCCGCAGCCAATGCGGGCGTGACGCTGACCGACGGCGCCAGGGTTGTGGGCGCGGGCGGTACTGCCGGCAGCATCACCGATACCGGGGCAGGTGCCGCCCTGCTGCTGCGCGGCACGGAGGTGCTGGACAGCGCCACGGTGCTGCTGGGAAATGCCGGCACCGCCTCCGTTATCGGCACGGCAGATACGTGGCTGGCCAGCAGCGGCACCACCGCGACGCTGGGCACGCATGTCAGCGTGCAGCAGACCGGCCTGTACGCCACGCTCGCGGCCAACGGCTGGAGTGCCGTGCCCGGCTTCGGCGTTGCCGACACGCTGATCAACCAGGGCACGGTCACCGGGCTGGTGGCCGGCGGCCGGCTCGCCATCAGCGGCTACGGGACTTTCATCAACCAGGGGACGATCACGGTGGGCGGGGGCGACACGCTGGCCGTGACGGTTGCCCAGTTCGCCAACGCGGGCACGGTTGTGGCCGGCGCCGGCGGCACGGTGCTGCTCGGCCAGCCCGCGGGCACGTTCGGCACGGCGCCTGCCTGGTCCAATGCCGGGCAGATTGCGGTGAACGGCGGCACGTTGGTGCTGGCCGGCAGCATGGCCACCGGCCAGCTTGGCACGATTACCGAAAGCGTGGGTTCAGTGCAGCTGGCCGGCACGCTGTCCAACGCGGGGGCCACGCTCACGCTCGGCGCGCATGGCGGCGCGCTCAGCCTGGCCGGGCTCAGCCTGACCGGAACGATCCTTGGCGGCACGGTCGCCGACGCCACCGGCGTGCTGTCCGTGGGCAATGCGGGCACCGCGCTGCTTGACGGCGTAAGCTACCTCGGCACGCTGGCGGTGACCGGGGCCGGCGCGTTCCTGCGGGTGCGTGACGGGCTGGCGCTAAGCGGCGCCGCCGACGTGATCGGGGCGGCCAGCGTGCTGGATTTCCAGGGATCGCAAACCTTTGACCACGCCCAGGTGCTGATCGGCGCCGCCGGATCGGCTGCCTGCCTCGACCTGATGCACGACCCGGCCGCAAGCGGGGCCGATACGCTTACCCTGGGGGCCGGGCTTTCGGTCACCCAATCGGGCGCGCTGGCCACGGTCGGCCGCGCCGGCGGGCTGGCGGGCGACGCCATCGTCAATGCCGGCACGATCAACGCGGCCGTGGCCGGTGGAACCTTCACCCTGGGCGGCCCCGGCTTCGTCAACGCGGGCCACATCAACGTGAGCAACGGCGACACGCTGGTGATCGCCGCAGCCGGCTTCACCGGTACTATGTAGCACCCGCCACCACGGCGGGCGCGCATACAACAGCGTGCAGTCCCACATACCTAGCCGCGCCCGGCCCCGAACGATGGGAGGGTGGTGAGGTGTAGGCGCCGTGCGGCCGGTATTAGTCGCCTTGTTTAGTTCGTGGACAGCTAGCCACTTGTTGGGAGTTCCCGTCCCAAAGGTGGCAAAACCAGTAGTGGTGCTGTTTTCCGAAAACGTCTTCGTACATGACTCCGCCCCACTCTACCCAAATAGTCAGTCCGTCTCTAGCCGATTGCCATGCGGCTTCGGAGGGGATGTCAGTGGATTGACTTACCGAGTCGACGGGGGCGTCAGACATTGGCGGAATAAAGCCATCTACTTGGGCGTTGGCAAAATCGGCATTGCTGGGATAGGCAAGATCAGCGCCCCTTCCCGGAACTTTGTCTCTTGGGAAGAAATCACTCCTAGTGACGCGGGTGACGTTCAAGGCCGCTCCGCGACCAGCGTTAGTAAGCCTTCGCTTGACATAGGTATACCCATCTGGCCCTTGCCTGGGGATATCCGTTTTTTTCAAGTAAATGACTGGTCTCAAATCCTGGCGGAAATCATCAACTTGACTAGCTTCAGCATCGGCAGCTCGCTTTGTATCAGCGGCCAATGCGGAGAGCTTGCTCACCGCATTTTTAATGTCGCTCGTGTCGGCTGCGTTACGGTAAGTAAAGTAGGATATGAAAAGGGAGCCGAGCCCTACTACCAAAGTACCGCATCCTACCCCGAACGTAAGCCATTCGTTTATAGTCAAGCGGCTCAGAAAGCCCTTGTCTTCATTCTTCCCGTCATTTGCACTATTTTGCTGGCTTTTGGCTCGGTCTTCTTGGTGGGGGGGATCGAAAGACGCGTATTCGGATTGCGACCGGCTACACGGGATCGGTTTTTCGTCTACACGGCCTTTTTGTTCGCTTTCTCCGTTATTCCTTTTATTGGATGGATTAGTATTCTTCTTCTCCGATAAAACGGCAATTAAGACCAGTCCTCCACACGCAAGGTATGCGCGCCAATCGCGCGCATGACGGCGAATAGAAACCACGCTGGAAACACTCCTCGATTGACCTTGGCGGCTACGGACGTATCCGTTTCGTGAATGCCCATGCCTGTCAATCGCTTCGCCAACTCCGCATAGGTCACGTCCGCGCGCTTCAGTTCGGCCTTGAGGTGCCGGGCGGCGTGACTAGCCCACTTGTCGTTGGTTCCTGCCATGTCCGTTCTCCTACGATTCCGCGCAAAATACGACATATGTGTCGTTTTTCCTATTGCAATGCCACGTCGGATAACCTACATATCCGTCTATCAAACGACGGATATGCAGCATGGCCCAACACTTCCTCCTCTCCGCCAAGGCCCGCACCCTCTCTCTCGCGACCGTGCTGCGCTTGACGGACAAGCAGGCGGAAGCCCTTTTCGCCTCCATCCGCTGGGCAGAGACGGACGGCCGCGCCGTGTGCCCGCACTGTGCTTGCCGGACCTGCTATGAGGCCCGCCGCCCCAACGGTGCCCTGCGCTTCCGCTGCAAGGCGTGCCGCAAGGATTTCAGCCTGACCAGCGGCACCCTGTTCGCGTTCCACAAGTTGGCGCTGCGCACCTACCTGGCAGCCATCGTGATCTTCTGCAACGAAGTGAAGGGCAAGTCAGCCCTGGCCCTCTCGCGTGACCTAGACGTGCAATATAAAACCGCGTTTGTCCTGGCTCACAAGCTGCGGGAAGCCATGTCAACGGAGGTGCGCGGCTACCAGCTTGGCGGGCCTGGCAAGGTCGTGGAGATCGACGGCGGCTACTTCGGCGGCTACGTGAAGCCGGCCAACCACAAAGAGAACCGCCGGGACCGCCGGCTCGGGCGCAATCAGAACGGCAAGCGCCAGTGCGTGGTCGTGATCCGCGAGCGTGACGGCAAGGTGTTGCCCGCCGCGTTCCGGTCAGAAGGCGCTGCCCTCTCCTTCATCCGCAACCGGGTGGCCCGCGAGACGGAGATCATGGTGGACGAGAGCACGGCGTGGAACGACCTGGCGGCCCGCTACGTGGTGAAGACCATCAACCACCAGCTCGCCTACTCGGATGCCGGCGCCTGCACTAACGGGGCCGAGAGCTTCTTCAGCCGGATGCGTCGGGCCGAGACGGGCCACCATCACCATATCGCGGGCGTTTATCTGGGCCGCTACGCCCAAGAGAGCGCATGGCGCGAGGATCACCGCCGGGCCGATAACGGCGCCCAGGTGCGGGGCGTGGTGGCCCTGGCGCTGGCGGCGCGGCCGAGCGTGGATTTTTGCGGGTATTGGCAGCGGGCGGTTGGGTAACAGCTTTCTTTAACGTTATTGAACGCGCGTTTTAGGTTGCGTTTACGCGGCGACTCGTATATATTGATATCACCCCTCGTGGTGGAAATGGTAGACACACCGGTTTAGGGAACCGACGCCGTGCGGGCATGCAGGTTCAAATCCTGTCGGGGGGACGCTTAGGCACCGTATCCGGAGGAATGAACTATGAGGTGCAAGATGACCCCACAACAGCTTGAACAGGCAAAGGCCGAGAGAGAGCGGTTACGGCAGGAAGTCGATGGACTACAGAACCGCCTCTCTAACGCGCGGGAGCGTTTGGCTGGCGTCGAAAGCATTTTGGCGATCATCAGCGGAAACTCTGATTTGCTTGGCACTCAAACAGGCTTGATTGCTCGTAGAGGCCGAGGGGCTGTCAAAGCTACAGTGCTGGAACTTGTCAACGAACACTCCAGCACCGGGCTTTCGGTTGCTGACGTTTTGGATAAGGCAAAGGCGAAGGGTATTGATTTGGATCGCGGGTCTGTTTCGTCGTTGCTTAGCAAGTTAAAATCAGAAGGAACTCTGGTTTTGCGTGACGGAAATAGGTATGCCGCTCCGCAAACACACAGGCTACAGACGGTTCCAATCGCCAAAGCGGCAGCGTAAATAAGTTAAGGGCGCCTGAGGTTACCGTCTCAGGCGCCCTTCGATGGTGCGGAAGCTGAACTGGAGGCCCTCAGAAAGCGTACAGCACCCGATTGCTAATCGGAAGAATGTGGGTTCGAGTCCCACACGCACCGCCATCACCATCACGAAACACACCCGACGCCGTGCGGGACTTAGGTCACGTTCCGTGGATTTAAGATGGGGTATTTATCCAAGGAAACCTAGCATTTTTGCACGCGCCAAAAGTTTAACATCGCATGTAGCTGCGATGCTCTGAGCGATTTAGATTATTTAAAACGTTTTAACGCAAATTGCTAATTATGTAGCAAACTCACTAGCCGCCAAACCAACCCCACACGCCTCCCTACCCATCCACGCGCTCCCCATACATCGCCTCCACAACCGCTAGCCGTAGCCGCAGCGTTACAAGCCGCGCTTTGGCTTGCTCGATACCTTTCTCGATATCGGCCGTGCCCAGCCCGCTGATCAGGCGACGGGTGTACCTGCTGCTCATGCTCGCTAAGATGGCTTCCCCAGTATCCACGCACAATTGGGCGCTGGCGATCAATGGATGCGTCATGACGCTGCGAAGCGCCTCAGCCGGCTACGAGTTTCCATACAAGTTCTCGTGCATCACGGCCTCGTAAGCTCTCCGCTGTCCCGCGTGCCTTCATGGTCCGCAGGGCCGCCCCCACCCGCTGGTGCATAGACCCCACAAGCGCGCCATCGTCCGCCGCAAGCCCCCGCGCCGCCATCACGGCCAACGCCAGCGGACGCACCGCCATCGGCTCAGGCGCGTCCCGCAGCACGTCGCACAGGGCGCGCGTCATCTCGCCGTAGAGGGCAGCCGCATGGCCTGGCACCGGACGCACCTTCACGCCCGACAGGTTGATGTTGGGCTGGAACAGCCGCAGCGTCGCGTCCACATGGGCCAGGTCGGTCTGTAGGGCGCGGAGCTTGTCTTGCTGTAGGTCGATCTGGCCCGCCAGCTCAGCACGCTTGCGGATCAGGCCAGAGATGACGTGTTCGTGTTCCATGCACCGTAGGTAGGCATGGGGGTGGCTGGGCGCTTGTGGCGGGTGCTACATAGTACCGGGCTTCACCAATGCGGGCAGCATCACGGTGACGAACGCGGTGCTGTCGTTGGCAGGCTCGCTCAGCCTGTCCGGGTTTGGCCAGATCACGCTGAGCAACGGCGTGATTGCGGAGGCGGGCTCGCTCAACCTGGCCGGCGGCACGCTGCAGATCGGCCAGGGCACAGCAATCGGCCGGCTGTCGCTGACCGGCACCCTGCGGGGAGGCACGATCGTGGACGCCGGCGGCGGTTTGGCCTGCAACGGCGCCGCGACGCTCGACGGCATCACCTATGCCGGCCTGCTCGACCTCAGCCGGCCATTCTCGCAATTGTCGGTGGCCCATGGCCTGACCCTTGCGTCGTCCGGCGGCAGGTCGGGTGTGTTGCTGACGGGTGCACAAGCCCGCCTGGTCGCGACCACGTCAGAGACCTTTGACAACACCACGATCACGCTGGGCAGCGTGTCGCAATACTACATGGGGCAGCATATTCCGGCACCCGAGCTGGACGCGGCGCCAGGCGTGCAGCTCACGCTGGGGGCGGGCAACACGCTTGCCCTGTTCGGCACCGCCGGCACGCTCGGCAATGCGGCCCTGGGGCAATGGGCCGACAGCATCGTCAATGCTGGCCAGATACAGGCCGCAACCGCGCTGGGCACGCTCAGCATCGGCAGCACCTACTTCACCAACACCGGAACAATCACCGCCGCCTCGACCGGCGTCGTCATTTTCGGCGATGTGGGCGTGACCAATGCAGGCCTGCTGTCGGTGGGCGCCGGTTCGGCGCTGGAGGTGGCACTCTACAACTACTACGCGGCGCCCAATGCCGGCGCGGCGGTCTTCACCAACACCGGCACGATCTCTATGGGGGGCGGCGTGTTCCAGGAACTGACCGCCAACGGTCTGTTTCCTGCCGTTCCGGTCGTCAACGCGGCAGGGGCGGCCATCCAGGGTAACGGCCTGATCTTCGCCCCGATCGCGAATGCAGGCACGATAGAGGCACGGGGCGGCACATTGCTGTTTGCCCAGCCGGTGCTGGGTAGCGGCACCGTGCTGATCGACCCGGGCGCTACCCTGGAACTGACGGCTGGCGAACCAGCCGGCCAGACCATAAAATTTGCGGGCAGCGGCGGAACGCTGAAGATCGATCAGCCATCGACCTACGCGGGCACGATGAGCGGCTACGCGGCAGGCGACGTGATCGACCTGCCCACCCTGATCCTGACCGGCGTGGGCATCAACAGCGGCACGCTGGTGGCCAGTACTGCCACAGCAAATTACCGCTTCTTGTCGAGCACGCCGACGGGTGGCGAGATCTCGGCGGGGCATGACGCCCACGGCGGCGCCGCCATCACGTTCACGCCGCAGACGCCGGGGCCGGGTGCGACGGTGGCGCAGATCAGCGTCGGCCAGCCGGGCATGTTGTTCTGGGCCTCGCCCGCGGGCGACGTGTTTGGCGGCACCTCGGCCAACATGGCCGGCGCCCACATCAGCAACTGGTCGGCCGCCGATAGCCTGGACATCACCGACATGCTGTCCGGCACGGCCACGCTGTCCGTCGTCCAGACCCCCAACCTCGAGACGCTGACGATCACGGACGGCATCCACACCAGCAACGTGAGCCTGACAGGCAGCTATGCCGCCGGCAGCTTCCACCTTTCCAGCGACCAGCATGGCGGAACCTTGCTGACCTTCGGCCACTAAGCCCGGCTTTGCTGCGCAGCACCATTGAGCTAACGTGCCGGCTGTCATGGCGGAAGGGTTTGCAGTGGCCGAGTTCAGAAGCACCGGAAGCTACATTGCCTCGCGCGACCTGGAAGTCGCGGTCAACGCGGCGGTAACCCTGCAACGGCCGCTTCTGGTGAAGGGAGAACCCGGCACGGGTAAGACGGTGCTGGCCCACGAGGTCGCTGCCGCGCTCGGCATGCCCCTGGTCGAGTGGCACATCAAGAGCACAACCAAGGCGCAACAGGGGCTGTACGAGTACGACGCGGTCTCGCGCCTCCGCGACGGCCAGTTGGGCGACGCCCGCGTGCACGACATCGGCAACTACATCGTGCACGGCAAGCTGTGGGACGCGTTCGAGGCCGAGCAGCGCTCGCTGGTCCTGATCGACGAGATCGACAAGGCGGACATCGAATTCCCGAACGACCTGCTGCTCGAACTCGATCGCATGCAGTTCTTCGTCTATGAGACACGCCAGACGGTGCGCGCGCGCCAGCGCCCCGTTGTGATCATAACCTCGAACAACGAAAAGGAGCTGCCGGACGCGTTCCTGCGCCGCTGCTTCTTTCATTACATCCGCTTCCCCGACCGCGAAACGATGGAGCGCATCGTGCAGTCGCACTACCCCGACATCAAGCAGGAGTTGGCGCGCGAGGCGCTGACCATGTTCTTCCGGGTGCGCGATCTGCCGGGGTTGAAGAAGAAGCCGGCCACCAGCGAGCTGCTGGACTGGCTGAAGCTGCTGATGATCGAGGACATGCCGCCCGAAGCGCTGCGCACGCGCGAGAAGACAGTCGTGATCCCACCTCTGCACGGCGCGTTGCTGAAGAACGAGCAGGACGTGCACCTGTTCGAGCGCCTGGCCTTCATGGCCCGGCGGGAGTAGTGCGGACATGTTCGCACCCTTTGTAGAGCAGCTGCGCACCGCCGGCCTGCCGGTCTCCATCACCGAATACCTCACGTTGATGGGCGCCATGAAGCAGGGCGTGGCTGCATACAGCATCGACGATTTCTACTTCCTGGCCCGCGCCACGCTGGTGAAGGACGAACGCCACCTGGACCGGTTCGACCGTGTTTTCGCCACCGTTTTCCAGGGCCTGGAACACACCCCAGGCGACCCCGCGACCGACATCCCGGAAGAGTGGCTGCGCAAGATCGCCGAGAAAAACCTCTCGCCCGAGGAGATGGCGGCCATCGAGGCGATGGGCGGCTTCGACGCTCTGATGGAGACGTTGCGCAAGCGCCTGGAGGAGCAGAAGGAGCGTCACCAGGGCGGCAACAAGTGGATCGGCACCGGCGGCACGTCACCCTTCGGCGCCTACGGCTACAACCCCGAAGGCATACGCATCGGCCAGAAGGAAGGGCGCCACCGGCGCGCGGTGAAGGTGTGGGACAAGCGCGAGTTCCGCGATTTGGACGGCGACACCGAGCTCGGCACGCGCAACATGAAGGTTGCGCTGCGCCGCCTGCGCCGTTTCGCGCGGCAAGGGGCGGCCACCGAGCTCGACCTGCCAGGCACCATCCAGGCCACCGCCAGCAACGCCGGTTCGCTCGACCTAAAGATGGTGCCCGAACGGCACAACGCGGTGAAGATCCTGCTGCTGCTCGACGTGGGCGGCTCGATGGACGACCACGTGCGCACCAGCCAGGAGTTGTTCTCCGCCGTGCGCACCGAGTTCAAGCATCTCGAGCATTTCTATTTCCACAACTGCGTCTATGAGCGCGTCTGGCGCGAGAACCGACGGCGCGACGAAACCTCGCTCTCCACCTGGGACCTGCTGCGCACCTACGGTCCGGACTACAAGCTGATCTTCGTGGGCGACGCCACCATGAGCCCGTACGAGGTGATCCAGCCGGGCGGCAGCGTGGAGCACTGGAACGCGGAAGCCGGCCGTGTCTGGATCGAGCGCCTCACCGGCCATTTCCGCAGCACCGCTTGGCTGAACCCCGCGCGCGAGGATTACTGGGCCTACACCCACTCGGTCGTGCTGCTGCGCCAGCTGATGGCCGACCGCATGTTCCCGCTCACGTTGACCGGGCTCGACGACATGACGCGCGAACTCTCGCGATAACCACAGGAACGCCGCATGATCACCGTCCACCACCTCAACAACTCCCGCTCGCAACGCGTGATCTGGCTGCTCGAAGAGTTGGGCGTGCCGTACGACGTGAAACGCTACGAGCGCGACGCGAAGACCATGCTCGCCCCGCCGGAACTGCGCGCCGTGCACCCGCTCGGCAAGTCGCCGGTGATAACCGACGGCGACCGCACGGTCGCCGAAACGGGGGCCATCGTCGAGTACCTGGTCGGCACCTACGGCGCAGGCCGCCTGATTCCGCCCGCCGGCACCGATGACCGGCTACGCTACACCTACTGGCTGCATTTCGCCGAGGGCTCGGCCATGCCGCCGCTGGTGATGACGCTGGTGTTCGGCGCCTTGCCGGCGCGCGTGCCCTTCTTCATCCGCCCCGTCGCCAAGATGATCAGCGAGGGCGTGCAGAAGAGCTTTCTACGCCCCAACATCGAGGCGCAACTGGCCCTGATGGAAAAGGAACTCGCGCGCAGCGCCTGGTTCGCCGGCGACGATTTCACAGCTGCCGACGTCATGATGAGCTTCCCGGTCGAAGCCGGCGCCACACGCGGTGATGGCCTGGGCGCCCGGCCGAAGCTTCAAGATTGGCTGGCCCGCATACACGCTCGCCCTGCCTACGAAGCCGCCTTGAAGCGTGGCGGTGAGTACGCCTATGCCTGAACGCTAACTACTTCGGGCAAGCCGCACCGTAACGCATCATGCATGAGACCGTCCTGCACCGCAAAATCGGTATATGGATCCCAGACCCGCAGAAAGCGTGCGGTAGCCAGGCTGTGCAGCAGCCCGTGCTGTGCTGCGCTCGTGTACTTCGACGCCAAAACGCGTGCGACAGGTCGTCCCGTCCAATACCGTCGATAGCCAAGGCACGAGGTGTCTGTTTGACACCCGCCAAGCGCCGCGCCGTCGCGCGCACTCGGCCGCTTTTGACCCGCCCTGCGATAGCGGCCGCCGCCTTGTTGCCTCGCCCATCTAGGCACACAAACAGCAATCAGCTTCGACGGCGCGGCCACCAGACTCCCGCTTTCGGGCACGCCGAAATCCGCTGACCGATATCAGCCGGCGCCGTCCACCATCCGTGGCGTGTTCATCCGTCGCGCGGGTGGGCCGACGCCCGCAAGAGGTTTTATCAGATTCTTTGAGGTACGGCGTGACAACACGGACTCCTGTTGCGTCGCGGGCTGAATGGTCGCCAGCCTGTGTTGAGGTGAGTCGCTGATCACACAAGCCGGCAGCGGCTGCCAACGCCTCCGTTAGCAGTGTGATACCAGTGGCGTTAAGCTTTGACCTCTGCCCATGCGCATTCGCCGACTGAGCGTATGACGTCTGGGGCGCGGGTCAAAGCACAACACGGAGTTAGATAATAAGTCCACGCCGGACTTCCCCAACTTGCAATTCGAGTCGGAAAATCGCCAGCCGTATGAGCCGGTCAGGAAACGATTCCTTTTTGCTCACTCGCTCTGGCAGCAATCACCCGCTTAAACAAAGAGAGTTGCCCAGCAGTCGTCGTCTCCCAACTGAAGCCCTCGGCGTAGTGTCGGGTGAGCGCTCGGTCATGGGGTGCTGACTCCCAAGTTTTTATGGCGGCGGCCAACCCAGCTGCCGAGTTGTCCCCTGCTATCAGCCCGGCCTCAGCCGATTGCACCACCTCCGGGTTACCTGTGATGGGGCTGGCTATGACGGGTGTTCCACACGCCATGGACTCAAGCAGAACATTCGCCCAGCCCTCGCGCGAGGAGGCGAGCACCGAAAGGTCGGCGGCGCTATACAATGTTGGAAGCTCAATATGCGGCAGCGGACCGAGTAACTTCACCCGCTCCGCTATTCCAAGCGTGTGTGCCAAATGCTCAAGTCTCGCACGCTCTGGTCCCTCGCCAGCGACCAGCAACTGCCAGTCGGGAAGGTAGGTCAATGCTTCTATAGTACGATGATGGCCCTTGCGCTCGATCAAGCTGCCGACCGAAACGAGGGTCTTACCCTTTGCGCCGAAAGCACGGCGTGATTGTGTAGGGTCCTGCGGCTTAAACATGCTTAGATCCACTCCGTTACGCAGCACGGTTGTTTTCGCGGGTGGAACGCCAAGCGATACAAGTGCGTCGCGAAGGCCGGCACTGACCGTTATTATGGCGTCGGCATCTCGGGCTGCTCGTTGAATAAGGCGCCGCGGGAACGCGAAATCCGGAAATTGGGTCACATCGGACCCGCGCGCCGTAACCACCACAGGTAGTTTGAAGCGCTTGCCGAGCCATACGGCGGCAATGCCGTCGGGGTAGAAGTAATGTGCGTCTATTGCGTCAAAGCGGCAACCTCCGGCAACGAGCCGGGTCAGGGCACGCGCCGCAGCGATATAGAGCAACCAGGGAGAAATCCTCATTCCAATGGCGGGAACAGGTGTCCAGCGCGGGTGGAGCACACGTATGCCATGACGATGTTCCACGGCCGGAACTGCACGGTTGCCCCACGCAATCGGCGCCAAGACAGTGGCAGTAATCTCGCCGTTGCCGACTAAGTGGCGAAGCCTGTTTTCCACGAAGACGCCGTGATTAGGCTGGGCTGGATTTGGAAATAGTGTTGTGAAGGTCAACAGGTGCAGATCAGTATCCCTTATAGGGGCCCTACCAAGCGCTATGGCTGAAATCCCTATTTCAGGGTCAACAGAAGCCGTTGCGCATCGGGCTTCTCAGTGAAATCCGACTTCGCATTGACGGCTTTCTCCAGTTCGATCCGGGCTTGCTGCTTTTTCCCCGCGGCATTCAGCACCCAGCCAAAATGATAGGCGCCTGCCGGATCAGTCTCGGCAGCCTGGGCCAGCAACGGCAGTGCATGCACGGTGTCGCCTTGCTGGGCCAGGATCCAGCCAAGCGTGTCAGCCACTTCCGGCGCGGGAGATTGAAAGTAGGCACGTTCTGCAAGTGACTTGGCCTGCACCGCATCGCCCAATTGCTGCTTGACCCATGCCAAGTTGTTTAACGTGCTCGAGTCTGTCTGATGTGTCATCAACAAAGCGGCTAGTCGCTGGTCAGCTTCTGCGTAACGGTGAGCAGAGATATATAACGCGCTGAGGGACGACTGCGCGAGAAAGTCGTCGGGATGGTCCGCTGTCCAGGAACGCAGCAACGCGATCGCCTGATCGGCGCTGCCGTTCGCCGATAGCGCGCCTGCGGCCCGGACGGCCAGCCACTCGCTGGGGGTGACGTGATACGCTGCCAGGTATGCGGAAGCTGCCTGTCGCATGTCGCCAGCCATTCGCCATGCATCCCCCGCCAGGGTTGCTGCGGCAGGCAGGTTTTGCGGGTCGGCGCGCAACGCGGCAGCCGAGGCTAGAGCCTGCTTGATGCCGCCTTCGCTGAAATCAGTCGCAACTACAGCTTCCAATAGGGCCGAATTACCTGGAGATCGCACCAGGCCTTCGTGGAGTTCCCTCCGCGCGTCATCGTGTCGCTTGTCGTGGCTGAGCAGGGCGGCCAAGCTGATACGCGCACGCCCGTTCGTTGGGTCTTGCTGAAGAGTATCTTTGAAGGCGTGCTCGGCTTGGTCCAGCTTCCCGTCATCCGCAAGTATGCTCGCGCGTAACATATCGAGTTGTGGATTCGTGTTCGCGCTTGCACGGTCTAACAAGGCTACGGCCCGGTTAGTCTGATGTGCACGCGCGTAAGCGGTAGCCAGGGCTGCGATGATGGCGGCGTTGTCGGGCGCGGCGGTGTGTGCCGCCTCCGCCACCGAGACGGCGCGGTCCAGGTCTCCGCGGCTGATGAGCCCGGGTAGCAGGAGGTCCAAGGCAGCGCCATCGCTCGGATGGCGCCGCAACCAGTCTTCCAGCAGGCTTTGAGCTGCTGCTTGATCGTTCTGTAATCCCAGGGTACGCACCAAATTCAGGGTGGCGGGCCGGCTGTCGGGCGTTCGACGAAGTACGTCGCGGAGCAGCATCTCTGCACTGCTAAAGTCTAGTGCCGCCAGCTTTACCTGGGCGGCCAGCACACCTACCTCCTCGCCGTCGCCTAATGCGTGCCGCAGGCGTTCAACGCTCTGATTGGCCGACTCGGTGTCGCCCTGAGCCAGCGCAGCCTGGACCATTGCCTCACCGGCTAATCGCTGGTTCGGAGCAATGTCAAGCGAGCGCTTCAGGTCAGCCTCGGCTGCCGCCGTCTCGCCAAGGTTCAACTGCGCCGCGGCAAGCCGGTTCAGTATCGCCGTGTCCGCCGGCGCAAGCTTCGACGCCTCAACAAAGCTACTTGTTGCTGCGCGCATGTTTCCTGACATAGCTTGCGCACGGCCGATCAGATCAAGCGTGTCCGCATCACGTTGCGTTGCTAATAAGCCGTGTTGCAGTATTGCAAGAGAGGCGGCCGGACGATGGCGAGCGAGATCGATGAAAGCGAGCAGCTTCAGCCCGGCTACATCGTCCGGATTTCTTGACAAAAACTTGGTTGCTGCCTCCTCGGCCTGCGCCGGCTGTCCAAGCCCGAGCTTGGCAACGGCAACGAAGTAGAAGCCCCGTGGCAAACGATCCGCTACGGTGGTGATCGTCGTGAGCGCGGCATCGGCCAAGGCATAGTCACCGCCCTGAATCGCCAGCATGGCGGCCAAATAGTTGGCGCCAACATTGCGCGGCGCGCCAGCTAGAACCTGCGCCACCGAGGTGCGCGCAGCTTGCGCCTGGCCAAGGGCTGCAAGCGAACGCGCTTCCATCATTCGTGCGTCCAGACGGCCTGGACTACCGGCCAGCACGGCCTGCGCCCGGGCGAATGCCACCTTTGCATCGTTTCGACGGATGGCAATCTCGCCCTGAAGAAGAAGCGCGTCTGCTTGGTTCGGCTCCTGCGCTAGAACGCGAGTGAGGCGCGTCGCAGCCCCGTCAACGTCATTGCGGGTAAGTGCAATGCGCGCGGCGGTGAGCAGCACGTCGCGCGACAGCGGAGCTAGCGCTTCGGCTTGTGCAGCACTCGTCGCGGCGGCGTTGCTGTCGTTAAGGGCGAGTTGGGCAGCAGCCCTTACGATCAGAATACCGGCTCGGTCGGCGGGCGGGGCCCGTAGGGGGTCAAAGTCCCGCAGCACTGCATCAAAATGGCGCTGCTGTATATAGGCTTGACCAAGGGGTAGGATAATAGCATTGGGCTGATACCCCCGCTCCCGCGCACGTTTCAGCTCCAGCTCGGCGGCTTGCGGGTTTCCCAAAGAGAGGTCCACCCGCCCAAGTAGGTAAGCTGCCTCGGCGTTGTCAGGGTGCTGGCGCAGCGCTTGGCGTAGATAGAGTTCGGCGCCCCGCATGTCTTGGCGGGCCATCCTGCGCTTGGCGCCCGCAATCGGGTCGCCCCGGTGCAGGAGCAGCCACGCTGTAGCAACGAGAAGCGCCAGCAATGGTAGAGAAATGGTGGCCAGTTTGCGCATGTGGTATCCAGGGTAGCTGAACTATCTTAAACGACTGTTATCGCGTCCTACGTCGGACCGGGGCGGATCAGAACGGCAAAGCCTGCGGGTCTCCAGCCCGTCATTCCTGGACGTTGCACCATTCCAACATACTCTACCACTTTGCCACCCCAGGTGGTAGAAGCTCATAAAAGATTTGCTGCCACTCTGTTATCGAATTATACACATCAAGACGGCATCGTGCCGGCCGGTGCGGTACATCCTCATGGCGGGGGTGGTCCGGCGCCATAGCGTGAGGCATTACCTCGGTGGCAGAGCGCTGGCGTCTTCTGGAAAAGGTTAACGGTTGCGATCTCCGAGCGTTCCCGGGTCATACAGGCCTATCATGGTCCTTACGAATTGCGGCCACTCTGTTTATCGTGTCCTGCGGCGGAACGCCGGGGTCAGTCGCAACGTCCAACCAAGCCGCTATAACTGAGTCGGGACAGTATGTGATCGGACCGGGAGACGTACTTTCGATTTTTGTATACGAGGCACCACCGCTGTCGGTCAACGAACTGCCTGTCCGACCGGACGGCCGCATCTCGGTCCCGCTCGTGCCCGACGTTCTGGCAGCCGGCAAGACACCTACCGAGCTCGGAGCGGCTATCTCCGGTAAGTTGAAGCAATACGTCAACAACCCGAATGTAACCGTCATGGTCCGCTCATTCCAGGGGCCGCCAGATCGCCAGGTGCGGATCATAGGGGAGGCCACCGATCCCCAGGCGATCCCATTTCGTGAAAACCTCAGCCTGCTGGACGTTATGATCGCCACGAAAGGGCTGACCAAGTTCGCAGCTGGTAACCGCGCAATCATTGTGCGCAGGGTAGGCGGGACCGAGCAGCATATTCGCGTGCACCTTTCGAGTCTGATCAAAGACGGCGATATAACACAGAATGTAATGATGCGTCCTGGAGACACGCTTATTATTCCGCAAAGCTTCTTTTAGGCTTCCTGTTACCTAGCCTGAGTGTAGCACCACGTGAAGGCAAGCATGGAATCGTTGCAGGATTTAGTTAACCGATACGGAACGCTCGCATGGCGTCGGCGCTGGTGGGGCGTGGCTGCGGCGTGGCTACTATGCCTGACAGGTTGGATCGGCGTAGCGTCGATGCCGAGCCAATATGAGGCGAGCGCGCGTGTCTATATCGATGCCGATGCCGTGCTGACACCTTTGCTGCGTGGCATCGCAGCCGACAGTTCGATGGCGGACCAGATCGATCTGCTGCAACACATGCTGTTGTCCCGGCCGAACCTGGAAAAGATCATTGCCAAGACGGACCTGCAGCTCGATACGCGCACCCCTGCCGATCTCGAGCGAATGGTCATAAGGCTCGGTACAGCGATCAAGGTCAACGCACAAACCCGCAACATCTTCTCCATCGCTTTTCGCAATGCAGACCGTCAGCTTGCTTACGATGTGGTTCAGGCAGTGTTGGCGAGCTACATAGAAAACCGCGCGGGTGACAACCGTGACGACATGGAAAAGGCGTCACAATTTCTCGATGAGCAGATCAACAGTTATGAACGACAGCTTCGAGAAGCGGAAGCCAAGCGGGCCGAGTTTCGTACTCAGTATGTGGACCTTCTGCCCGGTGATGGGGGTGTTAACCGATTGGAGCAGGCACGCGCGCAGGTCACCACCTTGGCCGGTCAGCTGGAAGATGCAAAATCGCGTCGGGTGCTTCTAGCGCGAGAACTGATTACTACCCCGGCGCTGGTCACGACCGAGGCGGCAGGAGCTGGCGGTTACGATACGCATGCTGCGTTGCGCGCTGCAGAAGCCAAGCTGAGGGAGCTTCAACAGGTTTACACGGATGCCTATCCGGAGGTGATCTCCCAGAAGCGTGTGGTGGAAAACCTTCGCAAGACTGACGGGGCGCCTGTCGCTTCGACCGGCAGCAAATCGGTTCCTAACCCTGTTTACGAGCAGCTGAAGCTACGGCTGGTGGATACGGATGCGCTGATAGGAAGCTATCAACGTCAGATCGACGATGCCACGCGAGAGCGGGACCGGCTGAATGGCATCGCTCATGGGGCGCCCAATCTGGAAGCGCGCTATATAAATCTAAATCGCGACTACGATGTGTTGCGCAAGAACTACGACGAACTTCTTGCCAGGCGCGAGGGCATGCGGATCGCGACGGCGGCGCAGGTGCGCGCCAGCAATGTGAAGATGGTCATCATCGACCCGCCGCAACTGCCACAAAGTCCGGTAGCGCCAGCCCGTGTGCTGCTCTCGGTTGGTGTGCTGCTGGCCGGGCTGGCGGCCGGGGTAGGCGTGGTCGGCGCAATCATCAGTCTCGATCAGTCCTTCCACAGTGTTATCGACCTGCGTGCCATGGGCAGACCGGTCATCGGGGCGATCTCCTTGGCAGCCTTGCCCGTCTCCATCGGGACGCGCTTGCGTCGCGCCGCCCTGTTCGGTTCGGCGCTCGGCTCGTTGCTGGTGGTGCTGGGTGGTGTCCTGCTCCACTACACGCAGAGACTCTGATGGACTCGCACCTTCCTCACCATACGGATCTGGCGGTCGGAGAAGCCCTGCAAGCCGCCAACTTGGCGCGAGCTGGACTGGTTACCGAGACCGACGGACGTACCAGGCTAGGTGATGAGTTTCGCATTGCAGCAAGCCGTCTTCAAACCGTCGTCCAAGCGTCGATTGCTGCCGGTGAGCGATGCGCGAACCTGGTCTTGGTGACGAGCACCCGGCCGGCAGAGGGCAAGAGTTTCGCCGCTCTCAACTTGGCAGCCGCCCTGGCGCGAACTGGGGCGCGTTCGGTGTTGCTGATCGACGCGGATGCCAAAGTTCGATGCCTAAGCGAGCTTCTTGGGTTGGTAGATGCACCGGGTCTGCTCGACATTGCGGAGGACGACGTCCTGGAGCCCAAGCACCTGGTGGTGGCGACCCCTTTGCCGGGACTCCACATCCTTCCACTCGGAGACAGGTCGGCCCGACCGACCGAGGGCAGGCGCAGTCAATCCTTGCCCGAGACTGCGGAGAAGCTCTCACGGTGCTTTGCTGATTGGACCGTCATCATCGACACCGGGCCGTTGCTGGCCACCAGCGACCCAAGCGTGTTAGCTCCTACGGTGTCTCAGGTGCTGATGATCGTGGAGGCTGGCCGGACTCAGCGCGGCGAGTTGGAAGCCGCGATGGACATGATCAAGGCCTGCCCCAAGGTAATGTTGCTTCTCAACAAGCAGGCTGGCCGCAAGCGCTCGTCGTTTGGCGCCTATAATTACACGGGGGACTACTACGCCAAGGCGAACACCCCACCGCCCAAGCAGTCCTGAACTCTCAGATGACAGGACGAGATCTCTCCCGGCACGTAGCAGGATCGATGCTCGTCATGAGTCTCGTTAGTCCCGCTCTAGCCCAGATCGACACGGATACCGATACGCCCGCACCGTCATTGCCCAGCCCTGCCGATACCATCCTCCCGCGCACAGGAGTCGATCCCGGCCTGTCGGACCTGCGTGAGCATCTGCTGCGCGCCTATGGCGATACCGAACCGGTCCGCGCGTCACCCGGCCCCAACCTCCGCGTGACTGGACAGGTCGGAGTGTCCGAGGAGTTTACGACCAACGCCGGCCTGCTCAACGGCGGCGGCCGTCATGGCTTCGACTTCATCACGGCCGTACAGCCTGGTGTCAGCATACTGGACACCTCTCAGCGTTTACAGGTCAATCTCGACTATGAGCCGATCGGGCAGATCTATGCTCGAAACACTGAATTCTCACAGTTTCAGCAACAATTCAGCGGCGCCGTTCAGGCAACGGCATTGCCAGGCTGGCTATATGTCGATGTGCGCGGCTCAGTCAGCCAGCAAGCCGTGTTCGGCGGGCTGGGGCCGGCCAGCACGGTCGCCCTCTCCCCTGACAACCGACAGACGCTCAGCGACGTGTCGATTTCGCCATACGTCACACGAGGCCTTGGCGGTGCTGGCATATTGCAGGCCGGTATCGGCTACATCTACAGCGCAACCGACTCGCCGGTGCAGGCTGGGCAGACCAGCAACGCGCCGAATGGCCTCGGCGCCTACGGCAGTTCCTATCTCGCAACCAAACGGGCCTTTGCCAGCTACACCACCGGAGAAGATTTTGGGCGGCTACGCAACGCGATCGGAACCGACGACGACTTCTACGACGGCGCCGGGGCGCTGGCGGGTGGCCGGCGCGTCCTGGTGAACGACGACCTCAGCTACGCAGCGACCCGCTTGGTTACCTTGCTGGGCGAGGTTGGCTATGAGGACCTCGCCTACCCACGCAGCCTGTATTTCTACTCCGGCCCGATCGGCTCGGGCGGCGTCCGCCTAACGCCGAACCGCGACAGCAGCCTGACACTGGAATATCGGTACGTGGACGGTTACGGCTCTCTTTACGCGCAGGGTTCGATACAGGTCAGCCCGCGTATTCGCGTGTTCGGCGGCTACTCGGCCGGCATCTCGACTTTCGAGCAGGATGCACAGAACACCTTGCTCGACGGGGCCGAGGGTGCCACCGGCGTCGCGGCCTCTGCCCTTCAAGCCGCGCCATTGCTCAGCGGCAGCAACGCCTTCGCGGCAAACCAGAACCTGAACCGCACGCAGCGCCTCGATGCGACGGCCACTTACCTGGGGAACTATGATGTGCTGACGCTCTCTGTGCAACGCGAGCGGACCGAGCCGGTGGGTCGCGAAGCCGGCGGCTTCGCCCCGGTCAGGACCAACGGTCTTTTCGTCAACGTCAGCGAAAACCACGAGCTTACGTCGCTGCTGAGCCTGACGGTCTTTGCCCAGTACGGCCACAACAGGACAGGCCTGAACGAGACGGTTGCGGACGGGGATTCAGGTGATACGGTCAGCGCGTCCGCAGGCCTAAACTACACGTTCAGTCAAACACTCACCGGCTACGTCACCGTCGGCGGTACTTTTGTGGTCGGCGGCTCGGCCTTTGCTGCCTCAGGCTATCAGGGTTTGAACGGTAACGACGCCACGGTCATCGTGGGCGGCGTCAAGCGGTTTTGAGCCGGCTCGTGCCTGACGACCCGTCACATCGCCAGGATGCCGCAACCTTGGTGAACGCCATGACCGTGGATGTGGAGGATTGGTTCCAGGTCCAGGCTTTTGCCGACACCATCGGACGCGACCAGTGGGACACGCTGCCAAGGCGCGTCGAGGTCAACACGAACCGCATTCTTCAAATGTTCGCGGATGCTGGCGTGCAGGCGACGTTTTTCACGTTGGGATGGGTGGCACAGCGCCATCCCGCCCTGGTGCGCCGCATCGTCGCGGGCGGGCACGAGCTGGCCAGTCACGGCTATGCGCATCGTTTGGCACACGAGCAAAGTCCCGCCGATTTCCGTGCGGACGTCGCACGGGCGCGTCGTCTGCTCGAGGATGTGGGCGGCGTGGCGGTCCGCGGTTACCGCGCGCCTACCTTCTCCATCAACATGCGCAACCCCTGGGCGTTCGACGTGCTGGCCGATGAGGGTTACCACTACAGCTCCAGCCTGTTTCCCATTCGGCACGACCTGTATGGCATGCCAGACGCGCCCCGCCTGCCGCATCGGGTGGCGGCGGGACGGCTACTCGAGATACCGATGACCACGGTGCGCCTGGGCGGCCGCAACCTGCCGTGTTCCGGCGGGGGCTACTTCAGGCTGTTCCCCTATGCCGTCTTCCGCGCCGGGTTGCGCCGTTTCAACACAAGCGACCGCGCGCGCGGCATCTTCTACACCCACCCGTGGGAGATCGATCCTGAACAGCCCCGTGTGGACGCCGCACCGCGCATGGCCAGGTTCCGGCACTACGTCAACATGAGTCGCACGGCCGGCCGTATCGCGTCCCTGCTGCGGGATTTCGCCTGGGACCGGGTGGATCGGGTTTTCGAGCCGGAATTGGCCGGATGATACGCATCGTCCCGCTCGGGCCCGAAACGGCTGCCTGGGACGCATTCGTCCGGTCCCGTCCGGAAGCCACGTTCTTTCACCTTTCCGCCTGGCGTCGGGTGATCGAGGCCGCTTTTGCCCATCGAACCTACTACTGTGCGGCCGAGCAGGACGGCGCGATCGTGGGCGTACTGCCGCTGGCCCAGGTGCGCACGCGCCTGTTTGGGCACACGCTGATCTCAAACCCCTTCTGCGTCTATGGCGGGCCGTTGGCAGCCAGCGGCGAGGCGGCCCGGGCCCTGGCCAGCTACGCGGCGGGGTTGCGGGCGCAGCTTGGGGCGGCCGCATGCGAGTTTCGCTTCATCCGCGACGTACCGCCTGACTGGCTGGACGAGGGCTGGCAGCACCGCGACGGCCTATACGTGACGTTCCGGCGGGCGATCTCCGGTGACGACGATACGAACCTGAAGTCGATCCCGCGCAAGCAGCGCGCCGTGGTGCGCAAGGGTATCGAGCGTGGGCTGACCGCCACGACAGACCGAAACGTGGATCAGCTCCACGCGATCTACGCCCAGAGCGTCCGCAACCTGGGCACGCCGGTGTTTGCACGCCGGTACTTCCGCATCCTGACCGAGATCTTTGGCGAGACGATGGACGTGGTCACCGTTCGAGACAGGGGCACGCCCGTCGCATCGGTCATGAACTTCTACTGGCGCGACGAGGTCATACCCTATTACGGCGGTGGCACAGAGGCCGCGCGCAGCTGCCAGGCCAACGACTTCATGTATTGGGAGGTGATGCGCCGTGCCGCCGCGCAAGGCTGCCGCCTGTTCGATTTCGGCCGCAGCAAGCAGGGCACCGGCGCCTTTTCGTTCAAGAAAAATTGGGGGTTCACGCCGGAGAAGCTACCCTATCGCGTGTTGGTGGCACCCGGGCAGGCCATCCCCGAGGTGAACCCGCTCAACCCGAAATACCGCCTGATGATTGCCGCCTGGAAGCGGCTGCCGCTGCCGGTCGCCAACCTGATCGGCCCCGTACTGGTGCGCGGCGTCGGATGACGGCCGGTGCGCTCGACCGCCGCAATGCCAACCCGGCCGTTGCGCAGAACGGTGCAGCCTGGGGCATCGCCGTTCTGGGCCTGGCAATCCTGTGCGCAGTCTACGCGCCTGAGATCGCCGCGGCCGTCGCGGTCTGGAACAGCTCCACCGCCTACGGACATTGCTGGCTTGTGCTGCCCATTGCCGCATGGCTGCTGTGGGAACGCCGGGCGCTGCTGGCCATGGCACCGCGCCCGGTTGTCTGGCCCGTTCTGCCGGCGCTGGCTTTCACCTGCGCCTGGCTCGCAGCCGATTGGCTGGGCATCATGGAGGGGCGGCAACTCGCGCTGGTCGGCTTGGCCGAGCTGCTGCTGCTGGCGGCGCTTGGGTGGCGGCTGTGGTGGGCGCTGTCGGCCGCCTTCCTCTATTTGATCTTCCTGGTGCCGTTCGGCGCGTTCGTCACCCCGGCCCTGCAGCATTTCACCGTGTGGTCCATCACCGAAGGCTTGCGCCTGCTAGACGTGCCGTTCGAGGCGGATGCGTTCCAGATCACCATCCCCGAGGGCGTGTTCTATGTGGCGGAGGCGTGCGCCGGCCTGCGCTTCCTGATCGCGTCCGTGGCCTTCGGCGTGCTCTACGCGGTGACCATGTACTGCTCGCCCTGGCGGCGGGCCGCCTTTATTGCGGTCGCGTGCGTCGTGCCTGTGGTGTCCAACGGGTTACGCGGTTTGGGCATCGTTCTGCTGGGCCATGCGCTGGGCAGCGCCCAGGCCGGCGCGGCCGACCACATCATCTACGGCCTGGTGTTCTTCTCCGCGGTGATTATCGTGCTGGCCCTGGCCGGCCTGCCGTTCCGTCAAAACCTGGAGTTTCGAATGCCGCCGGCCGTGCCCCGGGGCGGGCCGGCCGGTTGGCCGCGCGCTGTGGCCGCGTGTTTGCCAGTGTTGATCGTCGCGGCTGCGGGGCCGATGGCGGGCCGCATCACCCTGGCCCGGCCCGCGCCGGTGCGGGCCGTGGTGCCGTCCATCGTGGTGCCGGCCGGTTGCACCTTCGAGGGCGCGCAGGTCCTGGGGCCGGTCAGCCGCCAGGCCTACCGATGCAGCACACAGCGCCTCCGCGTGGTCACCACCGCGTTGCCCATCGGGGCAAGGCCGGATCGGGTGATGGATGCGGCACGCGTCACCGCCGCCGATGGCTTGGGCACGGATGTCGATAGGGCGGTGTGGCAGGCTGCGGGTGGGCCCTGGATGCTGTTGAGCGCTGCCGATACCGGCCGCGTTGCGGCCTACGCCGTCTGGGTGGACGGGCGGCAGTCGCTGGGCGGGCTGCACGACCGGGTGGTGCTGACCAGGATGGGCCTGGGCGGAGCCGGCCGGCCGGCGGTGGCCTTGGCCGTCACGGCAGAGCCTGGCGGGCCAGGGGCAAGCGAGCTCGTAAAGTCCTTTCTAGCCGGGCAGAGCCGGCTGACCCGGTCGATCGCCGAGGCGACGCCAAGCCGCCCTGGCTGGGCGGGGTTTTAACGGAACCGACGTCTGCCTGCACCGCGCCGCGGGTCAACCATGTCCTGAACCGTCCCGCCATGCCGGAGGCAGACCAGGGCCGATGCAGCGTCGCCCAGTGCAGCACCTCACCCTCACGGGCCAGGGTCAGCTTGTAGCGGTCGGCGCCGGCCAGCAGGTCGTAGCACCGCAAACCCGCGGCGGCATAAGCCTCGATGGCCAGGGCGTGGCACACCAGGCCAGGCTTCTCCCGCTTGTCGTCCACCGGGGCGAAGCCGCTTTGGTAGCTGAGCACGCGGCCGTTCTGGATGAAGCAGTACAGCGTGCCGATGTGCCGCGCGCCGGCGGTCATGCGCAGCAGATCGACCGATTGCTCCGGCCAGCCACGCGCAATCAGGGCGGTGTGGAACTGCACGGCATCGGGCGTGCCGAATGCGCCCGGCTGTCCGCGCCGTGCCCAGGCGGCTTGGTGCAGCGAAACCATCTCGGTGAACCAGCTGTGCGCCTGGTCCAGGGACCCGGCACGGTCCAGCTTCAGGTCTGGCCCGTAGAGGCGCTGCGAGCGCCGTATCTGCGCGCGCGCATTGGCGCTGAGCGTATCGAGGTAACGGCCGCCTATCCGGTCGAGCGCCACGTACGGTGCCAGCCGGCTTTGCTGCAGGTGAAGCCAGCCGGCGCGCCGGGCCGCCTGCAACGTGTCGCTATCGATACCGGACAGCGCCACCGTGCCGATCTGCCGAACGCAGCGTTGCAGGGCCGGCGTCACCAGCTCGGTGCAGCCACGCCGAACCAGCAGGCCGTTATGCTCGATGAACGGTGCGTCCAGCGTGAACGACCCGGTCTGGTTCAGCCACGTGCGGCCGCGCGCGGCGCCCAGCAGCCCCAAAGCCACGTCAGCACCATCCTGTGTCACGGCCAGCAGGCGTGCCCCGGCAAATCGTTCCTGGGCTAGGCAGCCGAGGAACGTCCAGCTTCGGAAGAACCCGCCATCGGCCACCGCCTCCAGCGCCTGCCATCGTTGGCCAAGCGTTTCCAGGTCGCCGATCGGGTCGAGTGTCACACGTAACATTGCTCGATTTTGTAACGTATCAGGTAAAAAAAGTCTCCACGCGCCAAAGTTGCAGCGTGCCGGGCGCCGTGAAATGGGGCACAGCACCGGCATGTCCCTGGCTGAACTTCCAACGCTGGTCCTGGTGCCTCCCCTCAACTGCCTATTGGCGGCTTGCGCCGGGGCAGTCCTGCATCGAAAGCGTGCCGGGCGCGTGCTGTCGAGGGCCGGGTTGTCGGGGCTGGTCCTGCTATCGCTGCCCCTGGTCTCCGGCGCACTCACCGCCTCGTTGGAACGCGGGCTGCCCGTGGTGCCCGACGACCGGCACCCGCCCGCGGCGATCGTGATCCTGAGCGGCGACCTCCTCCAACTGCGTCAAGGCGGGCTAGGCGGTTTCACCGTAGGCCACCTCACGCTGGAGCGGGAGCGTGCAGGCGCGCAGTTGGCGCGCGCCACGGGCCTCTCCATCCTGGTCACCGGCGGCCGCATACGCGAGGGCGCGCCGAGCCTGGCCGCGCTGATGACGGCCAGCCTGCACGAGGATTTCGGCCTGGCGGTCGCCTGGCAGGAAGACCGCTCGCAAGATACGTGGCAGAACGCGGCCAACTCCGCGGCCATCCTGCGCCAGGCGGGGGTGGATAGCGTGTACGTGGTCACCCATGCCTGGAATATGCGGCGCGCGCTGATCGCGTTCCGCGCCGCGGCTGAGCAGGTTCGCGCCGCCCAGCCGGTCGCGTCCGGCCTGTCGGTCGACCAGTTGCACTTCGATTACGCCATTACCGGCGACCAGCCGGCTTGGCGACCGCAGCGCGCGTTCGACGATGGGAGGCAGACGTTTATCGAGTTCCCGGCGAACCTCGGGGTCGGCGAGGCGCCGCCGCTGTTTCTGGTCGACGGCAAGGGCACGGCCAGCCTGGTCAACTATCG
>CAXUGD010000005.1:0-32350 GCA_964250355.1 uncultured Acetobacteraceae bacterium | reverse complement strand
GTCCAACATCGGGGTTGCCAGCTTCGTATTCACCCACGGTTCGGGCTGGTTTGCCTCGGGCCTTGCCGGCGCTTTCGTGGCTGCCGTGTTCAATTTCGCCATGTCCAGCCGCTACGTTTGGAGCGGGCGGTGAGGCGGGCGGGGGACGCGTATTTGCGCCTTTCGCGTCTGCCGTTGCAGGGCGCAATTCGATGAGGCTTGCAGGAGCGGCACGGCTTTTCCCGCCGCTCCAGCCGTTGTTTTAATAGCCTTTGAAGCGCTAATCAGGCCGGGGATGCCTAGCCTCCGAGGCTGGCATGGAGCGGCATGACCGTTGAGGGCTCGCGCTGAAGCGTGGGGGCCGCCATCAGGCTGAGTTCGCCCAGGACGTTTTCCACGGCGCGGAAAAGCCCATCCAGGGCCTGGTTTGTCCGTGGCCGGGCGGACCCGATGGCCACGACGTCGGCCCGCCGAGCCTCGGCCGCGGATAGCCGCGCCAACCGCTCCACCTCATACCAGTTTACCAGAGCGTCTTCGACCGTTGCGTCCATTGTGCCACCTCCATTCCGGAGATGATTACGACACGTTTACACTTATCACGCAAGCGTGATCGACGGTGCGAGGCAAGTTTTTTTCTCTGGCGGATGTTGGTCGGTTGGTGGAGGTGGGTCGGTGTCGAACGACAGGGTTGCGAGGCGCCGGGTTCTTCGTGGCTCTTATAGAACTAAGACGAACCTTTAGTGCTCGCCGTTCAGGCGAGTTCGGCAAAACCACACACCACGGGAACGTCGTGCTTCTGTTCGCCGAATGGGGCGGACGTTGCTGGACGCCTCTTCGACACCGTAAAGAACGCTCGTTCCTTCCAAGCGAAGATTGAGGTTAGGCGCCCCAACTTCTGGCCTGCTAATACTGTGACGCGTGAACACTGCGGACCGGCTAACCTGTGAGTGGAATAACCGACGCTAAATAGTAATCAAGATGCAAGTCATGGTTACGGAAAATACATCTTGCTAAGATCGACCATGAATACTACTGTATCGCCGTTATCATTTCTAACTTCGGCGGGAGTAACGACATGGCTGTGTGAAGCGAAGATCAACAACAAGAAGTGTAAGAATCCGGCCAACCGAAGACACCTCCTGTCAAGTATTGCGATGAACACAACAACTTTGAAAAGGCGATCCGGAGCAAGGGCGACTTCGGATTTGGGCAGGGCGATAGCGGCAACGAGGGTATGCACAGCAAAGTCGCTAAAGGTTCTGGGACAACTAGAGTTGAATCTGGCGGCGGGCGTTGACCAGCTAAATTGCCGATTAGAATTAGTGCCTACTTAGAAGTAAGTTGAGAGAACAACTTCATAGCACGACGGTCGCTTGCCTCACGTATCGCGTCGTCGGCTTGCTGTTGGAGTAATTGAGCCGGGGACATAGTGACGTCTCCAATAAATCTACCAATGTCAAACCAAGTTTGGTTGCTGCGCGCCCCAGGACTAAACGCCTCGCCGAAATCCCCAACACTGAACTTATCTTCCTTTTTTGTACAGATTAACTTAAACTGAATTCTCTCATGATTTTGTTCCTCGTTGAAAATAGCGCTGACGTAGAAGATGATTGAAACGACGCCGCTGTTCGTGTTCCGCAAAAAGTCGTGTGCTACCTGCAACGTATTTACTTCTGGTATGAGTGTGCCAGCTTTCACCCAATTTTGCGGTATTTTGACGAAGACTACTCCGGGTGCATCTCGCGGCATCTGTCGGCTAGCACGCCTCAAAAGGTTATACAGCGTTGGTATGCTTTGACGCGTTGTCTCCAACTTGCACTTTGCATCGGCACAGTACTTTAGGCCACCGCGAATGAACTCTATATCGTAGTCCAGTCCCTTGACTCCGCATGCTTCAACAAATCTGAAGGGTATGCCGTTTCTATGAAGCATAGCGCCAACCTCAAACTCCGCGTAAGTTGGTTCGACGTTGCTTGCATCCATCATTCTTTTACAGACGGAACTAAATCCCGGAATGTGGCTAAGATTTAGTATCATCTCGGCTAACATATAAATCCGAGACTGGCCGACGTAGGTTTGATCTTCAGAAACCTTGCAGTTGAAGCGAAAAAAGTTAGATCGTGAGTTTTTAGGATCTAAATGTTTGTCAATCCATTTAGCTCCGAGGAACGAGTTTAGAACGTGCAATTGGATGTACATTAAAACTACATTGTGTGTTGCGTCCAATACATCAGACATTATAGTTTTGGCAAACTCAGTTATCTGCTGACGATCTATATAAGGATTAACTCGACAAGGTAGAAATTCTGTGGGCAATGCAAACTCCTCAAGGTTGGCACAAACTCGCTAGAAATTTCGAAGTAGTCCTAAAAATTCTGTTAGTTTGGGTACATCAAAACGCTATTCTTAGCGGCTACTGTGCGGAGTGACAAACCAAGCTATCTATGATCTGCTGGTGCCGGCGCGCGGAATTGAACCGCGGACCTACTGATTACGAATCAGTTGCTCTACCCCTGAGCTACGCCGGCCAGTCAGGGTGGGGCGTGTACTATAGGTGTGGGCTGGGGGCAACTGGAGGCTGGTCAGCTTTTGCCGCAGAGCAGGTCCAGTTTTGCGCGCAGCCGGCCGGAGGGGTCTTGTACGGGGTTGTCGATCTGCGCTACGGTTACGCGGTCGCCGTCCAGG
Organism: uncultured Acetobacteraceae bacterium; assembly: GCA_964250355.1. Classification (GTDB taxonomy): domain Bacteria; phylum Pseudomonadota; class Alphaproteobacteria; order Acetobacterales; family Acetobacteraceae; genus BOG-908. The sequence goes on along the minus strand of CAXUGD010000005.1, from coordinate 29,686 downwards.
GCGGCGTAGAACTGGTGGTAGCCCAGGTAGGTCTGGCGAGCCGACTGGAAGTTGACCTTGCCGCAGACGAGTTTCTGGCCGCTGACGTAGTCTTTCAACGGCGCGAACTGCCAGATGGCCGTGTTTGGCAGGACCAGGCCGGGTGCCAGGTAAGCCTCGACGGCATCGCGTTGCTTGAGCGAGACCGGCTCGGCCTGTGCCGGGCCTGGCAGGGCCGGATAGGCGGCGAGGATGGCAGCGGCGCATTGAACGGCCAGGCGGGTCGGCATCGAAAGGCTCCTGGCGGCGCTGGCCGGCCGCTTGGCATTTGGGGCCTGCATCTAGCCTAGACGGAGGGCCTTGTCTGCGGGCGGCGGCAGGCCACATCGTTGCCATGCGAGACCGGGTTCCACAGATCCTCGACATGACCCCGCAGGGCGCGTTCGTAGCCCCTGCTCGTACGGCGACCTGGCCCTTGAAGCTGGGTCTGGGCGCTGCCCTGGTGGCGGCGGTTACGGGCGGCCTGGCCTTGGCGGCGGTATTCCTGTGGGTGGCGTCCGTTCTGGTGCCGGTGGCCCTGGTTGCCGGGCTGGTCGCCTACGTCGCCTTCCGGTTCCAGATGTGGCGGGTGCGCGGGAGCTAGCCTGGCCTAGGCTGCCTGGGCAATGGCGGGAGCGGCCAGCTCGAACGCCTCTGCGATCAACTCGAACGAGCGGCGGCGCGCGCTCTGGTCGTGCACCGCGGTCACGATGGCAATCTCATCGGCACCGTGTGACCGGGCGATGGCTGTGAGGCGCTGGCGCACGATGTCGGGGGTGCCGTAGGCGGCGCGTTGGCGGATGGCTGCGTTGCGGGCGCGGTCCGCATCGGTGAACGGGTAGGCCTGCGCCTCTTCGGGCGAAGGCAGGGGCACGAACCGGCCGCGCTCCCGCTCGGCGCGCCAGACCTCCCGCGGGGCGAACAGACGCTCGGCTTCGTCCTGCGTATCGGCGGCGAGGGCGAAGACGGCGACCGCAGCGTAGGGGAGCGGGTTGGCTGGGCTGGGCCGGTAGGTTTGTTTGTAGAGCGATAACGCCTCCTGCGCGCCCTGTCCCTCGGTGAAGAAGTAGGCGTAGCAGTAGGGCAGGCCGAAATAGGCGGCGACCTGGGCACCGTAGGTGGAACTGCCCAGCATCCATATGGAGGGCGCGGTCGGGCCGGCAGGCTGGGCGCGGACGGCGCGGAACGGATGGGTCTCGGGCAGCGCGTCGCCCGTGACCCAGGCTGTCAGGTCGCGCAACTGCGCCGGGAAGTGGTTTGCGGCTTCGGCGGCGTTGGGGTTCAGCGCGAAGGCGGTGCGGCCGTCCGACCCCGGCGCGCGGCCAAGGCCCAGGTCGATGCGGCCAGGTGCGAGGGCTTCGAGCACGCGGAACTGCTCGGCCACCTTCAGCGCGCTATAGTGCGGCAGCATGATGCCGGCGCTGCCCAGGCGGATGCGCTGCGTGGTGACGGCCAGGGCGGCCAGCAACACCTCGGGCGCGGAGCCGGCGATGCTGTCGCTGCTGTGGTGCTCGGACAGCCAGAAACGGTGGTAGCCGAGCCGGTCGCAGAGCCTGGCAAGGTCCAGCGTTTCGCGGATGGACGCCTCCGGCGCCCGGCCGGAGACGATCATGGATTGGTCCAGGATGGAGAGGCGCATGCGACATAAGTAGGATGGCGGTGGCCGGCCGCCAAGCCGCCCGGCTTGCGCCCTGGCCGGGCCATGCCGCACAGAGGGTGCCTGTATCCGTTCGGAGCTCAGTAATGACCGACACGCCCGAGTACACGCCGCCGGAGGTTTGGCGCTGGAACAAGCAGAATGGCGGCAGGTTTGCCAACATCAACCGGCCCGTTGCCGGCGCCACGCACGACAAGGAACTGCCGGTTGGGCGCCATCCGCTGCAGCTCTACTCGCTGGCGACGCCCAACGGCGTGAAGGTGACGGTGATGCTGGAGGAGTTGCTGGCGCTGGGGCATTCGGGTGCCGAGTACGATGCCTGGCTGATCCGGATCAACGAGGGCGACCAGTTCTCCAGCGGCTTCGTATCGGTGAACCCGAACTCGAAGATCCCGGCGTTGATGGATCGCAGCGGGCCGGAGCCGGTGCGCGTGTTCGAGTCGGGCGCCATCCTGATGTACCTGGCCGAAAAGTTCGGTGCCTTTCTGCCGGCCGGCCCGCAGCTGCGCGCGGAATGTTTGTCGTGGCTGTTCTGGCAGATGGGCAGCGCGCCCTATCTGGGCGGCGGGTTCGGCCATTTCTACGCCTATGCGCCCAGCAAGATCGAGTATGCCATCGATCGCTTTGCGATGGAGGTGAAGCGCCAGCTGGACGTGCTGGACCGCCGCTTGGCCGATTCGGAGTATTTGGCGGGCCCGGAGTATAGCATTGCCGACATCGCCGTTTGGCCGTGGTACGGCGGGCTGGCCCGTGGCCTGCTGTACGAGGCGGGCGCGTTCTTGCAGGTGCAGGACTACGTGCACGTGCAGCGCTGGACCGAGGCGGTCGGCGCGCGGCCGGCGGTTCAGCGCGGGCGGATGGTCAACCGGGCGTTCGGCGAGCTGGCGGGCCAGCTCCACGAGCGGCATGACGCTGCGGATTTCGAGACGAGGACGCAGGACAGGCTTGCGGCGGAGGAAACGCGCTAGCCCCGGGCAAGGGGCCGCTGGCGGTGACGCTCATCACGCGGCTGCGTGCGTTGGATGCCGAGCGGGAGGACTGGCTGGTGTTCGTTCGGGCCGTTGAAGAGCGGAACGGTGCTGTCCGGCACGAGGATTTTGTGCTTTAGCTGCCGTCCGTAAAAGGGACGGGTTTGGCCGATGGCTTTCAAGGTTCAAGTCGGTCCGCCGCAGATCGCTATTCATCAAGGCCCTGCGGTGCTGATTTCGGAGGACGATGGCGGCATCGCCTGGCCGAGCGACAAGGGGTTCTACTACCTCGACACTCGCCTGATCAGCGCTTGGGCTTCCTACGCGAATGGCGAGTCTTGGACGTTGCTGAACGGCGGGCCGATCGCCTACTATGCGTCGCGCATTTTCCTGACCAATCCGGAGATCCTGTCTCGCGACGGGAAGATCGCGGAACGGACTCTGGCTTTGGTGATCAGCCGCGAGATGGATGGCGGGATGCACGAAGACCTCGACATCACGAATCATGGGACGAAGCGGGTGCGCTTTAACCTGGAAGTCTCGGTTCGGTGCGACTTTGCCGACGTGTTCGAGGTCAAGTCCCACACGATCATACGGCGCGGCGAGATCGGCACGGAATGGGATTGCGGCTGCCAACGGCTGTCCAACACGTACCGCAATGGGGATTTTCGCCGTGGCGTTGCCATTACGGCGATACGCGCCAAGGCGGGGTACGCCAACGGCCGGCTTACCATGGACATCGAACTCGATCCGGGTGCGACGTGGCATTGCTGCCTGCTTTACGACCTGATCGATGGCGAGCGGGTGTTGAAGGCCCCGTCTGCCTGTGTTGCGCATGATGCGGAAGGCAAACACGCGGCCGATCTTCGCGATTGGCAGAAGCGGGTGCTGAAGATCGAGACCTCGAACGAGGAGTACTACCGCTTTTTTCACCAGGCCATAGACGATATGGCGGCTCTGCGCCTGCCGAGCGGCGACGGCGATCACATGGTGTTCATGCCGGCGGCCGGGCTGCCCTGGTTCATGGCGCCGTTCGGACGCGACAGCCTGATCGTGTCGTTGCAAAACATGACGGTCTATCCGGAATTTGCGCGCGGCTCGTTGCAGGTGCTGGGCGGCTTGCAGGCGAGCGAGCGCGACGACTATCGCGATGCCGAGCCGGGCAAGATCATGCACGAGCTGCGGCGCGGGGAGCTGGCGCACTTCAAGCTGATACCGCATACGCCTTACTACGGGACGGCGGATGCGACACCGCTTTGGCTGATCACGCTGCATGCCGCGTGGCGGGCGACCGGCGACCGCACCCTGCTCGATCAGCACATGAAGACTGCGGAAGCCTGCCTGGCTTGGATCGACCATGACGGTGACCGGGACGGCGACGGCTTTCAGGAATACCAAACGCGGTCGCCGGCCGGCTATGAGAACATGGGCTGGAAGGATAGCGGCGAGGCGGTCATGTACCCGGACGGCACGCTGGTGCGGGGCCCGAAGGCGCTGTGCGAGTTGCAGGGCTACGTTTACGACGCGTGGCGGCGTATGGCGCAGATATACGATGTGCTTGGGCAGCCGGATCGCGCCCGCACCTTGCGTGGCAAGGCTGCCACCTTGCAGGCGCGCTTCGACGCGATGTTCTGGAACGAGGCCGGCGGCTACTATGCCTATGCGTTGGACGGGGAAAAGAAGCAGGTCTTGAGCGTGGCCTCCAATCCCGGCCACTGCCTATGGTCTGGCATCGTGCCGACGGAGCGGGCCGCCCGTGTGGTGGCACGGCTGATGGCGCCGGACATGTGGTCGGGATGGGGCATCCGCACCCTTTCGGCCGAGCATTGCTCGTTCAACCCCTATGCCTACCAGCTTGGCGCGGTTTGGCCGCACGATAACTCGATCATCGCTCTGGGCTTCAAACGGTACGGGTTCGCGGCCGAGGCGGCCAAGGTTGCGCGTGACATCAGCGGGGCGGCCGGCCACTTCCAGTCCAACCAGCTGCCGGAATTATACGCGGGCTTGCAGAAGGACGGGACCAATTTCCCGGTCCAGTATATTGGCGCCAACGTGCCGCAGGCTTGGGCGGCGGGATCGGCATTTGCGCTGTTGCAGGCGGTGCTTGGCCTGATGCCGGATGCGGTCGGGGGCAAGCTGTATATCGATCCGGCATTGCCGGCGTGGATGCCGGACGTGACGATCAGGGACCTGACGTTGGGCGAACAGGATTTCTCCGTCCGCTTTTGGCGCGAGGGTGAGGAGACGCGCCATGCTGTGCTGGCGGGCGATCCCGGCATGGTGGAACGCCGGGGTTTCGGGGCGGCGTTGGAGCCGGGCTGACGGCGGTTCAGATACCGGAAAACCAGTTGTAGCCGCGATCCGTCCAGAAGCCGCGCGGACGGGTGTTGGTGACGTAAAGCGCCGTGACCCATTTCGGGTTCTTGAAGCCGAGTTTTGTGGGAATACGGATTTTCAGGGGGAAACCGAATTGTGCCGGCAGGATGTCGTCGCCGGCGGTGACCGCCATGATCGTTTGCGGGTGCAGGGCGGTGGCCATGTCGATGCCTTCGTAGTAGCCGTCCGCGCATTGGAAGCCGACATAGCCGGCCTGCGTGTCGGCACCGACATGGCGCAGGAAGTCGCCCAGAGGTATGCCGCTCCATTGGCCGACATAGCTCCAGCCCTCGACGCAAACGTGGCGCGTGCGCTGGGTGCGGCGGGGCAGGGCAAGCAGCTGAGCGACGGTCCAGGGTTGTTTGTCGGCGATCATGCCTGACAGGCCGAGGCGATAGGTGCCGGCGTCGATCTGCACCACGTCTTGGGCGGGGTAGTAGGCGTTGTAGCGGAAGGCCTTGGCAACCGCGGCTTGGGGGTACTCGCGGGCCAGACGGCGGTCGCTAAAGAGGAAGGACTGAACGCGGTCGTTCCAGCGGGAGATTGCGTGCAACGTGGCTTGCACTGCGTCGCTATCGCTGATGTCGCAGCCACCCAGCAGGCTGGCGGCACCGAGGCTGAGGCTGCCGCGGAGCAGGGTGCGACGCTGTACGTCCTGGCGCAGCACAGGGTCGATCGGAGTTTTCGTCATCATTCGGCTGCCTGTGTGGCCGGCGCGTGGTGCCCGCCGGTGGCACGGCCCAGGATCATGGCCTGCAATGTCTTGGGAACCAGGGCCACAAGTGCCACGTGCACGACCATGAAGGCCACGATGGCGGACATGAGGAGGAAGTGGACGACGCGGGCCGATGCAAAGCCGCCGAACAGCCAGGTAAGCCAGCCCAGCTGCACGGGCTTCCAGATCGCGAGGCCCGAGGCGAACATCATGGTAATGGCGAATAGCACGCCCCAGTAGAATGCTTTCTGGACCGCGTTGTAGGAGCCTAGGCGGTGGGCAAGTTTGAACGTTGCGGCCGCTATGAAGTCGTGCAGGAAGGAGCGCGGCGTGACTGGCAGGTAGTCGCGGCGGAAATGGCCTGTAAGTATGCCGTTCAGGAGGAAGAGGCTGAAGCTGGCCAGCAACAGCCACATGCCGGCGAAGTGCCAGGCGATGGCGTTTGCGGTACCCCAGTCATTGCTGGTGGTCGTGGCAAGGTATTTGTTGCCGCCGAGCGTGATCCAATAGGGGAACTCGAACGGAAAGATCGGCACGTTGTCGTAGATGCGCCAGCCGCTGCCGATCATGATGAAAATGGCCAGAACGAGCGACCAGTGTGCGAGGCGCACGATGGCGGAGTGGCGCTGTTCGTCGATCGGCGGGCCGTTGCTGTTCATGGTGTCTCCAATCCGGCGGAAGCAAGCTCTGCCTTGCCGGCCGGTCCGGCGAGGAAGGCCAGGAAGGAGGCGGCGTTGGCGCTCTGCCCCTTGGCGACAAGCCCGGCTTTCACGATGCTGGGCGGCACGTCGAGGACGGCGAGCTGGTGCACGCCGGGGCTTCGTGCTTCGGTTTTTGCTACCAGGCCGACCAGCTTGGCGTCGGTGCGGACCGTCTCTACGACCGTGACCGTGTCGGCAACGCCGATCAGATTTGCGGGCGCTGCGGCCGGCAATGCGGTGTGCAGGATGGCCGTGCCGTCGAAGCTGGACGCGGTCGTGGGATCCGGGAGCACGGTCGGGTGCGTGGCCACGAGCTGGCTGGCGCTCGTCTCGGGCGGTAACGCCTGACCTGCCTCGCCGATCAGCACGTAGGGGTCCGATCCCAGCTTGACGACCGTTTCGGGGGTTACGAGCTTTCCGTCTGCCAAAGCCTGTATCGTCGCCTGGTCGGCCACCACGACGTCGTCACGTGCGCGGTGCTTCAGCAGGCCGCGTATGCCGTCCGGTGGGGCGACGAAGATGTGCACTTCGACATGGGTTTGTGCGGTGTAGCGCTCGGCTACCCGAGCCGCGGGACCTAGCATGGCCGGCGTGCAGTACAGGACCAGGTCGGGTACGGGCGCATTCCAGGCTGAAGCGTGTGTCAGGCCTGCCACGGAGAGCAGCAGGCAGCAGAGGAGTGTCCGCCGTGTCACGGCGCTGGGCTACGGGGACTGTGCGGGTTGGCCATCGTCGTACCATGCCTTTGAGTGGGGTATCCAGGTATCGGGACGGCACCGCTTGGCGGCGAGTGGTCGTCGGTCCTCTACCAGTTCGCGCAACGGACCCGAAGGTTACAGTGCGCCGTGGATGGGCGGGGGTATCGCCAGGCTTGCGATAGTCGGGCAGGCTGGCTGCGGGGGCAAGCGATGGACAGCGCCGGAACATCTGGCCGAGGCGGCGGGAGGCAGGTGGGGCGGCAGGCAGGTAACGCGTGGAGCGTGCTGGGTCTGCTGTTTCTGGCCAACATGCTCAACTTCTTCGACCGCACGATCCCGGCCATCATCACCGAACCAGTCCGCCTCGAGTTTGGGCTGAGCGACATGCAGCTCGGGTTGATCGCTGCGGCCTTTACGGTGGTGTATGCGATTGCGGGCGTGCCGTTGGGACGCCTGGCCGATACTGGGTCGCGCCGCGCCATCATGGCCGTCGGGCTTGCGGTCTGGAGCGTGTTCACCGGCTTGAACGGGTTTGCGCGGAGTTTTGTGGCGCTGTTGGGCTTCCGCATGGCGGTGGGGGTGGGTGAGGCGAGCTACGGGCCGGCTGCCATGTCAATGGTGGGAGACCTGTTTCCGTCCGACCTACGGTCGCGGGCGATGGGCGTGTACATGCTGGGGCTGCCGGCCGGGCTGATGCTGGCGTTTTTTACGGTGGGCAGCATCGTGCAGGCGTTCGGCACCTGGCGCGCACCCTTCTTCTTCGCCGTGGGACCAGGCCTGGTGCTGGCGCTGTGCTTCTGGTTGGTGCGAGAGCCGGTCCGGGGCGGGGCCGAGGGGATGGCGCCGTCGCCACTGGCGGTCGATCGGCCGGTCAGGCGCGTGCTGAGCATCCGGACGATGTGGCTGATCATCTTGTCGGGTATCGCGGTGAACTTCTCCTCCTATGCCACCAACGGGTTCTTGGTGCCGTTATTGATGCGCTACGACGGGCTGGTGCTGCAGCGTGCCTCCCTCGTCACCGGCGTGATCGTGGGCGTGGCCGGCTTGATCGGACTGACCTTGGGCGGATGGGTGGCGGACAGGATACATCAGCGCTCCAGGCGCGGCCGTCTGGTGTTTGGAGCGATGTGCATGGCGGGTGCGGCTGTAGCGACGTGGTACGCGCTGACGCTGGGGCGGAGTGCCACCGGCACGTTCACGGCGGTGTTCGCCGGCGGCTGGCTGCTACAGTATCAGTACTACACCTGTGTTTATCCGGCGATCCAGGACGTGGTGGAGCCGCGGCTGCGGGCCGTGGCCATGGCGATCTACTTCGCGTGCCTGTACCTGCTTGGCGGCGCTTTTGGGCCGGTGGTGGTGGGATTGCTGTCGGATCGTTATGCCCTGGCGGCGATGCGTTCGGCTGGCGCGGCTTCCATTGCACCGCAGTTTAGGGCCGCCGGACTGCACGACGCGATGTACCTGGTGCCGGTGGCGCTGATGGTGACGGCCTTGGCCCTGTTCGTGGCCTCTATCACCTTCAGAGCCGATGCGGATGCGATGAAGCGCCGCCTTACACACCCCTGAACGACGGAGCAGAGATGCCCCATTACGGTGATTTTCAGAACGAGATCTACTTTGGCGGCCTGAAGGGGCGGCAGCCGGCGTTGCCGATCCGATACGAGGCGCTGGAGGAGAAGGCGCACGCGGCGATGCCCGCGAGCCTGGTTTCCTACGTGGCGGGCGGGTGCGGCAACGAGCGGACCCAGGACGCCAACGTAGCGGCGTTTGACCGGTGGGGTCTGGTGCCGCGGATGTTCGTGGGGGCGGCCAAGCGCGACATGTCGGTGGAGCTGTTCGGGATGAGGCTGCCGAGCCCGCTGTTCATGAGCCCGGTGGGCGTGATTGGTCTGTGTGCGCCGGGCGGGCACGGGGACATAGCCACCGCGCGGGCCGCGGCGCAGACCGGCGTGCCGATGGTGGCTTCCACGCTGATGGTCGATCCGCTGGAGGACGTGGCGGCGGCACTGGGCGAGACGCCTGGGTTTTTCCAGTTGTACACGCCTACGGACCGGGCTTTGGCCGAAAGCCTGGTGCACAGGGCGGAGGCGGCGGGCTACAAGGGTGTTGTGGTGACGCTGGACACTTGGCTGACCGGCTGGCGTCCGCGCGACCTGAGCACGGCCAATTTCCCGCAGTTGCGTGGGTTGTGCCTGGAGAATTACTTCTCCGACCCGGTGTTTCGCGCCATGTTGGCCAAGCCGCCGGACAAGGACTTGCCGGCTGCCACGATGCAGTGGGCGCGGGTGTTCGGCAACCCGCTGACCTGGGCCGACCTGCCTTGGCTACGCTCGATGACGAAGCTGCCTTTGCTGATGAAAGGTATTTGCCACCCCGACGATGCCAAGCGGGCGATTGATGGGGGTGTGGACGGGATTTACTGCTCCAACCATGGCGGACGACAGGCCAATGGAGGGATTGCCGCGCTGGATCTGCTGCCGGCGGTGGTGGAGGCGGCCGGTAGCGTGCCTGTGCTGTTCGATTCCGGGGTAAGGACCGGGGTGGATATCATCAAGGCGCTTGCCCTGGGTGCCAGCGCCGTTGGGGTGGGCCGGCCCTACACCTACGGCTTGGCGCTGGGGGGAACGGCAGGCGTTGTGCACGTTTTGCGGTGTTTGCTGGCCGAGGCGGATTTGTACATGGCAGTAGATGGATATCCGACGCTGCGCGACCTGCGGTCGGGTGCCCTGCGCCGGCTTTGAGAGGATTGCGACCTTATCTGCTTGGTCGAAGGCGGCGTTCGGGCTATTAAGTTGTGTGTCCGCCTGGTTCTACAATCATCGGCGGCACCGAGGGAGACAACACATGAACAGGACTGCGCTGGCCATGATTGGCCTGCTTGCTGCTGCACCGACCTATGCTGCCGCGCAGGGCGTGCTGACCTATCACAACAACAACACTCGCCACGGGCTGTACACTGTGCCGGGCCTGACCTCGGCCGCCGCGGCTGGCATCCATTTCGATCCGGCGTTTAAAGCGGGCTTCTCCGGCAACGTTTATGCCCAGCCGCTGTATTGGAAGCCGTCGGGCGCCTCGGTTGGGCTGCTGATCGTGGCGACTGAAGGCAACCTGATTTTGGGAATCAATGCCGACACGGGTGCGACCGTTTGGCAGACGCAGTTGGCCGCATCGGTGACGAGCAGCGAGTTGCCCTGCGGCAACATCAACCCTGAAGGGGTGACGGGCACCCCCGTGATAGATCCGGCGACCGGGACGGTGTATCTTAACGCGCTGACCGAGACGTCTAGCGGCCCGCGGCAATACATCTATGGCTTGTCGGCCAGCACCGGGCAGGTGGCGGCGGGTTGGCCGGTGGACGTGCAGGCGGCTTTGGCCGCGCAGGGCATCAGTTTTACCAGCACCACCCAGGGCGAACGCAGCGCGATGTTGTCGTTCAAAGGCGCGCTTTACGTGGACTACGCGGCACGGGCGGGCGATTGCGGAACGTATCACGGCACGGTGGTGCAACTGCAGCCCTCGCCGCCGGCGGTGACCGGCTATTGGGCGACGCGTGGCAATGGCGGCGGGATATGGGCGCAGGGCGGGGCGGCTGGGGATGGCCAAAACCTGTATGTGACCACGGGGAACACGTTCAACGCGGACAATAGCTGGATGGATGGCGAGGCGATCCTGCGCCTGAAGCCGGGCTTGGCGCGTTCCACGTCCACGCGGGATTTCTACACGCCGTCCAACTGGCAGACGCTGGATAACGAGGATGCCGACCTGGGCGGGACGGAGGCGTTGCCGCTGACCGTTGAGGTGGCGCCCGGGCAGGGCGCCGCTCGGCTGATCGCCTTGGGCAAGGATGGCAACGCCTACCTGGTGAACCGGGGCAACCTTGGAGGCATCGGCGGGCAGATCGAGACGGCCAAGGTTTCCAACAACAGCATCATTACAGCGCCGGCCGTTTACAACACGAATGGAGCGACGCTGGTGGCGTTTACGAGTTACAGCGGGCTTTCCTGCTCGGGTGATAACATCACCATGCTGAGCGTGGCCGGGACGGGCAGCACGCCGATCTCGATCAAGTGGTGCGCAGGTTTCAATGGCCGTGGCGCACCGATTATCACCACCACCGACGGCTCGACCAACCCGTTGGTTTGGGTGGTTGGCGCGGAGGGTGACAATGAACTGCACGGGTTTGATGCGGAGACCGGTTCGACGGTGTTTTCCGGGTCGGGCACGGGGATGCAGGGCCTGCGCCACTTTCAGACGCTGATTGCGGCCAACCGTCATTTGTACGTGGCGGGCGACAACACAGTGTATGCGTTCACATTCGGTCAGTGAGGGTTGTAGATCGGGGCGGGACGGACACGTCTTGCCCCGATCGGCGCAGCGGCGTGGCGACTGGCCTGTTTATGTCCGCGGACGCCCGAGGAGGTGCTGTGAGCAAGGTTTCCCACGTTGAGATACGCTGCTTTCGTTTTGCCTGCCCGGAGTGTGGCATGACGGACCAGGAACTGGGTCATTTGGCGACGGATGACGAGCTGCACTGTATGGTGTGCCTGGTCGATGAGGATCGGCATGTGCTGCTGCGGCGATGGCTGGTGCAGGAGGACGCAGTGCAGGCCGGCTAAAGCGCGATAGCTTCTGATAGCCGAAGCTATCGTGCTCTAGCTCTCTATTTTAGCGAGCATGTTTATCGCGGTTGAAAGTCAAACTACGCGATCATGCTTTAGCGCCACTTGCCTGTGCGCTTGCGCGCGGCGCGTGTGGGCGCGTGGAAGTCGTTCGGTTTGGCTTGGACCCACGCGACGAAGCGTTGCAGCTCAGGGTCTGCACGGAGCGCTCCGGGGTTGGCCAGGTGCCGAGCGATCTCTGCTTCCGTGTAGCGGGCGTGGATGGCCGAGTGGCAGATCTGATGAAGCCGGACGGTGCCGAGCCGCGCTCCGCCCTTCAGCTTTGGCGTGAGATGGTGAAGGGACGACCTGGCGTGCGGGGGAATGTCCCGGCCGCATAACACACAGTGGGCTGTCTTTTGGTGGGCAGGGCTGGCGTTGTCGGGACTCATTGCACCGGAGTTGGGGATGCTTGGCCGGTGGGGAAGGTCTGTATGCCTCAGCTGCCGAGTGGCCTGAGTGAGACTGCGTAGCGGCAGCGGGCTGTCTCGTAGGTGCCTTGTATGGCCTGGCCTTGATGGCTTGCCTTGAACACCAGTTTGTAGGGCTTCTTGTCGGCGCCGGCCAGTGTTTTGCTGGCGGTGATGTCTGCCCCGGTCTGGACGCCGGTGAGATAGACCGTGCCGCTATTGGGCGCGAACAGGACCGTTTTGCCGCGTAGGGTGAGTTCGGCCCGGGCCGGGGGGTCGCAGACACCCGCGACGGGGCGCAGCGTACCCGTATAGGTGACCTGCTGGGCGGAGCAGGCCGAGACGGTCAGGAGGATGGCTGGCGGGAAGAGTCGCATACCCCACCATAGCCGATCGGGTGCCTGGCGGTAGGGTAGCTTGGCGGCTGACTCAAAAAGAGTGACGATTGCGGTTGCCCAGATAACCCAACTTTCTGTATATTTTCTTCAACGATGGCGGTTTACGCATTAACGCCTCGCCGACACCTGATCATTACAGAGACTACGGTCCCTCGCGAAGGGGGACTTGCATTAGCTTGGGGAGAGGCTGGTTTGGCAGAGGAATTGCCGATGCCTCTGGACGTGATGCTGCATACTATGCGGCAATACTGGCGCGAAGGCCGTGTTGAGGACGCCATAACTTTGGCGAAGGCTGCGGCACCTTATCTGCACGCCAAACCGGGCGCGGGACGTGTTGCAGCCTCATTGGCTGACATGGAGGATGGACAGCTCGATGAGCTCTGCCGACGCAGCATTGACAGAGCAGACCCTAAGGCGGGCGATACGGACTAGCTTGCCCGCGTGGGCGACCTTCGCCCTATCCTCGACGGGGCAGGTTCCTGCGCGGCACCACCTGATCGTAATGGATGCTTTGGAGCGCGTTTCGCGCGGGGAAACCACGCGGCTGATGCTGTTGCTGCCCCCCGGTTCTGCGAAAAGTACCTATGCCAGCAAATTGTTTCCGGCTTGGTGGCTGACGCAGCATCCACAGAGCGCGATTATAGCCGCATGCCACACGGCACGGCTGGCCGAGCATTTTGGGCGTGGTGTGAAGGGCTTGCTGGACGAGCATGCCACGCGGTTGGGTATCCGGCTGCGGGGAGACGCGCGGGCGGCCGGTCGGTTTACGACCGAGCGGGGCGGTGAGTATTTCGGTATTGGGGTGCATGGAGCCGTAACGGGGCGGCGGGCCGACCTCGCCTTGATCGACGATCCCATACGGTCTTTTGCCGATGCCGAGAGTTTTTCGGCACGGGAGCATCTATGGGACTGGTTTCGATCGGAGCTGGTGACCCGGCTGAAGCCGCGAGGCCGTATCGTGTTGGTTATGACGCGCTGGCATTGCGATGATATTGCTGGCCGCTTGATCGAGCGCGGCGGGTGGACCGTGTTGCGTTTACCGGCACTGGCCGACCGGGACGATCTGCTGGCCCGTGAGCCGGGAGCGGCGTTGTGGCCCGAATGGGAAAGTAGTGAGGCCTTGCAGGCTAAGCGTGCATTGCTTGGTGAACGACATTTCAGCGCGCTGTTTCAACAGGCGCCGCTGCGTGACGGCGGCCAGTTGTTTGACGTGCGCAAACTACGCGTTGTGGATGCCGTGCCCGAGGGGACGGCTGTACGCGCCTGGGACTTGGCAGGGACTGGCGACGGTGCGGGCGATCCGGACTGGACGGTTGCCGTGAAGCTGGTGCGCGATGCTGACGGTGCGGTGTTTGTCGATGACGTGGTGCGATTTCGCGGTGTTCCGGGCGAAGTGGCCGAGCGGATCAGGATGGTTGCGGCGGCGGATGGACCTCGGGTAGCGATTGGGTTGCCGCAGGACCCTGGCCAGGCCGGTAAGAGCCAAGTGATGTTTCTGGCGCAGGTTTTGGCTGGCTTTCAGGTGAGTGCCACGCCCGAGACGGGCGCCAAGGCGGTTCGAGCGATGCCCGTTGCGGCGCAGATTTCTGCGGGAACGCTGGCCATGCGGCGTGCAGGCTGGAACGCGATGTTCGTTGACGAGCTTTCCAGTTTTCCACACGGACGGAAAGACGATCAGGTCGATGCGTTATCGCGCGCTTTTTCGATGCTGCTGGTGTCCCGGCCTGCAGCCCATTTTACGCGGCTGCCTTTTTCTGCACGATGACTGACGACCATCAGGGGAAAAACTTTGTTCCGCACGATCTCGGACCTTGTGCCGCCCGACGGCGACTATCCTGAACGAGTACGTACCTTAACTTTATACAACCAGGTACTTGACGGTACATTGTATGATCGGCTTCCCTATGAGTTCCATGAAGAGCGGACGGGTAGCGGAGATTACATACCTCTGCGACAGCGCCGGCCATCTGTGCGATACGGATTGGCCCGGCTCGTTGTTGAGGATAGCGTAGCGCTTCTTTTTAGCGAGGGGCATTTCCCGGCGTTTAGTTCAGCAGATAATGCTGTCCGAGACACCTTGGCAGCGTTTGTGCGGGATACGGCACTCAATACGATCATGGTGGAAGCGGCCCTGCGCGGCAGTGTAGGGTCGGTCGCGCTCCACTTTCGTGTCCTTCGCGGTCGTGCGTTTGTGGATGTGCTGACCGCGACCTATTTGACGCCCGTTTGGGATCCGGGCGAACCGGACAGGCTGCTGCTTGTAACGGAGCTGTATAAGGTTTCGGGCGCCGACCTGATCGGGCAGGGATACACGGTTCCGGACCGTGCGGCACTGTATTGGTTCAGGCGGGTGTGGGACCGCGATTGCGAGAGGTGGTTCGTCCCGGTGCCTGTGGGCGGGACCCAGGACGTTATCGAGGACGAGACCAGGACGGTACGGCACGGTTTGGGGTTTGTCCCGATTGTTTGGATCAAGAACTTGCCTGGTGGCACGGGCGTTGATGGTGCCTGCACGTTCCGCAGCGCTATCGATACCTCGATCGAAATAGACTATCAGCTGAGCCAGGCAGGCCGCGGATTGAAATATAGCAGCGATCCTACGCTGCTGATACGCGAGCCGGCAGGGCTGGACGGAACCATGGTGCGGGGCGCGGCGAACGCCCTTGTTGTCAGCGAGAAAGGTGACGCAAAGCTGCTGGAGATAGGCGGCACGGCAAGCCAGGCCGTGATCGACTACGTTCGAACGCTTCGGGAGCTTGCATTGGAAAGCCTGCACGGCAACCGTGCGGAGGCCAATCGGTTGAGCGCTCCCGCGAGTGGGCGGGCACTTCAGCTCATGAACCAGGGTCTGCTCTGGCTGGCTGACAATTTGCGCGTGAGCTACGGCGAAGTCGGCCTTGTGGCACTGGCGCGAATGTTCATTCGTGCAAGTCGGATCTACCCGTTGATGCTGGGGAACTGTGCCGTTCCTGCCCTGGATTTGACGGCAACGGTCAGCCTGCGCTGGCCGGATTGGTATCCGCCGGACGCCCTCGATGCACAGCGAATTGCAGAGACGGTGATTGCTTTGGTGGGGGCAGGGCAGATGTCGCGTGAGACGGCTACCCGCATCTTAGCTGCGGGGTATGACATCGAAGATGTTGGTGTGGAGCTTGAACGCATAAGAGTGGAGAGAGCGGAATGAGTGACGAGGGCCAGGAGACTGGCGACAGCGGCGACTACGCTGCCTTGAAGGCGCGTGCGGACGCGCTGGAGCAGCAACTTCGTGAAGTTGAGGTTCAGGCAACCGCACGGCTTCGACAATCGGAGCTGCGGTCGGAGGCGGTGAGAGCGGGCATTATCGACATTGACGGCCTCCGGCTTTTGGACCCGGCGATTTTGACGGTGCGGGGAACAGACAGCTTCGATCCAGCTGCGGTTGTGAATGGTTTGCGTCGTGACAAACCCTGGTTATTCGGTGCGGCCAGCTCGAGTAGTCTGAGAGCGGCGCCGGCGGCCACACCGGCTCGTCGTCGGTTGGCGACCGAGATGAGCGTGGAGGAATGGCGGGCAGCCAGGGCTGAGCTGATACGGCACCGCTGAGAAACGTCGGCCGATATAGTTGATAGTCGCTGGGGCCTCGCGCCCCTTTTTTATTGAGGACACGCATGAGCATCTCTAATTTCCCCGCGGCGTTGCAGCCTATCATCCAGCAGGGCTTTCTCGAGCGGGAGTTCATGCAGGCTCTTCGGTCTAAGATCGGCTATCGCGCCTGTGCGGACCGCGAGGAGTTTGCGGTTGGCATTGGCGAGACACTGACAAAGACCCGTGCCGGCCTGAAGCCGGCTGTGACAACGCCGCTTGTTGCTTCGGCCAATACGAACCTCGACAATGGCCTTACGCCGGGAAGCTGGAACGTTGAGCAGTTTACGCTGACGTTGAACCACTACGCGGCGACAATGGATTTGAATATGGTGACTAGCCGGGTCGGCATCGCCAGCCTGTTCTTGCAGAACGCCTACGTGAACGGCGAGCAGGCCGCGCGCAGCCTTGACGACCTGGCGCGCAACGCCCTGTTCGCCTCGTATTTCGGCGGCAACACGCGGGTTCGTACGACCTTGGCGAGCTCAGGCGCCACTGTTAGTGTGGACGACATCCGCGGGTTTCAGACGGCCTTTGTGGGTGGCATCCAGCAGGCGGTGAGCACTGCAAACCCGCTGAGTGTGACACTCGGGTCGGATATCTACACCCTGATCGGTGTCGGACCGGATGCTACCAACACCTCCACGACCCCTGGAGGGCAGAGTGGCACCCTGACCTTTTCAAGCAGTGTTTCTGTAGCCGACGCCACTGCGGGCAACTCGGTACAGGCTGCTACCGCATCGCTGATATTGCGACCGAACGCACGACAAAATACCTCGCTGATCCAGGCCGGCGATACGCTTTCGATGACGAATATCTTGGATGCAGTTGCAGGGCTTCGATTGAACGCAGTGCCGGACATAGATGGGGCGTATAATTGTTACCTGGATCCGATCAGCGCACGCCAGCTCTTTGCTGATCAGGATTTTCAGCGTTTGTTCATCGGCTCCACGTCGGCGAATGAGATCTTCCGGCCTGGTCAGGGTGTGATCAACGAGTTCTTGGGGCTGCGTTTTGTCCTGACTACCGAGTCCTTCGTGCAGCCGCATCCGACGCTGGCGGGTGCGATCGTGAGGCGACCGATTGTGGTGGGGCAAGGAGCGCTGATTGAGGGCGATTTTGCCGGCATGGCGGCGGACGATGTGGCACCCAAGGACTCTATCGTGTCCCTGGTCGATAACGTGTGCATGGTTACTCGTGAGCCGATTGATCGATTGCAGCAGATAATTGCCCAATCTTGGTATTGGATTGGTGGTTTTTGTGCACCGTCGGACACGACCACAAATAGTTTGACGGTTCCAACCTCAACGAACGCAAATTTCAAGCGGGCCGTTATGATCGAGCACATCGGTTAATCCGGTTACGGGACCTGTGATGAGGCGCTAGCCGTGCTTCGGCGAGGAGGGGCTTGTGCTGACTGACCAACAAAAGACCGATGTTCGCAGGTTCTGCGGATACTCCGTTTTTGGAGCCTCCCCAGCAGGGAACATGGGCTGGCGCTTCTACACGGCGCATGGACTGCTTGAATACAGGATGAATAACCTGGCCGTTTCCGAGATCACAGTCATTACCAACTATCTCGTGACGTTGAACGCGTTGGAGGCGGCAGTGCCACTTGCCAGTGATAACCTGGATAGCGACGGTGCTGCGACCTGGAAGCATAACAGAGGCGAGGTGAGCGATCGTCTAGGATTGCTGGATGAGTGGCGGCGGCGCCTGTGTAGCTTTTTGGGAGTGCCGCCTGGTGATGGACTGGCGGGTGCCAGCCTGAACTGGACGGTTTGATGGACGCTTCAGCACTGCAAGACAAAGTTGCTCGTGGTTTGGGAATAGCGGCACGCAAACTTGGCTCGATTTGCGTTGTGTATCGCCCGAAGAGGACGAGCCCTCCTCTTGATGACCGCAATCGCATCATCAAGTTATTTGCGGCTTTTGAGCCGGAAGGAGCTGCCGGGCAAGGGAGCGTACGCTTTCAGCCGCTTTGGCGTGGAGTGTTCGATGCCTCCTACACGAGCCCCGGTGATTACATAGTCGGGCCAGATAACACGTATTTCGTAGGTGTGCAGACACCTACTCAGCCGATCCAATGCGTGCTGACCAACAGACGCGTGACTCTGGTGAGGCCGGGTCTTTCAAGCCAGGGCGGCTATAGTGGCTTGTATGCGTCGGGCGGACAGGCAGTACTTACAGGGTGGCCTGCTGCTCTCTTTGCCGATGGCCTAGGCACACGAAATACAAAGGTGGGCAGCTCTGGCCTGGGCAGCTGGAGGGTGCTGCTACCGGAGTTGCCAGCAACGCCGCGGATAGCTGATGTGGTCACTGACGATCTAGGCAGTACTTACATTGTAGATACGGCAGAACAGAATAGCCTAGGTTGGCAGCTGCTTGTAAGACAGATCAGCGCTTAACGCGGAGGACCTTCATGCAGGCGGCGCAGCTTCACGTTATTACAGCGAGATTCAACCCTTTGCGATGGTCAGTGCCGGATAGGCACTTTCGCGACTGGGTAGTACACATCCTGGACTCCGGTGCTCGACTGACCGTAGTCGAAGTGCAATACGGCAAGCGACCTTTTACCTGTGTGCTCCCCCACGTGAATCATGTCGGGTTGCGGTCTGACAGTTGGTCTTGGAGCAAGGAGTGTGCAATCAATGAGGGTATCAAACGGCTGCCGGACGCGGAATATATAGCTTGGGGCGATGCGGATATCTGGCATCGTAAAGGCGGCTGGGCGCACGAGGTCGTTGAGCATCTGCAGCACTACCGAGTGTTGCAGACCTGGACGCGAGCGCTTGACCTGGGTCCGAATGATGAGCTGATTGGCGTGCATCAATCATTTTGCGCACAGTATATGGTCGGTGCGCCACTGGTAGCAACGAGCGCGCATTTTTGGAAGTTTGACGGTGGCTATGCCGAGTATCCTCATAGCGGCTACTTCTGGGCTTGCCGAAGAGAGATGCTGGACTGGACAGGTGGTTTGTTCGAGCTGGCTGGCATGGGAAGTGCCGACCACCACATGGCGCTAGCCATGGTTGGCAAGGTGGAAAAGAGCTGGCCGGCGGAGACGAGCGAGCCGTATCGCAATCATCTCCTGCGCTGGCAAGCGCGCGCGCAACGGTATGTGAATGGAAGACTCTGTGCGCTTCCGGGTATCGTCGAGCACCGGTTTCACGGTGCGAAGCAGAACAGGGGCTATCTCGGCCGATGGGAAATGTTCATCAAACACGGGTTTGACCCTGATACAGACTTGAAACGCACACGGGTTTGACCCTGATACAGACTTGAAACGCAACAGCTACGGTGTGCTGGAGTGGGCTGGCAACAAGCCGGAGCTTGAGCGTGAGTGGGACCTGTATCTCCGCTCCAGACGTGAAGATGACAACGCGACCTGAGGCAAGCCGTGGCAGATCTAAGTGACGTCGAATCGGCTCTGGTTACAACGATCCTTGCAGCGCTTTATCCCTCCGGGCAAGAACAAACTTGCGCGGCTGGAGTGCCAGTTCGTGTGTATAGAGGTTGGCCGATTATGGGAGGCCTTGAGGCTGATCTGGGTGCGGGCGTAGCCAACGTCAGTGTATTTCCGGTGCCGGAGGCAAGCAGGAACACGACTCGCTGGGCGCCAATCGTGTGCGTGACGCCGGGAGTTCAGACACTGTACGTTGAGGTGACTGGAAACTCCGTAAGTTTCTCCGGTAACGGCGGTCCTGGGCAAACCGTGGGATTGTTGGTGGACGGTCAACCTTTTGTATATCGGACGACGCCGGAGGACACTCCTGCATTAGTTGCGGCGATGCTGGCCAACAGCGTTCGCGCAGTCAGGTCATGTTGGCTGTCCGGCACTACGCTGGCTGTGCCTGGCTGCATAAAGCTGATCGCCCGGATCGTTGCCGATGCCACAACGCTGACCGAGTGGGGGCGGCAAGAGCAGGAGTTTCGCATCTCGGTCTGGTGTTCAAGTCCGGCCATTAGAGATCGTGTGTGCAGTTTGGTTTGCAGCAGTCTCGCATCGACTTCGTTCTTGACTCTGCCGGATGGCAGCAATGGGAGAATAAGGTACAAGTCAACCGGGAGCAACGACGATAACCAGAACACTCCTGAGTACCGACGCGACCTGCTGTATGAAGTCGAGTATGGCACGACGCAGGAGAGCACCGCACCGGTGATGCTGTTCGGCGACTTGAACCTTATCGGAAGCCCGATTTACGCCTGAGGAGACTGTCGTTGGAAGCAGCATTACTTGTTGTGCGATCGTTCGGCGCGATGGTTCCCGGTATGTTGATTACTGAACGTGACCAGATTGAAGACTTACTACACGGCGAGCATGCCCATTGTCTTGTCAGAACCATGTTGCCGGCGCTTGACCAGAACATGTTTAAGGAGGTTTGAGACATGCCGATATTTCAGCAGGGTTCAATAAACACAACTTCTCTCGTCGTGCCAGACTTGTATGTGCAGATCGTGGCACCACAAAACCTTGTGTTGAACGGAGTACCCACGAATGTGGTGGGCATGGTGGGAACCGCTTCTTGGGGCCCGATCAACCAGCCCGTCGCGGTTAGTACGATGTCAGACTATGCGACGGCATTTGGTCCGGTGATCGCCCGAGAATTCGACATGGGAACCTCCGTTGCCACTGCTGTTCAACAGGGTGCGTCTAACTTTCGATGCGTTCGGGTAAGTGATGGCACAGATGCTGCCGCGAACTACGCGATTGGCCTTTCTGGCGGCGCGTTCTCGGTAATGCTGAGCGCCCGCTACACCGGCGTGCTTGGCAACGCGATCAGCTTCACGTTGGCGCCTGCATCTGTTGTTGGGCAATGGCAGGCAACCATTTCGATGCCGGGACTTGTGCCGGAGGTTTACCGGAATATCCCGGCCAGCAGCCCCGCGGCGTTCTGGCAGAACCTGGTCAACGCCATCAACACTGGCAATGGACCTTTGCGAGGCCCTTCGCAGATGGTGGTTGCCACGATGGGGTCTTTGACCGCGGCGACGCCCTCGGCCCTTGGTCCGCTGGGTTTGGCGGGCGGGAGTGACGGTGCTAGTGGTGCTGCGTCTTCCACCTTGATCGGCAGCGACACGGTTCCGAGAACCGGCATGTATGCCCTGCGTTCACAGGGATGCGGGCTTGGCGTGCTGGTTGACGCGGATGATGCCACGCAATGGACCACGCAGGCGGCGTTTGGTTTGTCCGAAGGTGTCTACATGATACTTACCGGCCCGTCCGGCCAGGCCATTGCGGACGCTGTCGCGTTGAAGCAGAACGTCGGGCTGGACGCCTACTCTGCAAAGCTGATGTTCGGGGACTGGATTTTCTGGAGCGACCAGGTCAATAGTGTGACACGACTGGTGTCACCGCAGGGTTTCGTCGTTGGCCGTCTCAGTAACTTGTCACCCGAGCAGTCGAGTTTGAACAAGCCCCTCTACAGCGTCATAGGCACTCAACGCACAGGTGTGCCGGGTAGTGGCCAGACGGCGACGTATAGCGACGCCGAGCTGCAGGTGCTGTTTGAGAACGGCATCGACGTAATCACAAATCCGCAGCCAGGTGGGAGCTATTGGGGTGTCCGCTGCGGGCACAACACGTCTTCCGACCCGGCCATAGACGGCGACAACTACACGCGTCTGACAAACTACGTTGCTGCGACGTTGACCGCCGGGATGGGGCAATTTGTCGGTCAGGTGATCAACGCCGGGCTTTTCCAGAAGATACGTGCGACGCAACTCAGCTTTCTGCAAACATTGTTGGCGGAAGGTATTCTGGGGAGCACGAATGGTAGCGCCCCCTACTCGGTCATTTGCGACAGCTCCAACAATCCGCAGGCGCGGACAAGTCTTGGATTTGTTCAGAGCGATGCCCAGGTTCAGTTCCAGAGTATAAACGAGAAATTCATCGTGAACGTCGAGGGTGGACAGACGGTGGTCGTTCAACATCAGGTTTTGCCGAGTGGAATATCTTAAGATCATTTTGATCCACGCGTATTGGGAAGTAGGAGAGTGAGATGCCGATAAACTCGTTTTCCATTGGACGGGATTGTCAATTGGTCGTCATGGGTCCGCAGGGACGCGTGGATCTGACCTACGTCATGAGCTTTGAAAGCCGTCAAATGACCCAGTCTGTCCGTCTGGATCGGCTTGATGGGGTGCCGATGGGCGCCGAGCTGCCAAAGGGCTGGGAAGGGAGTTTCGAGGTGGAGCGCGGGACAAGCGCTATCGACGATTTTATCGCTTCGTCTGAGCAGATATTTCTGAGCCAGGGGTCCTTGCCGGCCGGCACCGTTTACCAGTATGTGACGGAGGTGGACGGGTCGGTGTCCACATACCAATATAGCGGCGTGGTGTTCAAACTCGTAAACGCAGGTAGCTGGAAAGGGGATTCCAGCGTGAAGCAGAAGCTCGAGTTTTTCGCCACTCAGAGACAGCGTGTTTAAGTATGTCACCCACCGCACAGATTGTGAATGCAGCCCGAGCTACACAGACGTTGCAAGATGCCCAGGGGCGCGAACTCGTCGTATTTAGCTTGACGGCTCTGGACCGACTGCGTTTGTTTAAGGCGGTCGGTCCTATACTTTCGCAGAACAGCCCATACCTGGGCATGGCAACGCTGGCGTGCTCTGTCAGCGCCATTGATGGCGTGCCTGTTCCGCCGCCGGTTACGGAGGCACAGATCGAGGCGCTCGTGGCCAAATTGGGTGACGTGGGCATAGCCGCGGTAGCGGGCGTGTTATCAAATGCCGTGCAGCCTGAGCTTGGGAGTGCTGCGTCGGGAAACTGAGTCGGCACCCTGATCTGGTTGACAGCTTATATCTAGTCAGGAACGGGGTGCCTTTTGATGTAGCCTTCTCGCTGGCTGCTGACGAGCGATTAGCTTGGGTTGTTGCGATCGGGTCGTTGGATGGGTTGCATTACGACTGGGCAGCCAGGTGCTGGAAAGAGCAGTAGGTGACGTTTGCTAGCGCCTGGTGAATAATGGCGTTGCATTGATCAACTCCATCGTCAGGTTCAGTTAGCGGCCTCGCTTCTGCCCATACATTTCAGGGTGAGATGATGACCAAGGAGTCTGAGATTGGTGTGTCTCTGGCACTAGCCGGTGGTATTTCAGGTGCGATAGCGAGGGCGCGAGAAGAAATCAACAAACTTGAGGCAGCGCTTTATGCGGAGAGCGTCTCTGTTCAACGACTACGCCAGGCGGCGGAGGGTGCTGTAGGTAAGTCGAAGGCTGCGCCTGAAGGCCCCACGTGGGCCGGCAATGAGCAGAGTATCGCTGCAAGCGAGCCGGTAGTTGACGAGAGTCCTTTATCGAATCAAGCGCCGTGGAATAATACAGCTATAACAGCAGCGCTGCCGGGATCACCCATGGTGGCAAGCAGTGTCGTACGAGAGTTGGCCGTAAGCAGTGTTGCACAAGAATCGGCTGTCCAAGCGATGCCCGTGCGAGGCAATAAAGGCGATGAAGCTACACCTGCGCCAGCTGTCAGCACACGTTCCACAGCGTCTTTGCCCGTACCGGCCAACACCAAAATCTACAGGGTGAGTGGGCCTGCAACGACAGGCTCTCAATCGGCAACGTCGCCGGTGACCCCGAGCGCCAAGCTGACGCTTGCTTCAGCCCCGGCCCAGCTACGTGAGTTCGCACCTCAGCCGATACCAGCGGCAAGCCCACAGATCGCATCTGCGCGGGGCGTGCAGTCTGAGACAGTGAGTGATCGAGCAGCTTTCAGACAGAATGAGACGGTGCTGTTTGCGCCACAGTCTGCTCAAGCTCCTGTTGGGTCACGACAGCATGAACCCGCAGCGGACTTCTACGCGGCTCTAGTTGCGAGCGATGGTAACTTGATAGGTTCGCCCTCTGCACCTCGGCTACCTTCCCCAACAGGACTGGACACGCGGCGACAGTCACGTCGCGACTGGCGTGAACCTGAGTCCTCGACTGGCGCGTCCGGCGACAACCCTGCCGTTTCCGGAGCAGCTCGCCCGAGTGACGTAGCAAACCAGCCGAACCAGAGTCACGAGGGTGGGATTCGAGGCGACGTGTTCTTGGACGGCGCCTTAGTTGGGCGATGGATGTCTCGTCTGTTGAGTCGTGAGGCGGAGCGAGCGAGCGTAGGCCCGACCGGATTTGACATGCGACGTGGCCGGCTTATGCCCGGGGCAACGGTGGGCGCATGAGTCTGCTTCAGGTTGGTACTGTTGAGCTGGAGGGATTTGAGCTACCCAGCCGTATCGGATTTGGAGGTCGCCAGCAACTCGCTGTTCATAGGCTTATCGGAGGTGTTCGCGTCATAGATGTTCTAGGACGCGATGATTCCGCGCTTGTCTGGTCGGGAGTTTTATCGGGCAGTGATGCTGCGGAAAGAGCGCGCACCTTGGACGCTGTTCGCGTTGCCGGCGACGTACAGACGCTCAGATGGGATGCGTTTTGCTACTCTGTCATCATCGCAGAACTGCATTTTGATTTCAGGAATCCATGGTGGATACCATATCGAATTAGCTGTACTGTTCAACGAGACCTTGCTCAAGGCACGACGGTTCTCGCTCCATCTGCCATCACGTCTGTTCTGACCGACCTGGCTTCGGCTCAGAGCCTTGTGGGTTCTACCCAGGCCGAACAGATCGCGAGTGTATCGTCGTCGCTTGCCACGTCGGTAAGCGAGATGCCAGTATCCAGCGGTGCTTTGACCGCGGTTCAAAGCTCTGTAGAGCAGGGTATCCAAGCCGCCCAGGTCGGCTTGCAATCTGGAAGTGTTTCACAGACCGTGTCGAGCGCAGGGTCGCTTGCACAGCTTTGCTGCGCCCGCGGCTTCTTAAACAGGTCGGCTACGAACATTCTCCAGATAGGTGTGTGATGCGAGTTGTGACTGTGGGAAGCAGCACCTTGTTTGCGGTAGCCCTGGAGTATTTAGGTGATGCCACACAGTGGGTTCGTATCGCATCTATGAATGCCATCAGCGATCCTTGGCTAGTCGGCCTTCAAACACTTAAGTTGCCAGAAATCGATCCAGCAGCTGGAGGTGGGGTTGGGCTCCAGTGATGCGCGGGTACCCGCGTTTGCCGTGCTTGCGAACGGCTCACCCATCGACAACGTCATGGATATCGAGATTTCTAAGAACAGCTTTCTCGGTGCAGATAGATATAGGTTGAGCGTTGCGCTTGATACTTCGGCGTATGACATTTGGTCGGCAAGCGCCATAGAGGTAGCCATCAGTCTTGGCCTTGACGGTAGCTGGGCAAATTTTATTCAGGGACAGGTTGATCGTCTCGATTACGATATTGGCGCTGGACTGATCCACGTTGAGGGTCGGGACTTGACAGCACGATTTCTTGAAGCACGAACTCAGGAGTCGTTCGAGAATCAGACTGCAAGCGATATCGCCACTCTGCTTGCTGCTCGTCAGGGCTTGACGAGTAATGTGACGCCGACGGCGACGCTTGTAGGTCGAGAGCTTGAAGGAAATCATTCACGGATCACGCTTGACCAATATTCAGGCGCCACGACGGATTGGGACCTGCTTGTAAAGCTTGCCTCAACTGAAGGGTTCGATGTCTGGGTGGACGGTAACGTACTGAATTTTTGTCCCGCTGCGCTCGACCCGTTCCCAATTTTTTTGACGCCGGCAGATTGCCGATCACTTCATCTCGAACGAACGTTGAATTTGAGCGGTGGGCTGGCCGTCACCGTCAAGAGCTGGGATTCGCAAGCGCAGGCGGCTGTCTTACAAACGGCTCAATCCGCAACTGTGGGATCAGCCAATCGCAATTATATGGTAGTGAAGCCAAACCTCAGCCAGATTGCTGCTGCCTCGCTGGCAAGTCGGATGCTAATACAGATGTCACAGAACGCTCGCGTCATCAGGTTTGAGCGACCTGGAACACTCTCAACGCGGCCTCGACAGACACTCGTATTGTCGCAGACAGGGACCGATTTTGATGGAACATACATTTTAACCAGCGTTGAAACACGCCTGTCCTTCGACCACGGCTTTACCGAGACGATTGAGGCCAGGATCCCGCCATGGACAGCTTTCTGAATCACCTTAGGGGTCAATCGGCGCAACTCGATCAGGGTTGGGCTCAACCTCGGCTGGCACTGGTCTCCTCCGTCAATCCGGCGCAGGCCAGCGTGAAGGTCCTTATCCAGCCTGAGAACGTGCTTTCTGGATGGCTACCTGTCGCATCGCCGTGGGGCGGTGCTGGCTGGGGCTTATGTTGCCCTCCCTCGCCTGGCGACCAAGTGCTAGTGGTGTGGCAGGAGGGCGACGCCGAGCACGGGATCGTTGTGGCTCGGTTGTGGTCTGCGACGACAGCGCCACCAAACGCGCCGGTGGGAGAGTTTTGGCTCGTTCACCAAAGCGGTAGCTTTTTGAAGCTTTTGAACGACGGCTCGATTGTCAGCTCAGCGGCTACTTGGCTGCATTCCGGCGATCTCAAAGTAAGCGGCAACGTAAGCGACAGCCACGGATCGATGGCCGCGCTGCGCTCCCACTACAACGTTCATGTGCATCCACCCGGCAACGCTACGCCGAGTCCGACAGATTAGGAGTCATCTATGTCTGATGCCGCCTTGTCTTGGAACAACGACCTGAGTTCGAGCTCCACCGGAGACATCGCGCTAAGCTCGGGATTATTGCTTGGAAGAGAGCGCGTGTTGCGGCGGCTTCTGACGAACCCGGGCGAATACCTTTGGCAGCCCGACTATGGTGCCGGATTGGGCGCATTTGTCGGGATGCCGTGTGACGTATCAGCAATCAAGGCACGCATCAGGTCGCAGATTTTTCTTGAAAGCGCTGTGGCACGTGTGCCTGAGCCCACCATCACAGTCCAGAACGCAACGGATGGTGGTGTGTACGTGCATATACAGTATGTCGACTCACCAAGTAACATTGATCAAACCTTATCCTTTCTAGTGAGTCTATAACTGTGATACTACCATTGCAGAATTTTACCACCCTGCTTCAGAACATGTCAGCTGGTCTGCAAGGAAGTGCGTCGGGTGTCATCGACCTTTCCGTTGGCAGCGTGTTGCGGGCTTTGATGGAGGCATGCGCTTCAGTTGCTTTGTGGATGCAGTGGCTGATACTTCAAGTACTCTCTATGACACGTGCGGCGACAAGCGTGGGCAGCGACTTAGACAGTTGGATGGCTGATTTCTCGCTTGTTCGCCTACCCGGCGCGCGCAGCCGGGGCGATGTTGTATTTGGGCGTTATGCGACGAGCTTACAGGCGACTATACCGGTCGGGGCCGTTGTGAGAACAGTGGATGGAAGCCAAAGCTTCGCCGTTATTGCAGATCAGTCTAATCCAGCGTGGGATGGACAATCTGGTTATGCGGCTGCCTTGGGCATCGCCGAGGTTACATTACCTGTTCAGGCACTTGTGCCTGGTGCGATCGGAAACGTAGTGGCGGGGTCTGTCGGACTACTTGGGTCGGCTATTCCCGGCGTTGATTACGTTGACAATCCAGTTGCTTTTTTCAATGGCGTTGACGCGGAGAGTGACGGGGCGCTCCGCTCCCGCTTTATACTTTTTGTGAACAGTCGGTCATTGGCGACAGTCGATGCGGTCGGTGCATCCATACAGGGCTTGCAGCAAGGTCTACGCTATTGTGTGACGGAGAACGTCGACAGGAATGGACTTGCGCAGCCCGGCAATTTTTGCGTGGTGGTTGATGATGGTACCGGCTCAGCCAGCGATGCGTTGTTGACCGAAGTGAACGCTGCAGTCGATCTGGTCAGACCGATAGGCTCCACCTACTCGGTAAGTGGGCCTGTTATCGCCGATGTAGCGGTTGCAATGACGATTTCGACATTGGGCAGCGTATCTATCCCTACGACGGTTGCTGCAGTTCAGCAGGCTATCTTGATCTGGATCCGGAGTTTGCCGATGGGAGCTACACTGGCGATCTCGAAGCTTGAGGCGATTGCACACGCGACGAGCAATGACATCATTAGCGTTGTGAGCACGACGTTGAACGGTGTCAGCGTCGATATTACAGCTAAGTCGGGAACTGTTTTCGTGACTGGGCCGATCAACGTGGTGACGGCGTAGAATGATTGGAGACGTTGCGGATTTTGTACGTCGTTTGCGAAGTGTGCTGCCACAGGGCTGGTTTTCCGACTCGGCACCGGTAACCGACTCTGTCCTTGGTGCACTCGGTTATGCTTGGCAGTTTGTGTATGGATTAATAGTCGAAGTCACGGCGCTAACAAGAATTGATACCTCGTCAGGTCCGTTCGTCGATGCTACTAGCCTGGATTTTTTCGGTAGTAATCTGCCTCGGCGAGCGGGAGAGAGTGACGCCAGTTTTGTAGTAAGGATCAAACAAGAACTATTTCGGCCGCGAGGAACGCGTTTTGCGGTGAAGACAATGTTGGTGGACTTGACAGGTAATCAGCCATATCTGTTCGAGCCAGCGCGACCTGCTGATACGGGTGGGTATAATATTGGGGGGCTGGGATACAACGTTGGCGGTGGCTATGGTAACCTGAGCTTGTCACACGCCTTTTTCATTACGGCGTATCGACCAAAGGGCCTGGGAGTAGCAGAGTTGGCGGGGTATGGGACCAGTGGTGTGGTCGCATACGGTAATTTAAATATGGCCCTTAGTCCAGTAGTCGATAACGACATATTTTCAGCAGTAGAGAAAGTAATCCCTCTCGGCTGTACAGCTTGGGTAAGTATTGATTAGCCCTGCTTGCCGGGCTGAGATCTTGTCGAGGTTTACCATCTCAGGAGATGTTCCACAATGGACAGGCAGATCGTTTATCCGGGTAGCATTCCGCTTGATACGGACATACTGAGCATCCAGCGTAACACGATGGTCGCCCTTGGCTATCTGGCGCAGGCGACGCTTGGAACATCGACCGTCGTTGATGGCCTGACTTGTGTGCCGACGCAACCCGCCTCCATGTCAGTATCGGTCGGACCGGGCTGTCTCACACAATTGGGGGCGGTTGACACTACCGCCTTCGGCTCACTTGCGGCACTCCCGACGTCGCAACTGGTGCGTATCGGGACGAATCTGAACGCGACGATCTTCACTCTGACTGCGCCTGTCGCCAGTGGTCAGAGCCTAACATACCTGATCCAGGCCTGCCTGCTCGAGACTGATGCTACTCCGGTAATCCTGCCTTACTACAACGCGGCCAACCCGGCACAACCCTATAGTGGACCTTTAAACGACGCTGTAGCACAAAATACGCAGCGTTTGCAGAGCGTTCAGTTGATGCTCAAGGCTGGCGCGGCCGTCGCGGGCGGCACGCCTCCCATTCCCGCAGTCGATGTCGGGTGGGTAGGCTTATACACAATAACGCTCACGTCCGGCGCGACGGCTATTCAGGCCTTCAACATACAAACTGTTCCGACTGCTCCGTTCCTGCCTTGGAAGTTGCCGAAGCTTTCACCAGGAACCCACAATATTGCGGTGTTTCAACCCACATCGCAAGGCCCGTGGACTGTGCCTGCAGGGG
>CAXUGD010000004.1:0-33110 GCA_964250355.1 uncultured Acetobacteraceae bacterium | reverse complement strand
GCAGCGTGAGCGCGCCCGGCACGTCCACCCGCACGGCGGCCCCGGTGCGCCGCGCGCTGGCCGCCACGTCCTGCAGCATGGCAGCCAGGTCGACCGGCTGGGCCTGCTCGGCCTGTTCGCCGCGGGCGAAGGCCAGGTAGCCGCTGATCATGCGCTCCATTTCCTCCACATCGGCCGTCATTTCGGCGGCGTCTGCGGCGAGCGGCCCCTCGGCGGGCAGCATGGCGAGCGCCAGGCGCAGGCGCGTCAGCGGCGTGCGCAGGTCGTGGCTGACGCCGGCCAGCATCTCGGTCCGCTGGGTCAGGAAGCGGCGTATGCGTTCCTGCATGCGGTTGAAGGCGGTGGCGGCCCGCCGCACCTCGATGGCGCCTTCGGGCCGGATGGCAGCCGTGTCGCGTCCCAAGCCGAAATCCTCGGCCGCGGCGGCCAGGCGACGTATGGCGCGCACCTGGTTGCGCATGAACAGCGCGGCGATGCTGAACAGCAGGATGGAGCTGCCGCCCAGCCACAGCACATAGACGTAGATCATGCTAGTGTACAGGCGTTTGCGCGGCGCCTCCACATGCAGCACGCCTGCGCCGTCCGGCAGCTGCACGTCGATCAGCACGGAGGTGGGATCGTGCGTCCAGTCCATGGCGAAGGGCAGGCCCACGCGCTCGCGCAGGGCCACGGCCAGGTCGTCGTCCATCGGGCCCAGTATGTTCACCCGCGCGCCCGGAACCACATGGGCGCCCGGCTGCACGCGCATGTGCAGGTCGAAGTCGCGCAGGCCCGACCGCAGCACCCAGGTCTGGTCGGCGCGGGCCTGCAGCAACCGCGTCGTTTGCGCAATCTCGCCGGCCACCGCGCCAGACAGCCGGCGCGAGATCAGGTCGAGGTGGCTGCCGTAGAAGATCAGCAGCGCCACTGCCTGCACCACCACCAGAGGTACGAGGATGATCAGCAGCGAGCGGCCGAGCAGCGAGCGCGGCAGCAGCTTTCGCGAGGGCCGCTCCCACGCGGCGAGAGGCGTCATGGCCTAGAGTCCGGGCTTGAGCACATAGCCACGCCCCCGGACGGTGTGCAGGAAGCGCGGCTCGCGCGGGTCGGCCTCTATCTTGCGGCGCAGGCGGGTGACCTGCACGTCGATGGCGCGCTCGCCGGCCTCGTCCATCCCCAGCGCAGCCACGATGTCCTCGCGCGTCAGCACCTCGTTCGGCCGCGCGGCCAGCGCCGCCAGCAGCGCGCTTTCGCCGCCGGTCAGGTGCATCGGCCCCTCCGGCCCGCGCAGCTCGGCCCGCGCGCAGTCGAACTCCAGCCGGCCCAGGCGCAGCGGGCCGGACGGTGCCTCGGCCGCGACCACGGCGGAGCGGCGCAGCATGGCGCGCAGCCGCAGCACCAGCTCGCGTGGCTCGAACGGCTTGGGCAGGTAGTCGTCCGCCCCCGACTCGAAGCCGGCGATGCGGTCCTCCGGCGCACCCTGGGCGGTCAGCAGCAGGATCGGCACGCGGGCGTTCTCCGCCCGCAGCGATGCGGTCAGTGCCAGCCCCGTCTCGCCGGGCATCATCACGTCCAGCACCAGCGCGTCGGGCGCCAGGAAGCGCAGCTTGTCGCGCGCATCGGCGGCGTGGGTGGCGGTGCTGACACGGAAACCGTTCTCGGCGAGGTAGCGGCTGAGCAGCGTGCGCAGCCTTGCGTCGTCATCCACGACCAGGATGTGCGAGTCCCCGTTCATAGCCGCCGCGCCAACGGGGCCTTGCCGATCTCGTCCAGCGTGGCGCGGCCGGCGCGGCTCATCACCCCGCGCAGCACGCGGCCGAAGCCCTCCACCGCCGGCCCGCCCGACTCGCGATAGGCCGCCAACAGCCGCTCGCGCTGGCGGTCGAACAGGCGCCGCTCCAGGGCGGTGCCCGCTTCGGTCAGCTGCAGCAGGCGCTGCCGCCGGTCTTGGCGGCCGGGTGTCAGGCTAACGAAACCAGCCTCGACCAGGGCGGCCAGGACGCGCGACAGGCTTTGCTTGGTTACGCACAGCACGGCCAGCAGGTCGGTCACTGTCAGGCCGGGCATGCGGCCGATGAAGTGCAGGGCGCGGTGGTGCGCCCGGCCCAGGCCGGCCTCGGCCAGCACGGGGTCGGCCGCGGCGGCGAAGTCGCGGCCGGCCAGGAACAGCATGTCCTGCGCCAGCCTGATCTGCTCCTCGCGCAGGAACAGCAGGCTGGCGCCGGCCATGCCGCCCCGTCCCTGCCCCTCGGCGTCGGAACCACCTTTGTGAGGATCCCCTTTATTCGGCATGTCTCCCCCGCGCATTGTGGAAATCTCCGGCTCCAGCTTCTATGCGACACTGCGTGGGCTGGTAGCCTAACCCGAAACCTTCCACACCGGTGAGCAGATGGCGCTGATCCCTTTCGACGACCGCGACGGCCAGATCTGGTGGGACGGCACGCTGGTTCCCTGGCGGGAGGCCAAGCTGCACGTGCTGACGCACGGCCTGCATTACGGCAGCGGCGTGTTCGAGGGCGAGCGCGCCTATGCGGGCCACATCTTCCGCCTGCGCGAGCATACCGAGCGGCTTCTCCGCTCGGGCCGTATCCTGGGCTTCGAGATCCCATGGACGGCCGAGCAGATCGACCAGGCCTGCATCGACACGCTGGCCGCCAACGGCATGACGGAGGGTTACCTGCGGCCGCTGGCCTGGCGCGGGTCGGAGCAGCTCTCCGTCTCGGCGCAGAACACCCGCATCCACTTGGCGATCGCGTGCTGGGAGTGGCCGTCCTACTTCGCTATGGCCGAGCGCCTGGCCGGCATCAAGCTGAGCTGGTCCGAGTGGCGCCGCCCCGACCCGCGCACCGCACCCACCGCCAGCAAGGCCACCGGCAACTACATCACCGGCACGCTGTCCAAGCACAAGGCGGAGGCGGAGGGCTGTGCGGACGCCATGATGCTGGACTATCGCGGCCAGTTGGCCGAGGCGACCGGGGCCAACGCGTTCTTCGTGATCGACGGCAAGCTGCACACGCCCACGCCCGACTGCTTCCTGGACGGCATCACGCGCCGCGCGGTGATGGGCCTGGCCCGGCGGCGGCAGATGCCGGTGATCGAGCGCGCCATGCAGCCGGAGGAGCTGGCGAACGTGACGGAAGTGTTCCTGGCCGGCACCGCGGCCGAGGTGACGCCGGTACGCCAGATCGGCGACCAGCACTTCACTCCGGGCCAGATCACCCGCACGCTGGTGGAAGACTACACGGCGCTGACCCGGATGGCGCCGGCCGAGGTGGAGGCGCGCCTGGCGGCATGACGCCTCGCCGGCTGTTCTCGATCCAGCAGGGACGGAACACGAAGAGGCAATCAGCAAAAGGCAAGATCGACTGTAGCGGCAGGCAAGCCAACATCGGTTATAAAACACCAATAATGGCTTCCTGTTAAAGGAAGCCTCTTCGCGGCCATGCAACATAGCCGCGCCATGTCACTTCACGCGGTTGAAGTCGCCCAGCTGGCAGATGGTCTGGTTGAAGTTCAACCGGATGGTCACCTGGTTGGAGCAGAGTTCTTCCGTGCCCGGATCGGTCGGCTGGTAGGTAAAGCCGTCCGGCTCGTTATGCAGGCCGTAGCAGGGCACCGGCAACGTGTTCTTCCATACCGTGTGGTTGCGCATGGTGAACAGGATTGTGGTGTCGTCTGGCCGGTCGGTGTGGTCGATGTCGCGGTCGAAGATGCAGGTGCTCTTAGGGTCCGGCTTGGCTATGGCCACGCCGGAGGCCAGAAGCGTGGCCAGGCATAGGATAACGGCACTGCGCATCGGGTTCTGCCTCCATTGTCGCGGAGTGCAGGTGGATGCTGGTGCGGGCGGCGGCAAGCGAAACTGCCGCATAAACCTACGCCCGCGTCGCGGGATGTGGTGCCCCCACCGAGCGGGGAGTATCTGGAGCCATGGAGTTCCACCCTCTTGTCACGACCGGGCACGCCTTGCCCAAGCCGATCTTCCTGTTCGGCCCCGTTGGCCGGGCAGCCCTGAAGCACGTGTTTGGCCAGGCACAGGGGCAATCGGCCGGCTACTACCGTGTGCACGACGCGGTATTGACGGGCGACGGGCTGGTTTCGGCCGGCTCGGTTGCTAGCAGCGACCGGCCCGCATTGCCGGGCCAGGGCAAGCCCTCACGAAAGGCCGATGGTCCTACCGTGCTGTTCGACGAGCGGCTCGACACCTCAGCGCGGGACTGGTTTCTGGAGATTCCCTACCGAATCCGGCTCCTGCACCGGTGCAGTTTAGACGTGCGATCGCTGAGCGTCCTGTCGTCCCCGCAACTCGCGCCGGTCGTGGGCGATGCGTTGTCGCACTTCGGCGTGGGCCAGCCGCACATCCGGACGTACGGCGCCGCAGACATGCCGCTGGTCATCGGCGACCTGATCTTGCCGACTGGCCTGGACGCGGGGTGCGGTGCCGGGCCGATACGGTCGGGGCCGGCGCCGGCGCCACTCACCCTGGCGGCCGGTGCGGCGCCCGGAGCCGGCGGCACGGTGCGCGCCTTTGTGGCGTGCGGCCCTCAGGCACCGCTGCGGAACGCGCCCGAGCTTGCGGAGATTGCCGAGCAGCGCGGCTACACTACCCTCAACCTTAGCGGCCACGTGACGGCCGACTGCGCCCGCGTCCTCGCCGGTGCGGCGGCCATAGTGACATGCGGCGAGCAGGGTTCGTGGCCGTCCTTGTTTTGCAAGCCGGGCGCGGTCGTCTGCTCCCTGCACGAGGCCGGCCGCCTCACCGGCACCACCCAGCTGTCGGTCGCACAGGTGCTGGACCACCCGGTCGGCTACGTTTTCGGCATAGGCGACTCGACCGGGACGCAAGCGGGATTTCGCGTGGACCCCGACGATTTCGAGATCGCGCTGAAAGTGGCCGAATTCTACGTGGCCGCGTAGGACGCGATCGGGGGTGACGCTGTTCACGGCCAAGATCGGGCGCATACAGGAGTTGGGCGAGCACGCAGCCCGCGGAGAGGCGCCGACTGTATCGTTCCGAGGCGTCGATGCGCCGGCAACGCTGCCGCCACCCCGCCCCGAGTTCATCTTCGGCCCCCTGGGGTCACCGCTGGCACGTCAGATGTACGGGCAGACCACCCTTCGGGCTACCGGCTGCTTCGTTCTGCGTGACGCTGCCGCCGGCCCCACCGGCGTAGCCATCAAGGACGGGCATGCTTTCTGGTCGGACTCGCTCAACCATCACCGTCCCTACGTGCAAACCGTCGTCCAACGCCTCAACGCAGGACAGATACCGGTGCGCGACGTAGAGGGGCCGCTTGTTGCCTTTCTTGGGCCGTCTTTCGAGGTGTACGGCCACTTCCTGGTGGATTATCTGCCGAAGCTCTGGTTGCTGAAGGCGTGCGGCTTCACCTTCGACTCGCTGAGATTCCTGGTCCCCATGAAGCCGCCGCATTGGGTGCGGGACATTCTGGAGGCGGTAGGGATCGCCCAGGCTCAGTTCGTGCCGCATTTCTTTGGCAACGAGGTGATCCGCACGGACCGCCTGATCGTGCCGACCACCCTGCGGACGTATGAGCGGCTGTCGGCGAGCTTCGGGCCGGCGACACGCTTCTGGGTGGACCGCGTGCGGTCGAACGTGCCCACGCATCCCGGGCTGGGGCCGCGCATCTTCATCGCGCGGCCGGCCGGCTCCACCCGCCGGACCACCAACCGCGCGGCGATACAGGCCGCGGCCGAGCGGGCCGCGTTTTCCGTGGTGCGCCCCGAACTGCTGGGCTTGGCCGAGCAGGCCGCCGTTTTCGCCGCGGCAACTCACGTGGCTGGAGAGTACGGGTCGGGTCTGCACAACGTGGTGTTCTCGCCACCGGGCACCGTCACCTGCGCCCTGCGCGGCACGTTGCGGGATCCGGGCACCATCCAGTCGAGCCTGACCGCGGCCCTGGGACAGCGAGTGGGCTACGTGCTGGGAGACACGACGGGCACCGATAGGGATCAGGACGTAACAATCGACTTGGCCGATTTCGAGCGGGCGCTTGATCTCATCAGCGCAGAAAAGCAAGAGTGAAACAAGAAGGAGAGGAGGACTGTGAAGAGGCATCGCCATCCTGAGACACCGGGGTGACGGGCACTTATTTCCGTCCTCGCTTGCGCCGCATCTTGGCGGGGTCGTAGCCGCCGCCGCCCGGTCCTAGCGGCTCCGGCGTGCGGTCGCGCTTGGGCTTTAGCGAGGCGGCGCTGGGCGGCGGGGGCGGCAGGCCCAAATCGAGCGCTTCCAGGCGCTTGATCTCGTCGCGCAGGCGGCCGGCCTCCTCGAATTCGAGGTCGGCGGCGGCCGAGCGCATGCGCTTTTCCAGCTCGGCGATTGAGGATTTCAAGTCGCGGCCCACCATGTCGGTGACCTTGGAGTCCTTGATCGGCGACACCGTCACATAGTCCTGCTCGAACACCGAGGACAGCGCCTCGCCGATGTGCTTGCGGACCGATTGCGGGGTGATGCCGTTTGCCTCGTTCCACGCGCGTTGCTTGTTGCGCCGCCGTTCCGTCTCCTCGATCGCGTAGCGCAGGCTTTCCGTCATCGTGTCGGCGTACAGGATCACGCGGCCGTCCACGTTGCGCGCGGCGCGGCCGATCGTCTGCACCAGCGAGGTTTTGGAGCGCAGGAACCCTTCCTTGTCCGCGTCTAGGATGGCGACCAGCGCACATTCCGGGATGTCCAGGCCCTCGCGCAGCAGGTTGATGCCGACCAGCACGTCGTATACGCCCATGCGCAAGTCGCGGATGATCTCGATGCGCTCCAGCGTGTCCACGTCGCTGTGCAGGTAGCGCACCTTTACGCCGTTCTCCGTCAGGTACTCGGTCAGGTCCTCCGACATGCGTTTAGTCAGCGTGGTAACCAGCACGCGCGAGCCGCGCTGCGTGGTGGCGCGTATCTCGGCGAGCAGGTCGTCCACCTGGCGTTCGACCGGGCGCACCTCGGTCACCGGGTCGATCAGGCCGGTGGGGCGGATTACCTGTTCGGCAAACGTACCGCCGGTGCGCTCCATCTCCCAGGGGCCAGGCGTGGCGCTGACGAACACCGTTTGCGGGCGCATCACCTCCCACTCCGCGAACTTCAGCGGCCGATTGTCGATGCAGGACGGCAGGCGGAAGCCGAACTCGGCCAGGATGGATTTGCGCGCGTAGTCGCCGCGTTCCATGCCGCCGATCTGCGGCACCGTCACGTGGCTCTCGTCGATGATCAGCAGCGTGTTTTCGGGCAGGTACTCGAACAGGGTCGGCGGCGCCTCGCCCTGCTTACGGCCGGACAGGTAGCGCGAGTAGTTCTCGATGCTCTTGCAGGAGCCTGTCGTTTCCATCATTTCGAGGTCGAAGGTGGTGCGCTGCTGCAGCCGCTCGGCCTCCAGCAGCCGGCCTCCGGCCACCAGCTCGTCGAGGCGCGCGCGCAGCTCCTCCTTGATGCCGACGATCGCCTGGTTCAGCGTCGGGCGCGGCGTCACGTAGTGGCTGTTGGCGTAGATGTGGATCTCTTTCAGCGTGCCGGTACGCTCGCCGGTCAGCGGGTCGAATTCTTCGAGCGATTCGATCTCGTCACCAAACAGTATGATGCGCCAGGCGCGGTCCTCGAACTGCGCGGGATACACATCGATGGTCTCGCCGCGCAGCCGGAAGCTGCCGCGGGCGAAGGCCACGTCGTTGCGCCGGTATTGCAGCTCCACCAGTGCGCGCGCCAGCGTGTCGCGGTCGATGCGGCCGCCCACCTCCAGCTTGACCACCATGCGCGAGTAGGTTTCGACCGAGCCGATGCCGTAGATGCAGCTGACGGAGGCCACGATGATCACGTCGTTACGTTCAAGTAGAGACTGCGTGGCCGCGTGGCGCATGCGGTCGATCTGTTCGTTGATCTGGCTGTCTTTTTCGACATAGGTGTCGGTGCGCGGCACGTAAGCTTCCGGCTGGTAGTAGTCGTAGTAGCTGACGAAATACTCGACCGCGTTGTCGGGGAAGAAGCTTTTCATCTCGGCGTAGAGCTGGGCGGCCAGCGTCTTGTTGGGCGCTAGAACGAGCGCCGGGCGCTGCAACGCCTCGATCACCTTGGCCATGGTGAAGGTCTTGCCCGAGCCGGTAACGCCGAGCAGCACCTGGTCCTGCTCGCGCGACTCTATGCTGGACAGCAGCTCACTAATGGCGGCCGGCTGGTCACCGGCGGGCTCGTAGTCGGAAACGACGCGGAAGCGGTTGGTGACCGGCTTGGCGGGCTGGCGCTGCGGTATGAAGGCCACGGACGCCGAACGCTCGGCGGTGCGGGGTGCAGACAGGGACTGGCTCATAGGCGGTAGATAAGCTCGGGCGAGGCTGCTTCAAACCTGCGGCGCACAGGCGCGGCACGGGTGTGATCGGCACCGGTATCGGTGCCGTGTATCCTCGGCCGTCAGGCCGTTTCTTCGGTTGCACGTGCCTTGAGCGCTTCGGCAACCGACACGGTGACCGGCGCCCATTCGGTCGGCCTCGGCTGACGGAACAGCCGCAGCGTCGGGTACCAGGGGCTGTCGGTGCGATCCAGCAGCCACCGCCAGTCGGCCGGTTCCGGCACCAGCACCCAGGCCGCCACCCCCAATGCGCCGGCCAGATGCACCACGGCGGTATCGACGGCGATCACCAGGTCCAGGCTGTGCATGGCCGCACCGGTTTCGGCGAAATCGCCCAGTTCTGGCGAGAGGTCGGTGAAGCGGGGCAGGGTCGCCGCGTAGGCGCGGTCCTCCTCGGGAAGCGGCTTCTGCAAGCCGTAGAAGTCCACGCCCTCTACGGCCAGGATCGGCGCTAGCGTTTCAAGCCGGACGGAACGGCGCAGGTTGTTGGGATGGGTAGGCCGGCCGGACCAGGCCAGGCCTACGCGAAGACGCCGGTTGGGCTGCAAGGTATCCAGCCGCCCGCGCCAATACGCCACCCGTTCCGGCGGCATGGTCAGGTAGGGGATCGGGGCGGGTATGGTCGCCAGCTCGGTGTTGAACAGCTGCGGCAGGCTGGACAGCAGAACGTAGGCGTCGTGCGGTGGCGCGTCCGCCCAGGTGGGGAAGCACACGTCGATGTCCGGGTGGTGGGCCAGCAACGCCGTCACCTCCGGCCCCCAGCCCACCAGCAGCTTGGGCACACGCTGCTTCACCCAGGGGATGTACCGGGCGAACTGGATCATATCGCCGAAACCCTGATCGGCCACCAGCAGCAGCGTGCCCTGCGGCAGGTGCATGCCGTTCCACTGCGCGCTGGTCATCCGAGGCAGGGTTCCGCGTGCCTGGTCCAGCTTGTTGCGCCAAGCATATTCCAGCCAGCCGGGCGGATACTCGCCGAACGACAGCAGCAACTCGCCCAAACCCATATGGGCGGCCGGATTCTCCGGCTCGCGCGCCATGGCCTCGCGATAGCGCAACGAGGCCAGGTCGCGCTCGCCGCGCGAAAGGTGCGTCAATGCCAGCTCCACCCGGTGCGGGGCGGTATCGGGACTGTGGCGTATGGCCTCCAGGCCGGACGCCAGCGCCTCGTCCAGCATGTTCTTGCCGCGGTAGAGCGCGCACAGGTTCAGGTGCCAGTTGCCCACGCCAGGTTGGCGGGCCAGTGCGGATTTCAGCAGGTGGATCGCCTCGTCGGCGCGGCCCTCCTGGCCCAGGATGCCGCCCAGCAAACCCAACGCGCCGGGCAGGTCGGGCGAACTCACCAGCAAGTCGCGGCAGATGCCGATCGCCTCGTTGACACGGCGCGCCTTGGCCGCGTTCAAAGCACGCGCCAACGTTTGGTCGGGGCTTTCTTTCTGGGCCGTGCTGTCTGACATGGGCCTGCTTGTCTGGTTGATACAGTTGCGTTCTAGACAACCTGCGTTCCGGGTCAAATCGCGCCGCGGGGGTGCTATCGCCGGCAATTCCCCCTAACATGCGGCGATGCACCATGCCGGGCTGTTTGCCGTTCTGATCATAGCTGCGTTGGTTGCCGGTGCGCAGAACGCGCTGGCGGGTGGCGGCTCGTTTATTACCTTTCCCGCTTTGCTGCTGTTCGGCATGGGTGCCAGGGCCGCAAACATCACATCGACCGTCGCCCTTTTTCCGGGCCAGATCGCAACCGGCCTTGCCGGCCGCCATCACGTCTCGGGCGCCGAAGGGCTGAGCTTCAGGGTCCTGGTGATCCTAAGCCTTGTCGGCGGCGTAATCGGCGCCCTGCTGCTGCTGGCGACGCCCGACAGCTTTTTCGAGCGGTTGGTGCCGTTCCTGGTGCTGTTCGCCACTGGGGTGTTCGCCTGGGGCAGCTTCTTCCGGCAACAAACAGCCGGCGGGACGCACATCCCGCCACTCGGGGCAGGCTGTGCACAGTTCGCCATTGCAATCTACGGCGGCTATTTCGGCGGCGGCATCGGCATGCTGATGTTGGCCGCCCTGACGCTGGCGGGTCTCCCGGTCCGGCGTGCAGGCGCCACCAAGAACGTGCTGGCGGCTGTCATGAACGCTTCAGCCGTCGCCATCTTCGCCTTCTCTCGCGACGTGCACTGGCATGCCGCATTGGCTGTGGCGGCAGGTGCCGTGGTCGGCGGCCAGGTCGGTACTTGGCTGATGCTGCGCGTGGAGGAACGCTTGTTGCGCATAGGCGTGGTCGCCATCGGCGTCGTGCTTACTGTGGCGTTGTTCGTGCGCGCCTACGGCTGACTGCGGGCGAGCATGCGCCTTACGGGATCAGCACCGTGCTGCCGGTCGTTTCACGCGCTTCCAACGCAGCATGGGCGGCTGCCGCGTCTTGCAGCGGAAAGCTCTGATGCATGCTGACCTTTACGTTGCCGTCTGCAAGAACTGCGAACAGGCTGGCTGCCATCGTCTCTAGATCCGTCCGTTTTGCCGTGTAAGTGGCGAGTGACGGCCGGGTAAGAAACAAGCTGCCTTTTGCACTGAGCAGGGCAGGATCGACGGGGGGCACAGCCCCGGACGAGTTGCCATACGTCACCATCAGCCCGAGCGGCGCCAGGCACTCCAGACTGGTCTTGAATGTTTCCCGGCCAACACTGTCATACGCAACCCGGACCATGGCGCCGCCTGTGAGACGTTTGACATCGGCGGCCAGTGTATCCGTTCCCACGACCACGTGGGATGCGCCGTTCTGCCGAGCCAACATCGCTTTCGCCTCTGTCGAGACTACGGCGATCACCGTGGCCCCGAGCAGACGGGCCCACTGACAGAGCAGCAGGCCGACGCCGCCAGCAGCCGCATACACCAGCACCGTTTCCCCAGCTTGCACGGCATGCGTGCGATGCAAAAGATACTGGGCTGTCAGCCCCTTCAGCATGACACTGGCCGCCATCTCGAACGAAATCGCTTCGGGCAGATGCACCAACCGGTCTGCCTGGAGCACGCGCGTGCTGGCATAGGCGCCTAGCGGACCGGCGTAGGCCACCCGGTCGCCAATGGCCACGCTGTCCACGCCTGGCCCGATAGCGGTGACGATCCCTGCCCCTTCCTGGCCGATGACAGCCGGAAAGCCGGGCACCTTGTACTGGCCTGTTCGGAAGTACACGTCGATGTAGTTGAGACCAATCGCCCGTTGCTCGACAAGTGCCTCCTTGGGGCCCGGCTCTGGCAGGGGCACATCCTCCCAGCGGAGGACATCCGGCCCGCCGTAACCGTGGATGCGGACTGCTTTACTCATCGTACCTCCGAGCCGGGTGCGGTTTGCTTCCAGCCCTGCTCGAAGGCCAGCAACCACCTCTTCGTTTCCGGGCCTTCACCCCCGCTATAGCCGCCTAGCCCGTTGCTGGCCGTAACGCGATGGCAGGGAACAATGATGGGGATGGGATTGGCACCGCTGGCGACTCCGACGGACCGCGCCGACCCACCCACCTGGCTTGCCACTGCACCGTATGAGACCGTTTGTCCGTAGGCTAGCTCGGTCAGCGCGTGCCAGATACGTTTGCGGTAGGGCGTGCCTGCGGGCGACAACGGCAAATCGAACTGGCGTAGCGTGCCGTCGAAGTAAGCCTGCACCTGCTCCCGCCCGCGCAGCAACACCGGAGTTTGTGACTGATTTCGGCCGAACCCCCAGTCGAGAGAAACGATGGTCCCGTCCTCCTCAGACAGAGTCAACGCGCCCAGTGGCGTGTGGAACGAGAGCTGTGGCATTGCCTCTCCCTACGCTCGACAGGGCGGCAAGGCCAGTGCGTACTCTATGGCGGGGATAGGCAGCAGAGTGTAAGATGGAGCGCGGAGCGGGACAGGCGGCACAATAGTGAGTACAGGCGATCGCATAGCTGGTGACCCCCCACTTCATTTCGACATGCACGTGTTCGCCTGCACCAATCGCCGGCCCGAGGATCATCCGCGGGGCAGTTGTGCAGCGCGCGGGGCGGAGCGGTTGCGCGACTATTTAAAGGTTTGTGTCAAAGAACTCGGCGTGGAAAGGGTTCGCATCAACACGGCAGGGTGTCTCGACCGATGCGAGGCCGGCCCCTGCATCGTCGTCTATCCAGAAGGGATCTGGTATAGGGCCGAGAGCACCGCCGATATTGACCGTATCATTTCGGAGCACATCATCGGTGGCGGCCGTGCACGCGACCTTCTGCTGGACTAGGGGCGTTGCTGTCGGGCGCCGGCTCTGCGGGCGACACTGTTTTCGCGCTGGCCAGCGGCATGGGGGTGGGTGCCATCTCGATCGTTCGGGTCTCTGGTCCGAACTGCATCGAGTACATGTCAGCTTTGGCTGGAAGCGTACCTATACCTCGCCAAGCCAGCCTGCGCACCCTGCGCGATCGGTGTGGCACCCTGTTAGACCGTGCCCTGGTGCTGTGGTTTCCCGCCCCGGGCAGCTACACCGGGGAAGATGCTGCTGAGTTCCACCTGCATGGTGGGCGGGCCGTGTTGGACGCTGTAACGGCCGCACTTCTGCATCTCGGTGCACGGCCGGCCAGTGCCGGCGAGTTCACGCGACGGGCGTTTCTGAACGGCAAGATAGATTTGTTGGAGGCTGAGGCGATCAACGACTTGATCGGTGCCGAAACTGATGCGCAACGGCTACACGCGCTCGATCAGGCCGCGGGTGGGCTGAGCAAGGTCGTCGCTGATTGGATGACGCGCCTGACCCGATGCCTAGCCTGGCAGGAAGCGTTGATCGACTTTATGGACGACGTGCATCCCGATATCGAAAGAGACATGCTGGCCGCCTTGTCGTTGCTGCGTGACGACCTGCGTGCCAAGATACAAGCTGTTCCCACCGGTGAGAGGCTACGGAACGGGTTGGTGTTCGCCATCATCGGGCCACCAAACGCGGGTAAGTCTTCGTTGCTAAACGCCTTGGCTCAACAGGATTTGGCCATCGTCTCGCCGAACCCCGGCACGACTCGCGATGCGATCAGGGCCCATGTGATTTTAGATGGTATTCCCGTCACTTTGGTCGATACGGCGGGTATCCGAAACACCGAAGACGCCGTTGAGGCAGAGGGCGTTCGTCGGGCACGGCAGCACGCAGCATCAGCTGACCTGGTGATCGAAATCGTGGACTCGCAGATAGGCCGTACACATCCACCGCTTGCCGCCGATGTATGCCTTGGCAACAAGGTCGATCTTGCACCGCCGCCCCCCGGGTGTTTGGGAATGAGTTTGTTGACCGGCGAGGGTCTGCCCGAGATTAGGGCGTATTTGGCAACCAAGGCGTGCGAATTGACAAAGCCAGAGACGAACGTGGTGTTTAGCCGAGCCCGGCATGCTGCAGCGTTGCGCGATGCGGAAGCGGGCATCGTGGCAGCTATGAATACTTCGCAGCCGGAGTTGCGGGCGGAAGATTTGCGGTCTGCAGTGCAGGCTCTGGGCAGGGTTACGGGTGAGGTAAGCTCGGACGTGATGCTGGATGCGATCTTTAACGATTTCTGTATTGGGAAGTAGCTGTGTTGAGATTCAGCTACGACGTGGTGGTAATTGGTGGTGGCCACGCGGGCACTGAAGCAGCGGCTGCTGCAGCCCGCATAGGTGCCCAAACACTGTTGCTCACCCAAAATCTCAATAAAATAGGGGAGCTCTCCTGCAATCCGTCGATCGGCGGCATAGGTAAAAGCCATCTGGTGCGCGAGGTCGATGCCCTGGACGGGTTGATGGCCCGTGCCGCGGATCAGGCGTGCATCCACAACAAACTGCTAAACCGAAGCAAAGGGCCCGCTGTCCGCGGCACGCGCGTGCAAGCCTCCCGCCATCTATACAAGACGTCGATACAGACGCAGCTTGCCGACACAAGGAATTTGGAGCAGCACGGCGGCGAGGCAGTGGGGTTGTCGATCGGCCGTTCTGGGCAGATTACCGGTGTGACACTGTTATCCGGCGAGACCGTCGCGTGCCGAAGCGTTGTCGTGGCAACCGGCACATTCCTACGAGGCAAGATCCATGTCGGCCATCACTCTACCCCGGCTGGCCGCTTGGGGGAGTCGCCTTCGGTCGGGTTGGCTGAATGCCTGGAGCGATTGCGCTTGCCGTT
The DNA here is from genome assembly GCA_964250355.1 of uncultured Acetobacteraceae bacterium. Classification (GTDB taxonomy): domain Bacteria; phylum Pseudomonadota; class Alphaproteobacteria; order Acetobacterales; family Acetobacteraceae; genus BOG-908. The sequence continues at coordinate 18,671 of CAXUGD010000004.1, read as the reverse complement.
GGGCCGATTGAAAACCGGCACCCCGCCTCGATTGGCTAAGTCGAGTATCGATTGGCTGGCTTTGCCCGCAGATTACGGTGACGACACGCCTCGTAAGCTCAGCTTTGTGACGGACGGGAGCACCTGGCCCGTGCAACTCGAATGCCGAGTAACCGGCACCGTGCCTGCAACCCACGACTTCATTTGCCAAAACCTGAGCGAGACCGCGCTTTATGGGGGACGCATTGCGAGTAAAGGCCCTCGCTACTGCCCATCCATCGAAGACAAGGTGGTAAGGTTTGCCGACCGCGCGCGGCACCAGATTTTTCTCGAGCCAGAAGATCTTCCTAGCCTGCCAGACGGTGAGACCATCTACCCGAACGGTATTTCAACAAGCTTGCCGGGGCATCTGCAAACCAAGTTGCTGCACACGATCCCGGGTCTCGAGAAGGCTGTGATTACGCGTTTGGGGTATGCAGTCGAGTACGATTTCGTCCAGCCCACGGCGTTGATGCCGTCGCTTCAACTACGTGCCATCCCCGGCCTGTATTTGGCAGGTCAGATCAACGGCACAACCGGGTATGAGGAGGCAGCAGCACAGGGAGTTCTCGCGGGCATCAACGCCGCGCAAGAAGCAGCAGGTCGGCCGGCGGTCACCCCTGATCGCACATCCAGCTATATTGGCGTGATGGTGGACGACCTTACGTCACAGGGCATCTCTGAACCTTACCGGATGTTTACATCGCGTGCTGAATACAGACTGCGGCTTCGCTGCGACAATGCAGATTTACGGCTAACCCCAATCGGCATAGCAGTTGGCTGTATCTCCTCCGAGCGGGCTAGGCAATTTCGTAATTATCAGGCTGAGGTCGATACAGCCTTGAAGCGGAGTGCCACGGAGACACAAACCCCAGCAGCTTTGGCCCGTTACGGCGTGTCATGTAGCAATGACGGAACATCAAAAACCGTGTTTGACCTTTTGAAGCAATCAATACCTTTTAGCGCCATCGCCGATGCATTTCCGTGGCTGCACGATTTGTCGAGATCTTCGGTTGAACAGGTTGAAACAGAAGCGTTTTATGCAGGCTACATAAGGCGGCAAGATGCCGAGATAAGGCAGTTTCACGCATGCAGAAACAGGCGCATCCCTGACGGTTTAGATTATAAAAACATTCCAGGCATTAGCACCGAAGCACGGTCGGCACTGACTGCTGCACAGCCGATAAAATGGGCTGACCTGGAGAGTGTTGAGGGTGTGACATCCGCGACCATTTCAGCTCTCTCCCCCTGTTTACGACGTAGCGGGTCTTGACTGTTTCACGTGAAACATCGGCAGAGTGGCGCGACAGCGTTTCACGTGAAACAGTGGCGCGACTAGAGGTGTTCAAAAGCCTGCTTCAAAGGTGGTGCAAGCGGATTAACTTGGTTTCGCTGCACGACTTAAACGATCTTGAGGCTCGTCACATCAGGGACAGCCTAGCCTTGCTGCCCCTGATCCCCTCAAATACAGATCGGGCGATTGACTTAGGCAGTGGGGCAGGGTTTCCCGGACTTATACTAGCACTTGCAACCGGCATACATTTCACCTTGGTCGAAGCAGACCGCCGTAAGGCCGCGTTTCTCCTCGAAGCCGGCCGTCTTACGAGGGCACCTATAGACGTCATTGCCGAGCGCATTGAAAACCTACGCTGTCCTCCGGCTTCACTGATAACCAGCCGAGCCCTTGCGCCTTTAACGCGGTTGCTTGCCTTGGCGCAACCACTGCTAACGGAGTCGGGGTGCTGCTTGTTTCCCAAGGGACGGCAAGCCGAGTATGAGGTGGCGGAGGCTAGAAAGACCTGGACGATGACCGTGGTAAAACATAAGCCGGTGCACTCTGTTAACAGTATAATCCTACAAGTAAGCCAAATCGCCCGTGCTTAGCAGTGCTACAAAACCCAGAATACTGGCAGTTGCGAACCAGAAAGGTGGCGTCGGCAAAACGACTACCGCAATCAACCTTTCCACCGCCTTAGCCCAGTTGGGCCATCGCGTTCTGCTCGTTGATCTAGACCCGCAGGGAAATGCGTCAACCGGCCTCGGTCTCGACCGCCGGCAACGAGGCGTGGGGACCTATACCATGCTGCTGGACGACACGCCCCCAGCAAACCTTACGCAAAACACCCTTGTTCCTGGTTTACAGGTGATATCGGCCGAACCGGATTTGGCTGGTGCCGAGGTAGAGCTCGTCGGCATGGCACGACGGGAGTTCCGGCTTCGTGATCGGCTGGCCTCTGTTCGAGACTACGACCACATACTTATCGACTGTCCCCCGAGCCTCACCCTTCTCACGCTCAACGGCTTGGTTGCTGCAGACGCCGTCCTCGTTCCCCTTCAATGTGAGTTTTTTGCGTTGGAGGGTGTCAGTCAGTTGGTCCATACCATCGAGCTTATTCGCAAGAGCCTCAATCCGCAGCTTGCGTTGCAAGGCATCGTGCTCACCATGTTTGATCGCCGGAACAACTTGTCCGACCTCATTGCGGCCGACGCCAGAAGTTTCTTCGGCGACGCCGTGTATCAAACCATGATTCCCAGGAACATTCGCATTTCGGAGGCCCCGAGCCATGGCAAACCCGTGTTGATTTACGACCGCTCGTCCGCCGGGGCACTCGCCTACGTCAAGCTGGCGGCTGAAATGCTTCAGCGCGAAACGGCGCAAGTTTCATGAGTAGCTCACCTCGCCTCGGCCGTGGTCTGGCATCCCTGATGGGCGACACGCATCCGGCAGTGTCACACAGCGACACTGCATCCCATGCGATCCGAACACTGCCGATCGACAAACTCCAGCCAGGCCCGTTCCAACCAAGAACAAGTTTTCACCCTGATAGCCTGGCAGAGCTGATCGATTCCATTCGATCCCAGGGCATACTGCAACCCTTGCTCGCGCGCCCAGATCCAAACACCTCCAACATGTTCCAGATCATCGCCGGTGAGCGTCGCTGGCGAGCGGCGCAGCAGGCCGGCCTGCACGAAGTGCCGGTCCTGATACGCGATCTGACCGACATGGACGCGATGGCAGCCTCGCTTGTCGAGAACCTGCAACGTCAAGATCTGAACCCGATCGAAGAAGGGGAAGGTTTTCGCCGGTTGATCGACGAGTTCGGGCTGACACAGGAGCAGCTTGGTACAGCCGTAGGCAAGTCGCGAAGCCATGTGGCAAATGCCATGCGCCTCCTTAACCTGCCGCCGAGCGTCCGTCAGGACGTGCAGAACGGCAAGCTATCGGCAGGTCACGCCCGCGCGTTGCTGGCCCACCCCGACCCGGAGACCGCAGCAAAGTCAGTTATCGCGCGAGGTTTAAGCGTGCGGCAGACAGAGGCACTCGCAGCCACCACGGAGAAGGACACAAATTCCCGCAGAGAAATCGCGCGAGATCCAGAAACGGAAGCGCTGGAACGTGACCTTTCCGAGCGCCTGGGTCTCAGGGTTCAGATCAGTTTCGACGGCCGTGGCGGTGCAGTGACCATACGATACGGCAGCTTGGATCAGTTAGACGGGGTTGTGGCGCTCCTCAACCGTGGATGAGAGCGAGCCGCTAGGCTGCACGCCGCATTAGCGCCGTGGATGCCAACCGATGAACGAAGCGTCGTGCCAAGAGCTCGGGCCGGCTACCTGTCTGTTTGCAGGCCAGCTCTAGGCAACGTGCCTCTTCGATAAAGTGCAGCAGCCTTTCCGCGGACCATAGGTTTAGGGCTGCGATCATAGAGGCTGTCGCGCGGAAGAATACCGGCGGCCGCATCATGCGGACCGCGTCGTTGGCTGAGAGTCCGCGTGCCATGTGAAGCCGTGCCTGATGCATCTTCTGCAACTGCGCAAGACACATCCGCAGCAGGGCTACGCCATTCAGCCCGTCATTCATGGCTGTTTCAATGCCAGCATCGGCTACCACAGGCTGGCCCAGCATGGCTGCGAGCAGCCCATCGCCACTCGCCGCGGCGCACCCGTCGCCCGTTCCGGCTTGCGCCATCCTCAAATCAAGCCGGCCTCCCGGACCTGCCAGCAAGGCTAACTTCTCCACCTCGCTTCGCACGGTGGCGCGATCACCGGCTAACACCTCTGCTAACCACGTCGCTGCATCGTCATCAACCCCTACGGTATGGCCGTTCAGGATACCCCGAATCACATCGGCTAAGGCGCGCCCTTCTTCCGGGTAGCAGCCCAGGGCGACGGCGTCGGCTGTTGTCTCGGCGTAGCTTCGCAGCTTTCCCTTCGGCAGTCCTACAGCTTCGATGATCAGAAGCGCCGTACCAGGCCCTTTCATAGCCGACGCGACCGGCGCCAGAGCCGCGTCGGTCGCCTCGCGCACGATCACAACTCGTCGGCCGCCAATCATGGAAAGTGCCGCCATCTCGGCCCCGACACGCGGCCATCCATCGCGCATCAGCTCAACCGTCAGAAACGGGTCGTTCACCGAGCCTGCCACCTGCTTGGCAAGTGCCAGCACGTTCTCCCGAATCAAGCCTTCATCGTCACCGTAGAATAGCGCCATCCGGCACGTACCGGGGTTGCGCAGGAATGCGGGAAACTGCCGAGCCTCGAGCTTCAAGCGTCAGCCCCGGCGGGCATGGGTACCGAAATACACCGCCAAGCCCTGCACAATCTGATCTGCCAAGGCATCTGCCAACCGCCGCTGCACCGCATCCTCGGACAAATCCGCATAGAAAAATTGCTCGTCGATGATGTTGTAGCCGTCCAAGCTGCGGACCGTACCCCCTGCGACTTGGACCGCAGTGTTATCGGCGCTGTGCAGGCTCCACACGGCATTGCCGACGTTTCGATTACGCGTCGTCGAGTTGTCGGACTGGACGCCCACGCCCTGCACGGATTCGGAGTAGCCGACGTCAAGCGTATAGCGCTTGGCGACGCCACTGGCCGACCCCTCCAGACGGCTCTGCAGAGCCTGCCGCAGAAGCTGGCCGGAACGGTTTGGGATGATGTTGACGTAAACCGCTGAAAGGTTTGCAGCTTGGGATCCCTGCACCGAATACAGCGGCCGAAAGCCACAGCTGCTCAGCAGCAACAGCACAAAACCAGTAACCCAACGTCGACTCATCCCGCCACCACGAAATTTACGATACGACCCGGCACGTATATGCGCTTGACGACGCGCACGCCCGAGAGCTGGCGCGCCACGTTCGGTTCGGCCTCCGCCATCGCGATAACGTCCGCCGCCTGTGCGTCGGGAACAACCGCGATTGTTCCTCGCAACTTGCCCATGATCTGAATGGCGATCGTCATCGTTTCCTCGATCAGCAGGGCGGGATCCGGCTCCGGCCAAGGGCGCAGCGCCAACAAACCGGGACCGTCCAGGCGTGCATGTATTTCCTCAGCCAGATGCGGCATCATCGGCGCAATCAGCCGGGCGCACGTCTCGACAGCTTCGCGCCGGGCAAACGGCAAACCCTCTGCATCCGGCGCGCGGTCTGCGTCGCTGATAGCGGCGGCTAGCTCGTAGATGCGTGCAACCGCCACGTTGAAGGCGAAGTCTTCCAAAGCCTGGGTCACCGCCGCGATGGTCCGGTGCGTAACGCGGCGCAGCGCCGTGGCGGGCGCTGCAAACCTGGCTGGTATTGCTATCGCCGGCCCGCTGCTGGCGCTCAGCCTAAACAGGCGCTGCACGAAACGGAATGCGCCGACAACGCCCGTCTCCGTCCATTCGATGTCGCGCTCCGGCGGATTATCGGACAGGATGAACCAGCGAGCCGTGTCTGCTCCGTAACGATCGACGATGGCGCTCGGGTCGATGGTGTTGCGCTTGGATTTCGACATCGCCTCGATACGGCCGACCAGCACCGGTGCACCCGTGTCGCGCTGCACTGTTACGCCGTCGCGCAGCTCCACTTCGGTCGGATACAGCCACTGCCCGCCAGCCGATTTGTAACTTTCATGCGTCACCATGCCCTGTGTGAACAGGCCAGCAAACGGCTCGGCCTGACCGACAAAACCTGTCTTCCGCATCGCACGCGTAAAAAAGCGTGCGTAGAGCAGATGCAGGATCGCGTGCTCGATCCCGCCAATATATTGGTCAACCGGCAACCAGCCATCGGCCGCCACGCGGCGCACCGGTTCGCTCGCGTGCGGGCTGCAGAACCGGACGAAGTACCAGGAGCTATCGACAAAAGTGTCGAACGTGTCCGTCTCTCGCTGGGCCGCTCCCTGACAGGCAGGGCAGCGCACGTGTTTCCAGCTCGGGTGGTGATCCAGCGGGTTGCCGGGTTGATCGAAGCTTACATCGTCCGGCAGTTCTACGGGCAGCTCGGCCTGCGGCACCGGCACAACACCGCAGGCCGGGCAGTGCACCACCGGTATCGGGCAGCCCCAGTAGCGCTGGCGGCTGACACCCCAATCGCGCAGGCGCCAGTTGACCACGCGCGCACCCGCGCCGATCTGCTCCAGCGCGTCCAGCGCCGCGGCCTTCGCCTGCTCGATCGTCATCCCGTCCAGGAACCCGGAATTGGCTATGCGGCCCGGCCCGTCATAGGCACGCTCGCCGACGCTGAAATCAGCGGCAGCCTCACTCTCCGGAACCACGACCGGCACGACCGGCAAGGCGTAACGGCGGGCGAAATCCAGGTCGCGCTGGTCGTGCGCGGGGCAGCCGAAAATGGCCCCGGTGCCGTATTCCATCAGCACGAAGTTGGCGATCCAGACCGGAAACACCTGGTCAGGCAGGAACGGGTGGCGCACGGAAAGCCCGGTGTCGTAGCCACGCTTTTCTGCCGTTTCCAGCGCCGCCTCGCTGGTGCCCATGCTGCGGCACTCTGCCACGAAAGCGGCGGCCTTTGCGTCGCGCGCGCACACTGCAGCGGCGAGCGGATGCTCGGCGGCTATCGCCACGAACGACATGCCATATAGCGTATCCGGCCGGGTCGTGAAAACATCCACCCCGTCCACGCCAGCCGTCGCCTGCATCAGCGCAAAGCGCAGCCGTGCCCCTTCGCTGCGGCCAATCCAGCGCGCCTGCATGGTGCGCACCCGTTCCGGCCACCGGTCCAACCCATCGAGTGCGGCCAGCAATTCGGGGGCGAACTGAGTGATCTTGAGGAACCACTGCGAGAGCTTCTTCTGCTCGACTACGGCGCCGGACCGCCAGCCTCGCCCGTCGATCACCTGTTCGTTGGCCAGCACCGTCCGATCAACGGGATCCCAATTCACCGCCGACGCTCGACGCTCGACCAGCCCGGCCTCCATGAACGCCAGGAACAGCGCCTGTTGCCTGCCGTAATATTGGGAGTCGCAGGTGGCGAACTCGCGCCGCCAATCGATCGACAGTCCCATGCGCTGCAACTCGCCGCGCATCGCGGCAATGTTGGCCCGCGTCCATACGCCAGGATGCACACCACGCTCGCGCGCGGCATTCTCGGCCGGCAATCCGAACGCATCCCACCCCATAGGATGCAGCACCTGATAGCCGCGCGCCCGCTTGTAGCGCGCCACCACGTCGCCCAGCGTGTAGTTGCGCACATGGCCCATGTGGATCTTGCCACTGGGATAGGGAAACATCTCCAGCACGTAGTATTTCGGTTTGCCGTCCTGCGGCACGTCGTCCGCCAGGAAGCAGCCTGCCTCGTCCCAGGCCCGCTGCCACGCCGGCTCGGCGGTAGCGAAATCGTAAGTCGCGGGAGAGGACGCTTCGTTCATGGCGGCAGAGTATCAGCGACGGGAACGCTAAGAAAGAACTGCTCCGGAGTGCCGCTACTTCGTTCCCCGAGCCCGCAACTCGCGCGCGCGGGCCAGGATCTTGCCCTCGATGTCGGCGGCCGTGGCCGGGTTGACCGAGGAGTCCTCCCACTGCCCGCCCTCGAGCACCTGGCGGAAGATCGTCACTTTCAGCCCGTCGGTGCGGAGCTCGCGCCCCAGCACATAGGCGGTCGCCTTGAAGCGCTCGCCCTGCACGCCCGGCGGTGAGTACCAATCGGTCACGATCACGCCGCCAAACGGGTCGGTCGAGGCAAACGGCATGAAACCCAAGGTTTCCAGCGCGCCACGCCACAGATACTTGTTAACTTGCAGCGAGGCCCCAGCCTCCTGCTGGGTGTTGGCCTTGCCGGACCCGGGAACGATCGGCACGCCGCTATTGGGGTCGGTGTAGGCCGCATCGGGCAGCGCCTTTGTCGAGCCGGCATTCCCACCGCCGCCACAACAGGCCAGCAGATAGGGTGCGGCCAGCAACAGGGTGCGGGCGAAGGGGCGCAATGCGGTAAGAGCCATGATGTCCTGATGATCACACTTCGGCGCAATCGCCGCTGTGCGCCTCTCTAGCCGTTGACATCCCCTCCGCCAAGCGTCCGCAGCCTTGATCGCAGTGGCGGCGCACCCAGCCTTGGAAAATGCAGGCAGAGTCAACCCAAGATACACCCGTACTGCGCGCCCTGGCGGCAATCCGTAGCCGCATCGCCGCGGCAGCGCGCGCCGCCGCCCGCCTACCCGAGGACGTCACGCTCGTCGCCGTCTCCAAGACGCACCCGGCAACCGCGGTGCTGGAGGCGCTCGCCGGCGGCCAGGCCTGTTTCGGCGAAAATCGGATGCAGGAAGCCGCCTCGAAATTTGCGGCGTTGCGCGGGGATCACCCGCTGCAATTGCACCTGATCGGCGGCTTGCAGACCAACAAGGCGATGGACGCCGTCCGCATCGCCGACGTGATCGAGACGATCGACCGTCCGCGACTGGCCGATGCCATCGAGAACGCCGCGCAACGGGCCGGCCGCCTGCCCGCCCTGCTGGTCCAGGTGAACATCGGCGACGAGCCGCAAAAATCCGGTGTTCCGACAGCCGAGGCGGACAGCTTCATCGAAGCCTGCCAGACCCGCTTCGATGCCAGCCTGCGGGGGCTGATGTGCATCCCGCCCGACTGCGCCGACCCGTCCCCGTTTTTCGCCCAGCTCGCCCGGATGCGCGTGCGCCATGGGCTGCCGTGGCTATCGATGGGCATGTCGGGCGATTTCGAGGCCGCGGTGCGCCTGGGCGCTACCCACGTCCGCATCGGCTCGGCCATCTTCGGCCAACGCACTCCCCCCGCCAGTCAGTGATGCTTCCATCAATGCTGCACTGCAACACAACAGCTTGCCACCCTGGTCCAAACCATCGTAGTCCGGCGGACCAAGCGCGTATGCCTCGGTCAAGGACGGTGGTATTCGGTGCCGTGTCGTCCGAGCCTCGCCGGTTTTCGTCCCCCATCTGTCAGACGGTATCACCCTGAGCGCATCTGTCTCCCACCCGGCCCGGCTGTCCCAAGCCGACCGTCGCAATCGCCAACGCGGCCTACCCGCCATGGGCGCCGTCATCGGCGTGCTCGGCGTCGTCTATGGAGATATCGGCACCAGCCCGCTTTACGCGTTCCAGGCAACGCTTGCCCTGTTCGGCTCGCATGCGATCTCCGACGGCGAGATCATCGGTTGCCTGTCGCTGATCTTCTGGGCGCTGATCCTGATCGTGACCGTGAAATACGTATTGCTGGTGATGCGGGCGGACAACCGGGGCGAAGGCGGCATACTGGCGTTGATGGCGCTAGCCCAGCGTGTGGCCGTCTCGCCGCAGCTACGCGCCGCCGTCGTGCTGATCGGCATCGGCGGCGCCTGCCTTTTCTTTGGCGACGGCGTCATCACACCCGCCATCTCCGTGCTTTCGGCCGTGGAAGGGCTGGAGGTGACGTTGCCACAGGCCCATGCGATCGTGATTCCGGCTTCCGTGGTCATTATCCTCGCACTGTTTGCCGTGCAGTCCAGCGGCACCGGCCTGGTCGGGCAAATCTTCGGGCCGGTGATGGTGCTGTGGTTCGGCACCATCGGCGTGCTGGGCGCGTTGCAAGTGGCGCAGCACCCTGCGGTGCTGCAGGCTATGCTGCCGCAGCACAGCGTGATGTTCTGCATGCACCATGGCTGGCTGGCCTTCCTGGCCCTGGGCGCTGTCGTGCTCTCGGTGACCGGGGCCGAGGCGCTGTACGCCGATATGGGTCATTTCGGCGCCAGCCCGATCCGTTTCGCCTGGCTGGTCTTCGTGCTGCCCTGCCTGGTGCTGAACTATTTCGGCCAGGGCGCCCTGGTGATGTCGAACCGGCTGGCCGCGGCTAACCCGTTCTTCCTGCTCGGCCCCGACTGGCTGCGGCTGCCCATGGTGGTGCTGGCCACCATGGCCACCGTAATCGCCAGCCAGGCGCTGATCTCGGGCGCCTACTCCATCGCGCGGCAATGTATGCAGCTCGGCTTCCTGCCGCGGCTAACGGTGCGCCACACCAGCACGCGCGAGGAAGGCCAAATCTACGTACCGCAGGTGAACAACGCCCTGATGGTCGGCGTGCTAATCCTGGTGCTGGCGTTCCGCAGCAGCACGGCGCTCGCCTCGGCCTACGGGATCGCCGTTACCGGCACGTTCCTGTGCACCTGCTTTCTGGCCAGCATCGTCTTCCGCCACCAGTTCGGCTGGCCCGCCTGGGTCGCGATATCGGTGTGGGGCGGCTTCTTCCTGGTCGACGGCGTGTTTTTCGCGGCCAACACGCTGAAGATCATCGAGGGCGGCTGGGTACCCCTGGTGCTCGGCCTGGGCTTGATGGCTATGATGACGAGCTGGCATCAGGGCCGCGGGCTGATGCTGAACCGGTGGAAGCAGGACAGCCTGCCGCTAGCCAGCTTTCTGGCCCGCCTGCCGCAAAGCCGCACCATAAGGGTGCCCGGCCTGGCGGTGTTCCTGACCGGCAACCCCGATTACGTGCCGGCAGCCCTGCTGCACAACCTGAAGCACAACAAGGTGTTGCACGAGCGCGTCCTGTTCGTGACCGTCTCCACGCTCGATGAGCCGGAAGCCGGCGTGGAGCGCCGCACCCAAGTGACCGAGCTGGCTCCCGGCATCCACCGCGTGCTGCTGCAGTACGGTTTCATGGAAAGCCCCAACGTGCCGCGCGCGCTGGAAGACCTGAAGGGAACCGGGGTGGAATACGACCCCATGCAGGTCAGCTACTTCCTAGGGCGCGAGGTGCTGGTGCGCGCACTGGCGCCCAAGCTGTCGCTGTGGCGCCTGTGGCTGTTCCTGATCATGGCGCGCAATGCCGTGCCGGCCACCGAGTTCTTCCGCATCCCCAGTGACCGGGTTGTCGAGCTGGGCGTGCGGGTGGCGATTTGAGCCGGATTGCCGACACCTTCGCCCGCCTGCGCGCCGAAGGCAGGGGCGCGCTGATCCCGTTTCTGGAAGCCTACGACCCGGACGCCGCCACCAGCATGGCCATCCTGCACGGCATGCCGGGCGCCGGCGCCGACCTGATCGAGATCGGCATGCCGTTCACCGATCCGATGGCCGACGGCCCCACCATACAGGCTGCCGGCCGGCGTGGCCTGCTGGCCGGTGCTTCGCTATGCCGCACGCTGGAGATGGTGCGCGAGTTCCGCGGGGAGGACGGCACGACCCCGATCGTGCTCATGGGCTACCTGAACCCCATCCTGGCCTACGATCCCGCCCGGTTCTGCCTGGACGCAGCGGCCTCCGGCGTGGACGGGCTGATCGTGGTCGATCTGCCGACCGAGGAAGGCAGCCTTCTCTCGGGCCATGCCGCGGAACACGGGTTGGACATCGTGCGCCTGGTGGCCCCGACCACGGACGATGCCCGCCTGCCGGCCGTGCTGGAAGGCTGCTCCGGCTTCGTCTATTACGTCAGCATCACCGGGGTGACGGGCACGCGCACGGCGAGCGTGGCCGAGCTGGAGGCCGCGGTGCCGCGCATACGCGCGGTGACCGACCTGCCGATCGCCGTGGGTTTCGGCGTCCGTTCGCCCGCCCAGGCCGCCGCCGCCGTGCGGGTGGGCGACGCGGCCGTTGTAGCCTCCGCGCTGATCGACACGCTTGCCGCCTCGCTCGACGCGCAGGGCCGTGCGGGGCCGGACACGGTGCGGCGCGTGCTGGACCAGGTGCGCGGCCTGGCGGACGCGGTGCGTGCCGTGCACGCGCCGGTGGCGGACGGTTCCTCGGGCAGCGGACACGGACGTGAGAAGGGCCACCGCCCGGGTTGAAGGCCTCCGTCACCGACCATCCGCGGCCGGCTTCACCGGTGGCGCCGGTCGGTTGCATCCGCACAGATTGCGGTCATATGACGGTAGCTCTGAACGATGCGTGAACGGGATCGCACACCGCCATGGACCTGCTCCGCAAGCTGGAAATCCTGGCCGATGCCGCGAAATACGATGCGTCGTGCGCTTCGTCCGGCACCGAGACGCGTAGCTCGCAGGGCAAGAAGGACGGCATCGGGTCAACCGAAGGCATGGGCATCTGCCACGCCTACGCGCCCGACGGCCGCTGCATCTCGCTGCTGAAAATCCTGCTGACCAATTCCTGCGTTTACGACTGCATCTACTGCATCAACCGCCGCTCGTCGAACGTGCAGCGGGCACGGTTCACGGTCGATGAGGTTGTCACCCTCACGCTCGGCTTCTACCGGCGCAACTGTATCGAGGGGCTGTTTCTCAGCTCGGGGATCATCAACAACCCCGATTACACGATGGAGCAGGTGGTGGGTGTGGCGCGCACGCTGCGCGAGGTGCACGGGTTTCGCGGCTACATCCACCTGAAGACCATTCCGGACGCCGACCCGCTGCTGATGGCCGAGGCGGGCAAGTATGCCGACCGGCTCAGCATCAACGTGGAACTGCCGACCGAGGCGAGCCTGGGCCGGCTGGCGCCGGAAAAGGACCTGGGCGACATCAAACGGTCCATGGGCCGCATGCGATTGCGGATCGACGAGGCGCAGGCCGAGCGCCGCGCGCCGCGCTTCGCCCCGGCCGGACAGAGCACCCAGGTGATCGTGGGCGCCGATGACAGCTCGGACCGCTCGATCATGCAGATGAGCACCAACCTGTACGGCTCCTACGGCTTGAGGCGCGTGTACTACTCGGCGTTCAGCCCGATCCCGGATTCCTCGGCCGCCTTGCCGCCCACGCCCGCGCCGCTGCTGCGCGAACACCGGCTCTACCAGGCCGACTGGCTGCTGCGCTTCTACGGATTCGGTGTGGACGAACTGGCGACCGACACGGCCGGCAACATGAGCTTGGAGATCGACCCCAAGCTCGCCTGGGCGCTGCAGCACCGCGCGCTGTTTCCCGTGGACGTGAACACCGCGCCGCGCGAGATGCTGCTGCGCATCCCAGGGATGGGTGTAAAATCCGCCGACCGGCTGATTGCCGCGCGCCGGCATCGCCGCATGCGCATGGACGACCTGGCCCGCTTGCGCCTGCCGGTGGCCAAGTTGATGCCGTTCGTAATCGCCGCCGACCACCACCCCGGCGCCACCCTGGACAGCCCGCAATTGGCCGGGCGGCTGAGGCCGAAGGCGAAGCAGCTGGAGCTGATTTGAGTTGGTGCTCGGTCGAATAAGCTTCGACTGCCTCGACCCCGAGCATGGCGAAGTCAAATGCTGCGAGACTCACTACAACTCAAATGAGATTTAATACTGGTCTGCTTATGGCTGACACGACAAGATAACAGGCGATTTCTTCTTTCTTGCAAAGTAGAAGCCGAAAACCTCTGCTATGCTATCGCGGACTCAGTGGGACAAAGGCTTTTGCTTTTTGCGTCATGCACAAGACGGACTGGTTCTAGAGAGTCGCCACCACGTCCTTTGTCCGAAGTCACAGCAAACAGAAAGCAAAGGCGCCTGCCTGATCATGGCGAGAACATACGAAAAGGTGTCGCCGAAGTTCAGCACGCCGCCATGGCCCATGCCGCGCCCGAACCGGATGCGCGCGTGCAAGGCGCTGCCGGCTCGCCAAACAGGATTGAGACGACAGCCGAGGAGTCGGTTACGATCACTCGTCACCGCTTGCCACATCCCATTCGTGGCGGCTGACAGGGCGCGTGTCGTAGGACTGGCGCAATCCTTCCGACAGCGCGATCAGACGGGCAGGCAAGTCCGCCTTTGCCGCATGATGGGCGCGTTCTTGGGCAAGCCTTTCGCCCAGAACAACCTTGACCGCATCGGTCAGGGTCTCGCCCGTTAACGGCACGAGGTCTCGCAAGGCGATCGGCCTCGGCCGTCTTGATGCTCAACGCCATCCTGCAACTCTCGATCTCGAGATATGTTCTATAAACGTCGTTTCCGACTGATGTTCCACGTCTGGATCGCCTTCCGGCTGTAGGGGGCCGAGTGCAGACCATCATACTCAAGCACGTTGTCGACTTCGAGGGTTGGCGCAAAGCGGCGCGCAGCCTGGCGCTCGGCGGCGTGCCACCCGAGGATACGCTATGGTCTGTCGAGGAAGCACGCGACCTGTTTGCCGAGGACGCGCCAGCCCAAGCAACCCCGGGCACATTTTCAGTGCCCCGCGCCCTGGTCGACCTGGCCGAAACCGTCATCCAGGCCCGCGACCCCGAACGTTTCGCACTCCTCTACGCACTGATCTGGCGCGCCCATCGCGGCGAGAAACACTTGCTGGAAGACGAGGCCGACCCGCTGGTGCAGCGTGTGCGCCGGCTGGGGCAATCGGTGAATCGCGACACCCACAAGATGCGCGCCTTTGTCCGCTTCCGTGAAATCACGGAGGAGGGTGTCACACGCTACGTCGCCTGGTTCGAGCCCGAACACTACATCGTGGAAGCCAACGCGCCTTTTTTCGTGCGCCGGTTCGCCACCATGACGTGGAGCATCCTGACCCCCTACCGCAGCGCCCACTGGGATGGCGAGACGCTTCGCCTGGCCGCCGGCGCGCAGCCGGCCGACGTGCCGGACGACGACAGGCTGGAAGCCTATTGGCGCGCCTATTTCGCCGCCATCTTCAACCCGGCGCGGCTGAAGGTCTCGGCCATGACGTCCGAGATGCCGAAGAAATACTGGCGCAACCTGCCGGAAGCCGCGGCGATTCCAGACCTGATCCGCCAATCGCGCGAAAGGACGGCCACCATGGTCGAGACACCCACCATTTCCCCCGAGCGCGCACCGCGCACCCTGCCCGCCGAACCCGCCCGCGCCCTGCCGGAGGGCTTGGCGGCTATGGCAAGCGAAGCGAAAGTTTGCCAGCGCTGCGACCTGTATAAAAACGCGACGCAGACGGTGTTCGGCGAGGGTCCGCTGGACGCAACCCTGATGCTCGTGGGCGAGCAGCCTGGCGACCAGGAAGACCTGGCGGGCCGCCCGTTCGTGGGCCCGGCCGGTCAGATGCTGGACCGCGCCTTGGCGCAGGCCGGCATCACACGCGGTGAGGTCTATGTCACGAACGCCGTGAAACACTTTAAATTCGAGCCGCGCGGCAAGCGCCGCATCCACGCCACACCCGACCGCACGGAAATCCAGGTGTGCCGTTTCTGGCTCGATCAGGAACGCGCGCTGATCAAGCCCGCAGTCACCATCCTGCTCGGCGCTTCCGCTGCCCGCGCCGTGCTGGGCCGCGCCGTTACCATCTCGCGCGAGCGCGGTAGGCCCATTCCGTTGACGGGGGGCCAGGCCATGGTGACCACCCATCCCTCCTACCTGCTGCGCCTGCCCGACGAGGAGAGCAAGGAACGCGAGTATTTGGCGATGGTGGCTGATTTGCGGCTGGCTCATAGTTGGCTGGCCGCGGCTTGATACCAGAAAGCAAGGCCTTCTTTTCTGAACAAAAGATGCAAAAGACTTTTGCTTTTTTGCTCCGTGAATGTGGCTGGCGGGTTTGTGTCAATAAATCGCGATGGCCGAACCTGCGGCACGTAGCCGGCTTGCGTCATCAACGACAACGGGAGATCGACCAATGAGCAACCATCCGCTTTACCTTCTGGTGTTCGCCACCTTCGTGCTGCTCATAGGCTTCCTGGTGTGGAACAAGCTTTCAATCAAACGCAGCCTGGAGACCGGAGGCAAGACCTCGGGGCTTGGCGGCCCGAACGATCCCTTGAGCGGGCACACGCAGGAGACGGAAAAGCTCCGCTAGGCCGTTAGTTACACTTCCGGAACTCTCGGCATCGGCGTAGGTTGCGCGCCGTTGTCCTGTGCCGGAGTATCACCCTGTTCAAGCTCGCTGCCGTCCTGCTGGCGCTCGCCTCCCTATCGGGTGCGCGGGCGGAGTGCATGCTTAACCGGGCCGCCTCGCTGCCGCTGATCCTGTGGCAACAGAAACTGTTCGTCGGCGCCACGGTGAACGGCATCCCATCGTATTTCTTTATCGATACGGGGGCTGCCTCCACTACCCTGTCGCAGGCCCTGGCCGACGGCCAAAACCTCCTGCGGGACTTCGATCATGCGGCCGATACGTTCGGCGTGGGCGGCGTCGAAAGCCAGCTGACGATCGTGCAGGCCCACGACGTGGCCATCGGACCCGTCCGGCTGCTCGACCGTTCGTTTCCGGTGGCTGTCTTCGCGGAGCGAATGTCGGATGGCAGCCCGGTGGGCGGGCTGATCGGTGCCGACATCCTGTCGCGCTTCGACCTAGACCTGGACCTGCCGGGCCGGCGGCTTGGCCTGTGGCGGGTGTCTGGCTGCAGCGAGGTGAAACCCGACTGGCCGGGTGATGCACAATCGGCACCGCTCGACATCGCACCCTCGCGCCACGTGGCCGTGCCGGTGCGTATCGACGGGGCGACCCTCGACCTGCTGATCGACACCGGGGCGCCCAACGTGGTGCTGTCAACCCGGGCAGCCGCCCGGGCCGGCGCCACGCCCGACATACTGGAGCAGAATCATACCCTGAGCGGGCGCGGCGTGAACGACCGTCGCTTCGCCGGCTGGATGCATATCTTCGGGCGGTTGGAAGTGGCGGGCCAGGTGTTCGGCGACGTTCCCACGGTTGTGGTCGCACCCAGCCGGGTGCAGATGGGCGACGGCCTGCTGGGGTTGGAGTTCCTCAAACGCGGCCGCGTCTGGATCTCCTACAGCACGGGAAAGTTCTTCGTCGAGAAGACGCCGCCGTAGGGCGATCTGGCCATGGCCGGCGCGGTCCCGCAACTCCGCCCGCCGTCTCACGTTCACCGCGTCGGAAGTCGAACAACTCCGACGAGGAACAGATGAAAAAGCTTTTACTGACCGGCGCCGCGTCTATTCTGGCCATGAATATGGCTTTTGCTCAGACGGCGACCACCAGCCCGTCTGCGGCACCGGGCACCTCGATGGGCGCGCCGCCCACGGCGACCCCGATGACCAACTCGGTCGTCAATAACAAGCCGGCGGCGTCCGGTAACGACAATCAGGCCGTGGTGACAACCGGGGCCAACGCGGACCAGCCCGCCAAGGGCGCCAACAGCTTCACCATGCGGCAGGCCCGCAGCCGCATCGCCAAAAAGGGCTACGCCAACGTGACCGGCCTCAAGAAGGACCATGACGGCGTGTGGCGCGGCACCGGCACCAAGGACGGCCAGCCCGTTCAAGTGTGGCTCGACTACAAGGGCAATGTCGGTCAGCAGTCGTAAGAACAACGGATCGGATCAATAGAATGGCTACACGCACACTCACTCGCCTGTTCGACAACCACGCCGATGCGGTTGCGGTGGTCCAGGCCCTGGAGGCTGCAGGATTCAGCCACGATGACGTCGGTATCGTCGCCAACAACAGCGACACGCGCTACACGACAGGGACCCCGGTCGGCAGCACGGGCGCCAACGCAGGTGTTGCGGCTGAAGAGGGTGCAACAGCGGCCGGCACGGGCGCCACGCTGGGCACGGTGCTGGGCGGCGGCGCAGGCCTGCTGGCCGGCATCGGTGCGCTTGCCATCCCCGGTGTGGGTCCGGTGGTGGCTGCCGGATGGCTGATTTCCACCCTGACCGGCGCCGGCATCGGTGCGGCCGTGGCGGGCGGCGTGGGCGGGCTGGTCGGTTCGCTGACGGGTGCCGGCGTCCCCGAGCACGACGCGCATGTATATGCCGAGGGCGTGCGCCGTGGCGGCTCGCTGGTAACCGTGCGGGTGGACGAATCACGCGCAGCCCAGGCTGAAAGCATCCTCAACGGCCGCAGCTACGTCGATCCTACGGCGCGCCGCGCTGAATACGCCTCCACCGGCTGGGAACGCTTCGACGAGAACGCACCGGCCTATACCGGCACGGCCGGCACATCCACAAGCAGCGTCGGGGCGCCGGTAACGAGCACGAGCTCCACCACGACGACCCTGTAGTAAACGCGGGCGGCGGCCGTTGAAAGACGGCCGCTGCCATCGTCTGCCGGAACATGGCAGGCTGCGGCCATGGCAGCCGGCATCAGGAACAAGTTCCTTTCCGAAAATACGATCCGCAAAGCCTGGTGAACGAGCGCCTAGACTTCACCGCGCCGATGGATGCGCCGCCTCGTAATCGCGCACCGCCTTTATCGTGTTGCCGACATGGGCGTCCGGGTCCATCGCGCTGTAGGCATAGACCACCTGGCCCGCCGGCGAGATCACGTAGCTGGTCCTGCTCGATAACGGCATCACGCGCAACATCACGGCGTCGTAGACGTGGCTGATCTTCCCGTCGGAATCCGACGCCAATGCGAACTTGCTGGCGCACTCGCTGACCGAAAACTTCTTCAGCGTTTCGATGCCGTCCATCGAAACGCCGATGACGGTCGCGTGCAGGGCGGCGAATTGCGGCGCCGCGGCCGCAAAAGCATGCGCTTCTGCCGTGCAGCCGGACGTGAAGGCTTTGGGGTAAAAGTATACGACCACCGGACCCTTCTTCAGGGCGTCGGCCAGGTGGAACTGAAACGCGCTGCCGCCCAGCGTCGCCGGGGCCGAGAAGTCCGG
>CAXUGD010000003.1:0-35845 GCA_964250355.1 uncultured Acetobacteraceae bacterium | reverse complement strand
GCCGCCGGATGAGCCGGCACGGCGCGCGGAAGCGACAGGGCTTGACCCAAACGGCCCGGGAACGCATTTTCCGCCCTTCGGGGCTGCCTGGGTGGGCGGCCTGCTTTGGGGTGCGTCATGGCCAAGTCCAACACGGTGCAGATCCGGCTCGTTTCCAGCGCGGATACCGGCTACTTCTACGTGACGAAGAAGAACGCGCGCACGAAGACGACCAAGATGGAATTCAAGAAGTACGACCCGGTCGCACGCAAGCACGTCGTGTTCAAGGAAGCCAAGATTAAGTAGTTCGGGGCAGCGGCACGGCCTGTGCGCTACCTGACGCCCGGGCGTCGCTCGCTATTCCGCTTGCCAGCCTGTGGCATTATGCGCCCATGACAGCCCGGCAGCCTCCTGACCGCTGACGCCAAGTCGATGCGCTAGCTGTCGTCGTTCAACTCGCCGTGTGGCTAGAGCCCCGGCGCTCCATTTTAACAGGTCATATACCCGATCCCCGGAAACTGAGACGGCATTCCAGATACGAGACATGCCGATGGTTCCGCACCCGTCCCTCTACGGTCCCGTTCCAATCCACGGAGGCGGGCCCGGCCAGCCTCCGCCGTTGCTTGTCCACGATGCCGGACGGAGTCGCGTTGCGGAGACGATGTTCTGGTTCCGCCCGGTCCACTGGCTGGACGGCGGCACGGTGCGCGGCGCCGACCTGGTGTTGCGCCCCGGTCACCCCGGCAACCGGACCGACGCAGGCAACCACGCCAGCCTGTTACTGCACGAGGCCGGCAGGCAGGCCAGCCTGTGCGAGACGCCGCTGACGCTTGGCCTGTCCCTGCCCGCCGGACTCGCCTGCGACGCCGCGCTGGTCCGCCATGCCCAGGCCGCGTTGCGCATCTGGGCGCCGGAACACGCCACGCTGGAGTTCCTGTTGAGCGAGCCAAGCGTGGCGCAAGCCGGCGCCGATGTGCTTCTGTCGCTGTCGGCATTGCGCGACCTCGGCATCGGCCTCGCCTTGCAGTGCGGCGGGGGCGACATGCCACGCCTGCACCGCCTGCCGCTGACCTGCCTGCGCCTGCCGGCCTCCGTGGTCCATGCCCTGCCGAACAGCCGGCCCGCCCGCCTGGCCGTGGCGCAAACGGTGCACCTGGCCCGATGTCTCGATGCCACTGTGATGGCTCAAGGCGTGCAGACCGAGGCCCAGCGGGAGATCCTGGCCGATCTGGGATGCGCGAGCGCCCAGGGCACGCTGTTCGGCCATCCCATGCCGGCCGTCCGCTTTCAGGCCGCCCTTCTGCGCTGTCCGCACGACGAGCGCGCTTGCGCTTAACAGCGTTCACCCTCATCGTCCGGCTATAGACGAGAGGGGAACGCCATGGACCAGGTGTTTGGCACGCAACCGGACGCGGCACAGGCCTTGCGGGCGCAACTGGAGGCGCAGCGCGCCGCCTTCGACGCCGCACCCCGCCCCACGGCGTTGCAGCGCCAGGCGCAGCTGAAGCGGCTGGAACAGCTGGTCCGGCAGTATCAGGAGGCCATCATCGACGCGGTCGGCGCCGATTTCGGCAACCGCTCGCGCGTGGAAACCCTGACTTCGGAGGTGCTGCCCACGCTGGGCGCGGCCGCCTACGCACGCCGCCACGTGGCCGGCTGGATGCGGCCGGAGCGCCGGGCCGTCAGCATGAATTTCCGGCCGGCCACCAACCGGGTGGAATACCAGCCGCTGGGCGTGGTGGGCGTGGTTTCGCCCTGGAATTACCCGATCTTCCTCACCCTCGGGCCCTTGATAGACATCCTGGCCGCCGGCAACCGGGCGATGATCAAGCCCTCGGAACTCACGCCCGCCACCGGCGCGCTGCTGGCGCGCATGGTGGGCGAGGCGTTTGCGCCCGAGGAGGTGCTGGTGGTGCAGGGCGACGTCTCCGTCGGCCGCGCTTTCACCACCCTGCCCTTCGACCACCTGATCTTCACCGGATCGACCGGTGTGGGGCGCGAGGTGATGCGCGCCGCGGCGGAGAACTTGGTGCCGCTGACGTTGGAGCTGGGCGGCAAGTCGCCGGTGATCGTGGCCGAGGACTACGACGTCGCAAAAGCGGCGCGCTCCGTCGCCGTGGGCAAGTTCTTCAACGCGGGCCAGACCTGCATCGCGCCTGATTACACGCTGGTGCCGGCGGCGCAGGCCGAGGCGTTCGCGCACGGCGTGCTGGCCACGGCAGAGGCGATGTTCCCCACGCTGGACGGCAACCCCGACTACACCGCCATCATTTCGGACCGCCACCACCAGCGCCTGGGCGAGCTGGTGGCCGAAGCCGAAGCTGCCGGCGCCACCGTGCTGCGCCACCGCGGCGCGGCCGCGCAGGGCGGGGGCGGCAACGTGCGCCATTTCGCCCCCACCGTGGTGCTGGACCCGCCGCTGGACGGCCGGCTGATGCAGGACGAGATCTTCGGCCCTGTCCTGCCGGTGATCCGCACCGCCGGCACCGACGAGGCGGTCGCCTTCGTGAACGCCCGCCCCCGCCCGCTGGCACTGTACGCCTACACGAACGACGCCGCGACCGAGCGCCGCATCCTGGACCGCACGATCTCCGGCGGTGTCACCATCAACTCGACCATCGTGCATGTCGGCCAGGACGACCTGCCCTTCGGCGGCGTAGGGCCCAGCGGCATGGGCGCCTATCACGGCCAAGCCGGCTTCCGCCAGTTCTCCCACGCCCGCGGCGTGCACAAGGCCGGCTTCTTCTCCGGCTTTGAGTACCTCCGCCCGCCCCACGGCCCCAAGGCAAAATTCATGCTGCGTGCGCTGGGCATCAAGACGCCCGCCGCCTGACACAGCGCCGCCGAACGTCAACCGGGAGCTAGGGCGGTGGCGGCCAAGAAGGCGGTGGCCTGCAGGTAGGCACGACGTTCGGGGGCGTCCCGCGCGGGGGCTTGCTCCAGCAGCGACAGCAGGACCGTCGCCGCCATCCCTAGCCGGTCGGGCGCGTCAGCCTCGGCCGATGACGGTCCGGACAACGCGCCAGCGACATACGCCAGCACAAGCTGCCGAAGCTCGCGTGCAAGCGCTTCGGCAAAGGCGCTTCGTAACGAGGGACGGGCCATGCAGCCGAGCTCGGGGTGCGACTGCTGCACCGTGTCCACGGCATCGATCATCGCCGCGAAGAACGCGGCCGGGTCGTGGGCCAGCGCGGCAGGGGCACCCGCCGCCAAGGCTTCGGCCAGGAGCACGCGCGCCCGTTCGCCCACGGCACCGCGCAGCGCCTCCATATTGTCGAAGAACTGATAGACCGTTCCGGGCGACACCGCCGCGCGTGCCGCAACCGCGCGCAGCGTCGCGGGCGTTTCCACCTCGGCGAGGATCGCGGTTGCGGCAGCCAGGATTCGTTCGACGCGGGCTCGGCTGCGGTCCTGGGTCGGCAATCTTGCCATCGGCACCTTTTTGTGATCATGCGGTCACATTCCACTCGACATGGATGTGATCTCGTGCTCACCTTATGGCATGAGAGCCGCCGCCCGCCATCATACCGTCGATGCCGGGCCTGTGGACTGGCCCGATTTCCTGGACGCAATACACACGAGCGTTCATGCATCCTGTTGCGGCGGCGGCGCGGGTGGGACGGCGATGGCGGCGCGGCAGCGTCCGCCACACCCGCTCATCAGCCACGGATACCAGGCCTGGGCGTCCACCGTGGGCACGTCGCCTCCCTTGCTCCCATGGTGCCGCGGTCGCTACGTCCTGCGGGCCGTCCGGCTGCACGAGCCGGGTAAAGCGTTGTTGGCCCCGGCCGATCTGCTGGTCGCCGATGGCCGCATCGCGCAGGTGGGCGCGGTCGGATCCGTTGCGGCCGACGTTCCGGAAGTGGAGTCGCTGCGGGGGCATGTCGTGGCACCTGCGCTGGCCGACCTGCACGTCCACATGCCGGCGGCGAACGCCCTGCGGCTGACGCCGCTGTTCCTGCTGCTGACGTTGCGTCACGGTGTGGTCAGGGTGCGCGATGCCGGTGACCCCGACGGCACGGCGACACCTGCAGCACGCGCCGCGGTGCTGTCGGGCGCGCTGCCCGGCCCCGATATCCATTACGCCTACAGCTTCGTGGGCGACGGCGCGGCCCGGTGGGGCAACACGTTGCGCCTGGCCTGCGTCGAGGACGCCCCGGCGGTCGTTGCGACCCTGAGCCGTGCGGGTGCGCGCTGGGTCAAGGCCTACGAGAACCTGGACGGCCCGCGCATCGCGGCACTGGTCGCGGCCGCGGGCGAAGCCGGGCTGCAGGTGATGGGGCATGTTCCGACCGCGCTCCGCATCGAGGAGGCGGGAATCCCCGATCCGCAGCACGGGTTCGGCGTGCCCGAGCCGCAGACGCTGCGGCGCGACCACGTGCTGAACCGCGCGGTCGACTGGTCATCGGTGACGCCCCGGCGGATCGAGCAGGTGGTCGAGGCCTGCGTGCGCCAGGACATGGCATACACCCCGACGCTTTCGACCAGCCGCAACCTGCTTCGCCTTCAGCGCTGGTCGGCCGAGTGCCAGGCGCCCGACATGCGCCTGCTGCCCCGGATGTATCCGGAGGTGATCTGGCACCCCAAACACGGCTTACCCGCGTTCCGCGACATTACCGCCGACGATTTTGACCGGGCGCGTGACGCGTTGGACCGCAAGCTGGCACTCGTCGCCACGTTGGCAGCAGCCGGTGTCAGGCTGCGGCTCGGCACCGACACGCAGCAGCCCTTCGTCGTGCCCGGCGCGGCGCTCCATGCCGAGATCGACGCCTTCGAGGCGGCCGGCATCGCGCGGGAACGGAGCTGGCGCTTGGCGAGCGGCGACGCGGCGGCAACGCTCGGCATCGCAGACGCAGGCCGGCTACAGGCGGGTCAGCAGGCGGACCTTCTGGTGTCGCCGTCCAGCCCGTACCAAACAGGCTGGTCCCCCGCCCAGATCAGCGCCACGGTCGCAGGCGGCGCGTGCCTGCTGGCAACCGACATGGACGCGGCAATCGCGCATGAGCTGGCCCGGTTCGAAACCCTGGCCGGCGACCACCTCTCACGCTGGCTCGCACGCTTCGCCCTCAACCGCACCGCCCGGCACTTCGTCGGATAAACGGTTTGCCCTGCGCCGTGCAACGGCGGCCAATCAGGGCCGTCAGTTCCGTCCGCTTAAGGCGGCCGTCGTTGGCCTCCAGCGTCTTCACCAGCTCGGCGCAGTGCGAAAGCAGTCCGTGCTGGAGGTTGATGCCGGCGAGCGGCGCGGGAAGCTGCGCATGTAGCTGGCGGAGCGCCAACCAAGCTGCAGAGCTGGCCTTAGGACCAGCGGGTGGGTGCGACCGGTGCATCCCTGAAACGGGCCCTGCCCAGCCACCTGAGCGCGTCAAACCTCAAAGTAAACTTAGACACCTGGTGTCCAAGTCACTTGTTGTAGATTTGCGCTTTGCCTGCTATGGGTTTTGTGGTTGCGGCGCTGCACCTGCCGTTTAGACCGGTCGTTCGAACGGACAGACGTCCGAGGTGGATAGGAGGCGAAGGGAATGAACTCGATCTGCAGTCCAGCACGGACAGGGCGGCCAGATGATTCGGACCTCGTACCGGTCCGCTGGGACATCGACGCGCTGATCCGGCGGATCGATGATTTGAGCCCCTGGCTGCGCGGCATGCAGGGCCAAGCGGAGCGCGAGCGTCGCGTGCCCCAGGACACGGTCGAGCGCCTGGATGCAGCCGGCGCATACTGCGTCGCGACACCGCCGCGGCTGGGTGGAGCGGATCTTTCGGCCAGGGATCTGTTCCGCGTTTACGAAGCGCTCGGTCGTGGCTGTGGGGCCACCGCCTGGACGCTGTGGGCGTCGTCCGGCGGCAACATGTGGAGTGCCGCCTTTCCCGACCATGTGATCAGGCCGGTTTACGAGGCGCCCTGGGTCGGCAATCGGACTTGCGCGGTGGGAGGCAGCACGCGGCGTTTGTCCGGCACGGCCAGGCGCGTGGAAGGTGGTTGGAGGGTGAAGGGCGCGTGGCCGTTCGCGACCGGCAGCGTGCATGCCTCGCACGCGTTTCTGGCCGTGTACCTTGACGATCACGACGACAGCAACGTGGGCATGGTTCTGCTACCCAAGGAGTCTTACGTCCTGCGCGACGATTGGGACACTATGGGCCTGGCCGCGACGGGAAGCGGCACGATCGTGGTTGCCGAGGAGCTGTTTGTGCCCGATGAGCGGTTCAGCACGCCCAAGGTCCTTGTGGAACGGCTTGCCGAGCTGAAAAAGGCCGGCCTTGGGCTACGGCCGGGTGGGATCGCGCGGTCCGTCATGGTCGGCACCGGCAATGCAATCGGGATGGCGTCGCATGCGCTGGAGGTGTTCCTCGACGGCATCGGCAAGAAACCGATCGCCTACTCCCCCTACGCACGCCAGCAGGATGCGCCGGTGACCCACCTCACGGTCGGCGCCGTGCAGATGCAGGTCAAAGCGGCGCGTTGCGTGGCTATGGCGGCGCTCGACGACCTCGACCGCCTGCACGAGGCAGGGGAAGACGCAACGCCGGCCGAAATGGTGCGCTACCATGCCGACGCCGCGTTCGTCTGGGACAGTTGTGCGGCGGCAACTGAAACGCTGTTTCGTGCCTCGGGGGCGTCTGGCATCTCCAAGAAGCAGCCGCTGCAGCTCATTGCGCGGAACTGCCGCGCGGGCAGCATGCACGCGGCGCATAACATCCAGACCTGCACGGAAAACTACGGACGCCAACTCTGCGGCATCGACAACAGGGCCAATTCGGGTAACGTCCTCGAACGCGGATGACGCTCTGCGTCGGTGCCGAGTGTAGGACGACGTTGATGACGAGCGATGGTGAGCGCGGCGCCGAGCTGCGGGTGGACGGTTCGGTCGCAACCATTGCGCTCGGCGATCCGCGCCGGCGAAACGCGTTGGGGTTGCGGACCTGGCTTGCGCTGCCAGGCCTGATCGAGCAGGCCGAGCGCCAGCCAGACGTGCGCGTGATCGTCATGCGCGGCAATGGCGGGGTCTTCGGCGCCGGGAACGACATCGTCGAACTCGCGTCGCTGGATGCCGAGGCCGCGCTGGTTTTCGCCCGCGCGACGGCCGCGGCAACGCAGGCCGTCGAGGCAGCGGCCAGGCCCGTGGTGATGGCCATCGAGGGCGCATGCTATGGCGGTTCCGTGGCGCTTGCGCTGGCGGGCGACTTACGCGTGGCCTCCAGCGACGCCGTGTTCGCCATCACCCCGGCCAAGCTCGGGCTAGTTTACCTGCGCAGCGACCTGCAGCGCCTTGTGGCTGCCATCGGCATGGGCCAGAGTAAGCGGTTGATCTACACCGCCGAGGCAATCGACGCGGTCCGCGCGCAGGCTATCGGGCTCGTGGACGAGGTTTTTCCGTCGGCGGGGTTCGAGGGTGGGCTTCTTCGCCTGGTTCACGCCATCGCGGCAGGCTCGCCCTTCACCTTGCGGCGCACCAAGGACGTGCTGCGCCGCGTAGGCGATGGGCACGCCTCACCGGAAACGCAGGCGAGCCTCGCGCCGTTCGTGGAGGCGACACAGGGCGTCGATTTCAAGGAAGGCAGCGCCGCGTTTCTTGGCAAACGGCGACCGCGCTTCGGTTAAGCCCGAGCGGCCAGGCGTGCTCTCTTGCGGGCAGCATTCCTCACCTCACGCTCGCTCGCGCATCGCACCTGCCTGGCCTGCACGGAGCTCATCCCCAGGATGCGCAATTGATACTCGGCCGCGCGCGCCGACACGTCCGCCCCCGCCCCCGCCAGGCGCGCGCTCACCCCCGCGCGCAGAAGGGCGAGGTGGGCGTCGATCACGAACTCGTCGATGGGTTCGTCAAAACGGCCCTGCGCCACCCCGAGCGCCACATCCAAGCGCATGTAGTGCGCGACGTCTTCCTTGATGGCCTCGAATTCGGAGAAGGCCGAGATCAGCAGGCGCCCCCAAACCGGTTCGCCGGCCGCTATCTCGATGAACTGCTGCGTGCCGTAGGCGACCCGGGCCGCACCGTCACCAAGCGACAATCGAGCACTGTCCATCTCCTCATGCATCGCGCGGGTAACGGCTTGGCAGACCGCCGCTACGATCTCCACCTTGTCCCGGAAGTATAGGTAGAACGTTCCGTTGGCCAGTTCGGCGGTTGCCGCGATTTCGCTGACGGATGTGGCGTTGATGCCACGTTCCGACATCAGATGCAGCGCAGCGTCGGTCAGCCGTGCCCTTGTTCGGGCCCGCTTGGTGTCCAGTCGTGGCGCGGTCCGCGCTGATCTTGTCATGCAGGGAGGTTAGAGCATGGCAGGTTCAGGTGAAATCACCTGTACCAGCGATCACCAGCTGAACAAATTATTGACGGACCTCTCATTATGAGATATCTCCCACTTCCAAAACGGGACGGGGATGGCGCGTGCGGCTTCCCGAGATCGCCGGAATCATGGGCGACGGACTTGTAGTGTCCGCGGGTGGGATTCGTTGGTTACGCATGTTGTGATCTTTACCTGGATCGCGGACGCCACAGCGCAGCAGGTGAGCGCGTTGGCTGGTGCGCTGGACCGGATGGCCTCGGATCTCGCTGAACTCGCGACGATCCACCACGGACCGGACCTGCGTTTTCGCGGCGGCAACGGCGATTACGCGCTGGTTGCGGCGTTCCGCGACCGGGCGGGGTGGGACGCCTACCAGGCGCATCCGAAGCACAAGGCGTTCGTGCAGGATTTCGTGATGCCGCTGCAGGCGAGCCGCGTGGCCATCCAGTTTCAGTCTGAAAGTGTTGGCGTATGACGGGCGCGGCGCCAGCCCCCGATCACGCTTCGCCGAACGCAAACGTGTTCACGCTATTCGAGAATGCGGCCGACATACGTGCAGAGCGTGCCTTCCTGGTGCGCGCCGGTGAAATGCTGATGACCTACGAGGCCATGCTGGCCGAGACCGCGCGCGCGGCCGCGTGGCTGCAGCGGACCGGCGTAAAGCCGGGCGACCGGGCGGTTGTTCAAATGACTAAGTCGCCCGCAGCGGTGATCGTCTATCTCGCGTGCCTGCGCGCCGGCGTGGTGTTCATCCCGCTCAACACGGCCTATGGCGAAACGGAGATAGCCTACTTCCTTGGCGACGCCGATCCGGCAATCCTCATCGCTTCCCCGGGTCTGCCGGCTGCGGCCGTCGCCTTCGGCGGAACGCGCATGCTCGTCAGCAACGAGGTTGAAGATGCGCCCTGGGGCACGGCCGACCCACCTTTCCGCACGTGGCCGGGGGCGAGCGATGCTGCTGCTGCAATACTGTACACGTCGGGCACGACCGGCAGGCCGAAAGGCGCGGTGCTGACCCATGGCAACCTGGCCTCGAATGCCGTTGTTCTGAGCCAGGCATGGCGCTGGCGCGACGATGATGTTCTGCTGCACGCGTTGCCGATCTTCCACGCGCACGGCCTGTTCGTAGCACTTCACTGTGCGTTGCTGCACGCCTCGCCAATCCTGTTCCACGAGCGGTTCGACGCGTCCGCGGTGATACGCGACCTGCCGCTGGCGACGGTGTTCATGGGCGTGCCCACCTTCTACACGCGGCTGCTGACAGAGCCGTCTTTCGACGTGGCGCTCTGTCGTCAAGTGCGGGTGTTCATCAGCGGCTCCGCTCCGCTGCTCGATGCGACGTTCGAGGCGTTCAGGCAGCGCACCGGCCACACGATCCTGGAACGCTACGGGATGACCGAGGCGTTGATGGTGACCTCCAACCCGTATGACGGTCCACGCATTGCGGGCAGCGTGGGCCAGGTGCTGCCTGGAGTTCTTGTCCGCATCGCGGGCGAGGACGGGCAGCGCGTGGCAATGGGCGATCCCGGCGTGCTGGAAATCAAGGGACCGAACCTTTTCGCCGGCTATTGGCAAAACCCTGAAAAGACGGCGCAGGACCACACGCGGGACGGTTACTTCATTAGCGGGGACATCGCCACAGAGGATGAAGCCGGCTTCATCCGCATCGTCGGACGCGCGAAGGACCTTATCATCTCGGGCGGATACAACGTCTATCCGAAGGAGATCGAGATGGCGATCGACGCGCTGGACGGCGTCGCCGAGAGTGCCGTGATCGGCGCAGCCCATCCTGACTTCGGCGAAGGCGTGATCGCCATCGTAGCGCGCGCGCCAGGCGCGGTGATTGAGCCGGCACAGATCACGCGCGCGCTGGCAGCGCAACTGGCGGCATTCAAGCGGCCGAAATTAGTTGTGATCGTGGACGAACTGCCGCGCAACGCCATGGGCAAGGTGCAAAAGGCGGAGCTGCGCGGGGCGCATAGGAACGCGTTTGCCGGAGTTCCGGCGTGAGCGGCCGCAGCACGCCGGAGACCACGATGCACCTGCCCACGCCCGTCTATCGACCTGACTTCAACGTGACACGTGCAAGCCACGCCGTGTGCCGCGTACGTGACCTGGAGGCAAGCCGGGCCTTCTATTGCGATCTGCTTGGCTTGGTCGTCAGCGATGAGGATCCGACGACGCTTTGGCTGCGCGGCCTGGAGGAGGCGTGCCATCACAGCCTGGTTCTGAAGCGGGGTGAGCCGGCGGTCGAGCGGGTTGGCCTCCGCGTGCTCACCGAAGATGACTTGACGTTGTTGCAGGTCCATTTCGCGCGCGCCGGATTTCCAACAACCTGGGTAGAGGTACCGTTTCAGGGGCGCACGCTGCACACGACCGATCCGGCCGGCACACCCTTGGAGTTCTGCGCCACGATGCAGACGCGCCCGCGCCTGTTTGCGCATGCCGACCGCTATCGCGGCGCCTGCACGCTGCGTCTAGACCATTTTCAGATCGTGACGCCGCGCGTCCGCGAGTGCCTTGAGTTCTACAACGACATCGGCTTCCGTCTGTCGGAATACGTAGTGCGTGGCGACAGCCTTGAGATGATTTTTCTGCAGAGGAAAGGCAATCCGCACGATATCGTCTTCGCCAACCGCGAGGGCCCGCGCATGCACCATTGCGCGTTTCAGGTGCCGGAAACGCATCACCTCATGCATGTCTGCGACCTGTTCACGGTCGGGGATCGAGAGGGGCAGGTGGAGTTCGGCCCGGCACGCCACTTCAGTCCGGGCTTGGCCAGGTTTCTCTACCTTCGCGACCCGGACGGCCACCGCATCGAGTTGTTCCCCAGCCATTACCACACCATCGACATTGAGGACGAGCCACTGAGATGGGAGGCGCCAGCCTTCAAGGTCGGGGGCTGGGCCGTGCCGCCGGACCGCTGGTGGAACGAGAGCATCGCGTTCGTTGAAACCGGGCGCTGAACCGAGGAACTGCGCGATGCGCATCGTCACATTTTCCCACAACGGCATGACCCGCCACGGAGCGCTCGTCGGTGACAGCGTCATCACCTATCCCTCCGCGAGTTCCGCCGTGGATCTCGCCATGAGCGCGGCCGAGCATTCTGCTGGCGAGGACATTCCACTGTCCGGCGTCACCCTGCTGGCTCCCGTACCGCGTCCCGGCAAGGTCGTATGCATAGGCCTGAATTACCGGGCCCATGCGGAGGAGGGCGGAAACCCAATCCCCGACTACCCGGCAATCTTCCTGCGGGGCGCGACCTCGCTGGTCGGTCCGGCGGCACCCATCATCCTGCCGGACTGTTCAGATAAGCTCGACTTCGAAGCGGAGCTTGCCGTGGTCATCGGCCGCACGGCCACGGACGTTCGCGAGCATGCGCTCGGATACGTTGCTGGCTATTGCTGCTTCAACGACGGCAGCATCCGCGATTACCAACGTAAGTCGAGCCAGTGGACCGCGGGTAAGAATTTTGACCAGACCGGAGCGTTCGGCTCCATTTTGGTGACGCCGGACGAGTTGCCGGCCGGTGCTTCGGGCCTGCGCATCATGTCACGTGTGAACGGACAAGTGATGCAGGACGGCAATACCGCCGACATGATTTTCGACGTTGCAACCCTGATAACGATGGTTTCGGAGGCGATGACGCTGGAGCCTGGCGACGTCATTGCGACCGGCACGCCGGCGGGGGTCGGCTACGCAAGAAAGCCACCCGTATTCCTGCACGACGGCGATCGGGTGGAAGTCGAGATCGAGCGAGTTGGCTGCGCTAGCAACGCCGTGGCGCGTCGCGCCGGCCGCTTCACATGACTAAGGGATTTCACAACCCGGCAGCGCCCGCCGCCCCTGGGCGTAGACCGTACCAACTCCTGGGGATCGCTGGCAGCTTGCGCGCACAATCCTTCTCAAAAGCGTTGCTTGAAGCGCTTGCGGCGGCGTCGGCCGACCGGGCGGAGTACGTTTACGCGGACATCGGCGTTATCCCGCATTTCGACCAGGATGTTTACACCGAATGCGTACCCGCGGCCGCGATGCGGTTTCGTGAGCAAATCGCCACGTCGCACGGACTGATCATCTCGTCGCCGGAGTACAATCACGGCATGCCGAGTGTTCTCAAGAATGCGATCGAGTGGGCGTCGAGACCGCACAACGCTTCACCGCTCAAGGGGAAGCCTGTGCTGATCATGACGTCCTCGGTTGCGTACACAGGAGGTGTTCGTGCGCAGCATGAAATACGTGAGGCAGTGACATCGGCGCTAGCGCGAAACGTGGTCACGCCGGAAATCGTTGTGGGCGGGATCGATAGCAAAATGGGCGACGGCCAGTTTCGCGACGAGACTGCGATCACCTTCGCGCTGCAAGGGCTGAAAGCGATGTTTGAGGAGGTGGACCGGATGGAGCGCGAACCTTCGGCTGCCTGACTATACGGGTCTGACACGAGATCGAGTGGCGCCGTTCAGTTTGCAAAACCATAATCGGCAATGCATGGAGTCGTTGACAAACATACACCAGGTGACTAAGCGAATACGAAGAGCCGACAACAGTGAGGAAATGTTACAAGGATCTGGGTGGCCCATGGCGTGTCTTCGCGCTCTGGGGCCAACTCAATCTGATCCCACAATCGGCCACCGTTCGATCCGGACGAGAAAATAATAATCGGGGGATGTGATGACGAAGCTGGGCGAGAAACGCGGCACACTGGCCTTAGGTCGGGGGGCAGGCAATAAAGCCGGGCGCCTGTTGGGAACGACTATGCTGGCCTGCCTGCCTGGGTTGTTCGCATACGCGCAGACGGCCAGCACTCCACAGGGAACGCCAGCCGTGTCGCAAGGTGCCGGTGTGAGCAATCCGACCCCGCCAGGTGGACGCCAACTTGAGCAGATCGTTGTGACAGCGCAGCGCCGCAGCGAAAGGCTACAGAAGACCCCGGTTACGGTTACGGCACTCTCCTCGGCGGCACTCGGCAAGAAGGCCGTGACGACGGAGACCGACTTGCAGAGCGCAACGTCGGGCTTGCTGGTTCGGCAGGGGACGAACTCCAACCAGCTTAACTATGCCATCCGGGGCCAGTCGGTGGATGTGTTCAGCATGTCTCAACCCGGCGTATTGCCGTATTTCGATGAGGTAGAGGAGGACGCCCATTCGGCAACCGCTTTCTACGACCTGCAGTCGATACAGGTTTTGAAGGGTCCGCAGGGCACGCTGTTTGGGCGGAACGACACCGGTGGCGCCGTCCTGATTACCAGTGCGCGGCCGACCGACAAATTCGGTGGTTACATCACGACGCGGGCTGGCGATTACGGGTACACGGAGACACTAGGGGCGTTGAACGTCCCCATCATACCGGACAAGGTCCTACTTCGCGTTTCCGGAGACTACGATCACCGCAGCGGCTACGTTAACGATGTATATAACAACACGACGCCGGGAACCATCCTGCACGAAGCGGGCCGCGTCAGCATTCTTCTGAAGCCGAACGACTGGCTGCAGAACTATACCGTCGTAGACTACATCCACTCGGGCGGAACGGATACACCATCGGAGATCTATAGCCTGTATCAGCCAGGCAGCAAGAATAACGGCGTTCCGCTGAACGCAACCGCCGCTGAGTTCTACAGCCCCTTCCTGAACAATCTGTTCTTCCCCGGAGCCTTCAACGTCTATCTGTCTGAGAACCCGAAAGCCAATCCTCTCGGCATCGGCAATGCGCTGTCGCAACAGCAGGCGCATGGGCCCAACTGGGTCGATGCCAACAACAGCTACTTGCATCGCTCGGACAACACGCTCGTCTCCAACATAACAACTGCCAACCTTGGAGAGGATCTCACGCTCAGAAACATATTCGGCTTCGACCGTTCCGATGCGCTCGACTACACCAATGCCGGTGGCGTCCCCTACGATCTCGAGCTTACGAAGCATGAGGGGGTGAACGACGACAGCACCAACTACTCGGAGGAGATCCAGCTGCTCGGCAAAGCTTTCGACCAACAACTCTCCTACGTGACTGGGTTCTACTACCTGAACTCGCACGTCTATGGCGGCGTTGGGCTCAGCATCCTCGGCCTGCAACCCTTTCGCCCGACGACCGACGTCTTGTATTTCTATAGTCTTCCGGACAAGTCATATGCTGGCTACGCACAGGGAACGTACGATCTGAGCCGGCTGACTGGCCTGCACGGCCTGGGCTTCACGGCCGGGCTTCGTTACACCGGAGAGGACTACGCGCTGAACGAGCTTCCCGGCTCCGCGGTATATGGCATTCCCGGCTTGTCGAACCATCAATCTTCCTCTTTGACCAAGCTGAGCTGGCAATTTGGTGTGCAGGAACAACTTACTCCCGATCTGCTGCTATACGTCGTGTCCCGGCACAGTTTTAGAAGCGGCGGCTATAACCCGACCGTGCCGCCCTCCTCGGGAACGGCAGCTACCGGCGGACCGGCTTTTTACCCGGAGGAGACGACCGACGTCGAGATCGGGGAAAAGTACCAGGGCCACCTTGGCACTGCGCCATACCGTATCAACGCTGACGGCTTCAACCAGTGGGTGAGCAACTCGCAGCGTATCGACTACGTCTTGGACCCGACCACGCAGTCCGTCACGGGCCTGACCGTCAACGTGCCGCGAGTCGAGATAACCGGGTTCGAAGTGGATGGGGAGATACAGCCGACGCCGTGGTTGGACACGGGCCTAAGTGTAACCTACGCCGACGCACGTTACACCAACGGGCTTACGACGATTTTCGGCGAGCCAACGCTGTTCGGGCCCTATGCCGACACCCCAAGATGGTCCGGTTCGGCGTTTGTCGAGTTGTCACAGGACTTGCCGCAAGACTACGGCCGGGCCTCGTTTCGCACAGACGTGTTCGCTGAGTCGAAGTTCTACTTCAGCAATCTCAACAACACCGTCTCGCCGGGAACGGTTCTTCCCGGGTACGGACTCGTCAATTTTCGCGTCGCCCTCGACAACATAAAGGGTAGCGGCTTCTCGCTTGCTGGCTACGTCCGCAACGCATTCAATCAGAGTTACTATGCGGGTGGTATTGGCTCCGGCCCGGCGCTGGGGTTCAACAGCGCCCAGCCGGGGCTTCCGCGCATGTTCTTTTTCGAGGGCACGTATAAGTTCTGAACCACCGCGGCGACGCGCCGAAGCAAAGAGGCCTTGTAGCGGCCCATGATAGGAAATGCAGTTATGGTTGAACACGACAAGGCGGCCATTATCGAAGCACTCAACCTCTATGCTTTCGCCCTCGATGCGCACGCTTGGGATCTGTTCGATCTCGTTTTCACCGACGATGTCAAGGTCGATTTGGGTCCTGCCGCCGCGAATTGGTCGGGCCTCACTGACTTTAAACGGTCATTCGCCGAGTTCCACCAGACACTCGACAACCATCAGCATACGATGATGGGCCACTTGGTGCATGTTAACGGCGACGAAGCGCAGGCGTTCAGCTATGGCAACTGGTTGCTCGTCCGCGAAGCCGCGCAGGGCGGTCCGAACTGGTTCGGTACGGGCTGGTACGACGATGGGCTCGTTCGCACGAGCCAGGGTTGGCGTATCGACAGGCGTGTCTGCCGGCTTCTCTCCTGGACAGGGAACCCGGCCGTCCCCGAGCCGAATAGAGAGCACAACCCGGACATGCGCGGCAACGTGCTGCGCACGGCGTGCGAACTCGGCCAGATCGGCTACCTGCAGGCGGTCAAGGCGCGATAGCGCCGGTAGGTGAGAGCACTCAGGCAGAGTAAAACAGCTATAGTGAGCAAGGTGGTCGATCAAACGCAAGCTTAGAGCGTGCTGACGATTACCGTCAAACCGCGCACAATTGAGGGAGCAAGCCCTGCAAGTCACCCGCATCCAGCAGGCACGCCCGTACGAGGCGCCCAAGCATTTTGGCATGACCGCTCTCCGCCTGCAGGGAGTGGACGTGACTGCAGCCGAGTTCGCGTCAGTAGGATTATCGTATTTTCTCCCTGGCGGCGGCGCCATGATGGATGCCGGCGCGACAGAGAAGATCTACGTCGTGCTAAGCGGCGAACTCTTGATCGACATCGAGGGACAGCAAACCGAACGGCTCGGCCCGCTCGACAGCTGCCGTATCGCATCCGGCGAGGCACGAGCGGTTCGCAACGAACGCAACGAAGTCGCCACCATGCTGGTCATACTCCCAGGCCCAACAATCGGGGAGTGAGTGCCGAGAGGCGCGGTCGGCGCTGTCTCGGCTGAGGGCTGTTCCTGCACACTGATCGACAATCGGCCATGCGGGCCCGACCAAGTCAGTCTTGCCGAGACCGCGACTCGTTGCAAGCGCAAGCAATCTCTGGATGCGGCGCGGCGCGGCGCCCCAGCATATGCACGGCGGAGGCCAGTAACGGTCCGAGGCGGGCCAACGGTGCCGTGCCAAAAACGTAGAAATCAGGCCGGACGAGAACGGCCTCCGCCTCAAGCCGCTCGAACCAGGTTTTGTAAGTGCCATCGAGATCAACGGTGTCGCCTTGGGCGCCGAAAGTGGCAACGACGGCGTCAAGCGCGAGCACCGCCTCCTGCATCTCCCGGTCCAATCCGTGGAACGCGTCGTCCGCCGGGCGCAGGAGCAACTGCCAGCCGCTACCGATGACATCGTCGAACAGGCCCTCTCGCCCGTCGTGCTGCACGCGCGCTTGAACGGACAGAAAACCCGCGTGCACATCGTTAGGAAGGTAGGCGTCGCTCTCGCCTAAACGGGGCTCTGGCGGAGGCTTCACGGCGAGGGCGGGGTTTGCTAGCGCAGCCTTCATGCGCTCGTCACGTGTCGCGGCCTCCACCGGATCGAGCATGCAAATCAGGCGGCCCAACTCGACAGCCTGGCGTATGATCTCCTGCACATGTCCGCTTCGCTCCGGCCCATAGGAGTCGAGTAACACGTCGGGTGCGGCTCCGCGCAGGACGGCTGTTAGCCGCCAACTCAGCGCCATCGCGTCACGCATGCCGGCGCATAAGCCCTGCCCGAGAAAGGGGGGCATCAAATGCGCCGCGTCGCCGATCAGGAACGCGCGGCCATCCCGCCATCGGTCGGCCCACGATCCACGGAACGTATAGACCGCGTGGCGTTCGAGAGTGGCGTTGTGGGGCGCAATGTCCCATCGCGCAAGCAGCTTCCACGCCATCGCGGCGGTGTTGAGTTCCTCGGCCGTCTCGCCAGGCAGGCGCATGAACTCCCAGCGCCGGCGGCGGGGTCCGCTTCCCACCAGCGTCGTCGGCCGTGCAGGATCACAGTGCTGTACGACGTAGGGTTTCCAGACTCGCTGCTCGTGCGGCACGACGTCAACGACCAGCCAATCGTAAGCAAAGCCGAGGTCGGTCTGCCCGATGCCGGCAAGCTCCCGCACCGTACTGCGCGCGCCGTCTGCGCCTATCACGAAGCGCGCACGGTCATGTAACTGCCGGCTCGCGTGCTCCGTCGCGGCGAATGTGAGATCAACATGACCAGACCGCTGGTCGAGAGCGATAAGCGTCCAGCCGCGGTCGATTTGAACGCGCGCCGATTGTTCGATGCGGCGTAGGAGCGCTGTCTCAAGGTCCGGCTGATAGAACATGTTCATTTGCGCCCAGCCGGACGCACCTGGACGGTTCCACTCGATCTTCAGCAGTCTTTCGCCAGACTTGTCGAGGAACTCGTAAGTCTTCTCAGGCCCAATGACAGGGTCGAGGTAGGGCTCCAGCGCCTCCGCCAGTCCTGCTCCCTGCAACTGGCGAATGATCTCGTGATCTACACCGCAGGCGCGTGGCAAGGGGTACAGGGTGGCCCACTTTTCGTAGAGCTTGACGGAAACGCCCTCACGTTCGAGTAGGACCGCCGCGAAAAGCCCAACCGGCCCGGCGCCGATGATCGCCACGTCCGTGATGGGCATTGTATCCACAGCAGCAGCATTGCCCAGAGAATGCAGCGTGATCAGACCGCTTCCTGCAGTCTGGCGTAACCGGCCAGCTTGCGAAGCACCGAGTCTGTACCGTCGCGCCGCGCTGCGGCATCCGGGTGATCGTCGAACCAGCCTTCGAGCGGGTACTTATACATCCAATCAACCGACAGCTCTCGGCGCGCAATCAGCCACTTGCCATCGCGGCGCTCGAACATGTCGATGTAGCGCGCCCATAGCTTGACGAAGCTGCCGGTCCAATGGTGGCTTTCCGATCCCTGGTGATCGGCGTGTAGGTATGTTTCGACACGAGCCACGTCCGGGCCGTCGAACTCGATCAAGCTGTTTCCAAGAAAGTGCTGTGTCCGCACGAACCGCGGCATCTCGTTGCTGAGGAATTCTACGAACCCGTCCGCCGTTCCGACGTGCAGGCTCTTCGGGAATTGTATCCAGGCATCGGGATGGAACGCGCCCCGCACAAGATCCATGTCAACACGATCAAGGCCACGGCAGTAGCGCAGCAGCACATCGTGAATTTCCATGCGCGCGCTCAGCTCGTCAAGAGTCATCATGCCCTCCCCACAGCTTGCTTATATCCACAGTCTCTAGGTCACCTACTGTCTTGCGTCAAGTGGGCTTGCTCTTTCGGCTTGAGTTTGCCAAGAGTTTGGGCGTGGATGGGGGCCGAGATGATCCTGGTTACGGCTGCTAACGGTAATCAAGGCAGGTGGCTGGTGCCCAAGCTTGTCCAGGCCGGTCATTACGTGCGCGCCTGTGTACGGACCCACTCATCGGCTGAGCAGCTCCGCACACAAGGTGCGGAAGTGATGGTAGGCGACCTCGCAGACCGCACGTTCCTCGCGCGCGCCATGCATGGGGCGCAAAGCGTATGTCATGTCGGCCCCACGCTGCACCCTGCCGAGCGAAGCATAGGGTTTGCCGCCATCGAACTGGCGCGAGAGGCAGGCGTGCAGCATTTCGTCTTCAGCTCGGTCCTGCACGCCATTACGACCGACCTAATTCAGCATGAGATGAAGCGTGACATCGAGGAGTACCTGCTGTCATCCGGGCTGCAGTTCACAATCCTGCAACCGGCAAACTACATGCTACCGTTCAGGATGCGCCCGGTTTTTGAGAAAGGCGTTTCCCGCCTGACGTGGTCGCTTGAACGTCGGCAGTCGATGGTGGATCTGGACGATGTGACCGATGTGGCCGCCCTGGTCCTGGGACAGCCGGGCACGCACGCGGCCGCGACCTACGAACTGGCGGCTCCCGGCCACTTCACCGCTTTCGACATCGGGCACGTGCTCGCCCGCGTGCTGGGACACGATGTCCAGGTTGAGCAAATGGATACGAAGGCTTTCGTTCTTGCGAGATTCGGCGAGGGCGACCCTGCGCTGCGTGACTATCAAACAAAGGCAGCGCGTGCCATTTCGGCGCGCTACAGCGGCCATGACTTCTTAGGTAATTCCAACGTGTTGACTTGGCTTCTCGACCGAGCACCGACCAGCTTCGAGGCGTTTGCACAACGCGAATTGGCATCGTTTCGGATGGCGACCAGAAATCCAGCAGCAAGCAGTCTTTCGTAGCCTGGCTCTAAATGCCTAGTCTCGGGATTGACGGATCATGTCAGAGATCACCGTGACCAGCCGAGGGCTGGCAAGGTTTATCGAACGCAGGCTTCGATCCTGTTCGAACCGGGCACGTTGTGCTTCGAAATATCGATCCATTGCTCCGCGCGCTACCTTTGCGTCGCCGGATCGCAGGCCGTCGAGAATGGCGAGACGGTGCGGCTGGAACTCCAGAGCACGCGTTCGCCAAAAGCGTAGGCCATGTGCGCTAAGCGACTCAACTTGAACCTCGTGGATCAAGGCAAGAAGAACGCTCTCAAGCGAGTGTAGAATCGGGTTGTGGGAAGCGGCCGACACCGCCCGCTGAAATCCGATGATGCAGTCGAATATCTCGTTTACGGACTTCAGAAGGTTAAGTTGACCGAATTTCGCGCCGGCCAACGCAATTGCTTCGATGTCTTCCGGGGTTGCATTTTGACTCGCGCGCTCGATCGAATGCCGGCCCAGCACTTGGCGTACGTCCAGCACGTCCATAATGCCAACGCTCTGCAATTGAATAAGAGTCTGCAAGGCCGAGGCCAGGGCGTAATCGGTTTGACCTCGGACGAAGGATCCGCTGCCGTGCAAGACGTCCACAAGACCGAGCGTTTCAAGAGCGCGCA
Source organism: uncultured Acetobacteraceae bacterium (assembly GCA_964250355.1). GTDB lineage: Bacteria > Pseudomonadota > Alphaproteobacteria > Acetobacterales > Acetobacteraceae > BOG-908. Next base: position 15,454 of record CAXUGD010000003.1, on the reverse strand, counting down.
CGGCTTCCCGCACGGTCGGCTGACTGACACCGAACCGCTCGGACAATTCCTTTTCCGTGGGAAGGCGCTCGCCCTCTAACAATCTGCGCGTAACGATATCCTGACGGATCGTCTCGATTATCTCGTTAACGATCTTTACCCGCCGAGCCGGTGGCCGGGGGTAGGCCGAGAGTTCCTGTGTCAGGTGTGGAGAACGCCTCTTCATCGTTGCCATCTACCACGCTGCGAAGCTGTATTTGACCATATGACGGGTCTTCGCAAGGGTAGCACGCTTGGCCGCGTCAGGCATGGTTCGCTCCGCCCGTGTCTTCTTCCTATGTGGCCGCTCTGGCTGGCTATGCCGCGCCAGGGGACCGTTTGGGGATGACCGGAAGCTGGACGTAGCACGGATGCTCCGGTCCGGTGTAGATGGTGTAGCTAGCCCCGTCGTGAACGCGGGCGTCGTAAGCGTGCCGGGCACCGTGATCAAAACCATCGAACGGCTGCACATCCAGACGGATGCGCCAGCCTTTTCGGATGAGCGCGGTCGTGGGGATGATCTCGATTTCCACCTGCACGATCTCACCAGGTGAAAGGGGTGCATGATCAGCTGCCCGGTGCGTGTGTTTCACGGTATACTCGGTTGATCGCGCCTCGTCCACTTTTCGGTGCGAAACTTTCAGCCACCCTTTCGCAAGCGGGAAGTTCTTCGTCGACATGCCGATGGTGACCGGTCCGGCGTAGTCGACCTCCCGGTCCTGCTCGTCGAGGACGCGCAAGCTGACAAAGATATCCATGTCATGGCACGTTGATGACACCCAGAGCCTGGCCTTGCCGTATCCTGCCAGCACCATGTCTGTTGCCGCGGGGTCGCTGATGAACGAGACCCCGGTCTTCCAGGCAAGCAGTGCCGATGGCGGCTTGACGGGTAACAGTGCCGATGACGGGCCGGTGCGGCTTTCAATGGGGATCTCCGCGGAATAGCGCACGTTGCGCCCCTGATCCGGTTCGCTGACTGAGAGGCGAAGAAAGTCTTTGCGCCACGGGTCGCCGTGCCAATCCGAAGGCGACGCGTCGAGGTGATACCTGGTGTAACTGGTCCTGGCGATCGGCCACTCGTCCTCCTCGAGCAGGAAAGAACACCCGTCACCCGTACGTATTTCAAGCCGGACCGGTGGTCGGGACATAATGTCGTTGCTGGCACCCTTCAGCCAATGGTCGAAGAATGCTCTATGGTCCGCCACTGCGGCCGCAGAGTACGACTTGGTGAACCAGTCTTCCCAGAAGTCAATTTTCTTATGGGGTGTGCTCGTGGCGAGGTAAGCCTCGCTGCTCCCGAGCTGGTGGAAATGCGCGGGGTGCGTTGTGCACGCGACAACCCACAAGGGAACGCTGACCGCACTCATGTCCGGGCTCATGAACACTTCGGACCGTGGGCCAAAGATAGCCGCTGGGTCGGAGTCCCTGAACGGCGCCGCCTTCATCATCGCCATGAAGTCGACGGGATCGGCCGTGCCACAGGCGGCTGGCAGTGCCGCGGCCCTGAACCAGAACGGGAAAAACTCCTCGTTCAATATGCCGCCCGTATAGGCCACCTCCTCATAAAGGTCGACATCGGTGCCGATCGCGATCATCGCCTTCAGATGTGATGGTTGCAGGCTGGCCGCTGCGTGCTGGGTCATCGCGTAGTATGACATGCCCCAAAGACCGACATTACCGTTTGACCAAGGCTGCTCGCCCGCCCACTCAATCGCGTCGCGAAATGCCTCGGCGGTGGCGATGCCCCAGGGCGCAAGCCGTCCGGGGCTGCGACCCGTACCCGGGCCATCGACCCGCACCACCGCGTAACCATGCGGCACCCAGTCCACCGTATTCACGGTCTCATGGTTTTCATAGATGAGGCCGTCCGGGTTACCGCCGAAATACGCCTCTTCTTCGCGCTCGTGAGCTTCGAAATCGGCTTCGTCGCAAATCGAATGATGATGGAACGCGCGACCGTAGATGCCACAATTCATGATGACGGGGAACTGGCCGTCCCTATCCGGGCGAAAAACATCGGCATACACGTGAGATCCATTTGCGAGCATGATCTTGACGTCGCGAAACCGTCGAATGCCGAGCATGTGGCGGCGAACCTCGTTGCGGGCGGTGGCCGCGGAACATAGGCCGCGCCCAATACGATCCGAGAAGGCGCCGTGGCGTGCGAGATCCTCCAGGAGCGCGGCAACTTTCGGGTCTCGCTCGAAATCGGCGATGCGATGCTCGACCGGCGCGGCAAACGACACATCGCCGCGGAAATCGATTGGGCGCCGCCCCACGATGTCGTGCACCTCAGGGCCGATATCGATGCCGCCGTCGAGGTTACCATCCCGATCGAGGCTACACAGGAAACGCGCGACGTTGGTAAGCCCAGGGTCGTGCAGCTTGCCGATGTTGCCGTCCACCCGGCTTACAATCTGAGCAAGATTGACCAGCGGCGCGCCCAGCGCCGAGCCTAGCGTCAACTCGCCGATCTGAAAAATAACGCGTTCGCCGGTATGATAGTGAAACCGCCCTCGAGAGTCGGTGATGCCCGAGTATGTGGGTGTCCGATACTTCAGGCCCGCAACCGGCCCCGCAAACATACCCGTTTGAAGCATGGAGCTATCCTTCAGAACGCCTTGGATCATCGCAACGAGAGCTCCGCGGCCGCGGGGACTATGCATCGACTCGCATTGAGCACACGGCCGGGCTCCGCGCCTCTTCGCTCGGCCTTGTGTGCCCCTTACGACATTGCTAGAAAGTCACCATGAGAGCAAGTGACCTACCATTGCAACTGCAGGTCCGCTTTGAGGCAGGGAGAGAAACAGGTGGATAATGATCTCGGCGTCTTCGTTCCGGCCGCTCCATTCGACGAGGCGACCGAGGAGGGCTATTTCAGCCGGTTCGAGCCGGGCACGCGAACGCTTTCGGCAGGGTTTCAGATCGACGCCCGCTTCCTGCCACTGCCGGTCGATATCGTGCTCGACAAAGACGTTGCGGTCAGGCTGCGTGACGGCGTGACTATTTACACGGATATACTTCGTCCCGCCGGCACCGACAAGGTTCCAGTCATCGTAGCGTGGAGTCCTTATGGCAAAAGTCGTGGCAATCATCCCCGCTACGTGCAACTCTTTGGGCTGTTGGGCATGGACACCCGTACGGTTTCGGGGTTGATGAAGTTTGAAGGTCCCGATCCGGCGTACTGGTGCGCGCAGGGCTATGCCGTCTGCAATCCCGACCCGCGCGGCGCCTATCATTCGGAGGGCGACATACGCGTTTGGAGCCGGCAGGAGGGTGAAGACTACTACGATCTGATCGAGTGGTTGGGAACCCAGGACTGGTGCAACGGCAAGGTGGGTCTGACGGGCAACTCCTATCTCGCAATATCACAGTGGTTCGCCGCCGCAGAACAACCGCCGCACCTCGCCGCCATCGCTCCCTGGGAAGGTATGAGCGACATCTACCGAGACCTCGTCATGCGCGGCGGGATCCCGGATATGCCGTTTCCACGGCAGCTTGCGACGAGTTTCATCGGGAAGAACCTGCGCGAGGACCTGGTCGGGGAAGCCGAGCGGCATCCCTTGATGGACGAGTTCTGGAAAACGAAAATACCCGCGTTTGAGCGGGTAACCGTTCCCGCTTACGTCGTAGCGAGCTACTCCAACTCCATCCATACACCCGGAACCTTTCGTGGCTGGCGTTCGATCGCGTCGGCGCAGAAGTGGTTGCGTATTCATAACACCATGGAATGGCCGGACTACTACGAGCAGCCGAACTCGGATGACCTACGCCGGTTTTTCGACCACACACTGAAGGGCGCCGATAACGGGTGGGAGAACACCCCGCGCGTCCGCTACTCCGTGCTCGACTTGGAGGGCAAAGACCGCATTGAACAGCCGGCAGGAGCGTTTCCACCGGAGGACTTCAGCATGACCAAGTATTACTTGGACGCGGCGTCCGGCGCGCTCAGCATCGAGCCTCCGCCGACAGACGCCGTAGCCATCTATGACGCGGAAACGAATCAGGGGCTTGCCACCTTCGCGATCCGTCTCGACCAACCAACCGATTTTGTCGGTTATCCAAAGCTATGCTTATGGGTAGAGGCGGACGGATCTGACGACATGGACGTGTTCGTGTTCCTGCAGAAGCTGAATGCTGAGGGGAAGCTGCTTGAGCAGTTCAACATACCAAACCATGGCCCTCAAATGCAGGAACTGACGCGCCAAGGGGCCGCGATCCTGAAATACAAAGGGTCCAACGGCCGGCTGCGCGCGTCCATGCGCCACCTCGACGATCAGCAATCCACAAACGACATTCCGGTACACAGCTTCGATCGTGTAGAGAAACTCACACAGGGCCAAATCGCTCGCCTCGAGATAGACCTATTTCCTGTCGGGCTACGATTGTATGCAGGTGAGACGTTACGACTGACCATTAGCGGACATCACCTGCTAGGCGGCGTGATGCCAGGCGTGAGCAATGTCGAGCCCGACAATCAAGGCCGGCATATCATCCACACTGGCGGGCGTTATACGTCCTACCTGCAAGTCCCTATTAGGGAAAATGCGGCTTGATCGCTCCAGCGCTGTTCCCATCTCGCTGACAATGCATCAATCGGTCCGCAACGCTATCCGGGCGAGCAAGCCGGCCTGCCGCTCGTTCTGTGGGATCATCTGTGGCGTGTGGCGGCAGGTTGTGGCCGAGCATACGTAACACTTCGGCGGCCGCTTCAACCAAATTAGTCCCAGGGCCGAAAATCGCCTGCACGCCCGCCTGCCGCAGGAAAGGGTAATCGTTCGCCGGTATGACCCCACCGACGATGACCTTGATGTCGGCGCCACCCGCATCGCGGAGTCGGCTGATGAGTTCGGGCACCAATGTCTTGTGCCCGGCTGCCAGGCTGGAGACTCCGACGATTTCGACATTCCTTTCAAGCGCCAGCGCCGCGGTTTCGGCTGGCGTCTGAAAGAGCGGGCTGGATACGATGTCGAAACCCAAATCGCCAAAGGCTGAGGACACGAGGTTCGCGCCACGGTCATGCCCGTCCTGTCCCATCTTGGCGACGAGCATGCGCGGACGGCGGCCGATACGGCGTGTAACGGCCCGCACGCCCTCTTCCAGGGTCAGCCAGCGCGCGTCGTCCGCATAGGCCTTGCCATATACGCCGGAAACGGGGGTGGGCGTTGTGTGAAAACGTCCAAAGACCTGTTCCAGCGAGGAACTGATCTCCCCGAGCGTAGCGCGGGCACGGGCGCACTCGATCGCCAGCGCGAGCACGTTGCCATCGGCCTCCGCTCCCGCGCGCAGGGCACGCAGACTGCCCTGCACATCGGCCGCGTTCCGGGACGCCTTTACCTGTGCAATCCGAACGACCTGGCCAATGCGGACCGCCTCGTTGTCGATCTCGAGTGTGGCGATCTCGTCCTGGGACGGCCGCGCATACTTATTGACGCCGATAATGACGTCCTCGCCTCGGTCGATGCGTGCGGCGCGGGCAGCGGCGGCTTGCTCGATCATCTTCTTGGGCCAGCCAGCCGCAACCGCGCGTGCCATGCCACCCTCAGCATCTACCCTGGCGATGATCTCGAGCGCGCGGTCGTGCAACGCCTCGGTCAGCGCCTCGACGTAGTAGCTGCCGCCGAGCGGATCGACCACTTGGGTGATTCCGGTCTCCTCCTGCAGCACGAGTTGCGTGTTGCGCGCGATGCGCGCCGAGAACTCCGTGGGCAACGCGATCGCCTCATCGAGGGCGTTGGTGTGAAGGCTCTGCGTGCCGCCCAAAACCGCAGCCATCGCCTCGACGGTGGTGCGTACGACGTTGTTGTAGGGATCCTGCTCGGTCAGGCTTACACCGCTTGTCTGGCAGTGTGTGCGCAACATCTTTGAGCGCTCATCCCGCGCGCCGAGATCTTCCATGACGCGGCACCAAAGCTTCCGCGCGGCTCGCAACTTTGCAACTTCCATGAAGAAGTTCATGCCTATGGCGAAGAAGAAGGACAGACGGCCGGCAAACGCGTCTATGTCGAGTCCAGCTGCCATGGCCGCCTTGGCGTATTCCTTGCCGTCGGCGATGGTGAACGCCAGTTCTTGCACGGCGGTCGCACCGGCCTCTTGCATGTGATAGCCGGAGATGGAGATCGAATTGAACCTTGGCATGTTCGCCGAGGTGTAGGCTATGATGTCCGCCACGATCCGCATGCTGGGTGCAGGCGGGTAGATATACGTGTTGCGGACCATGAACTCCTTCAATATGTCGTTCTGGATGGTTCCGCTGAGCTGCGCCTGAGAGGCGCCCTGTTCCTCGCCCGCCACGACGAAAAAGGCGAGAATCGGAATCACGGCGCCGTTCATCGTCATGCTGACCGACATGCTATCGAGCGGGATACCGTCGAACAGAAGCTTCATGTCCTCGACGGTGTCGATAGCAACTCCAGCTTTCCCGACGTCGCCCAGCACGCGCGGGTGATCGCTGTCGTAACCGCGATGGGTCGCCAGGTCGAAAGCGACGGAAAGGCCCTTTTGCCCTGCTGCAAGGTTTCGCCGATAGAACGCGTTCGACTCCTGCGCCGTCGAGAAGCCCGCATATTGGCGTATCGTCCAAGGACGTCCCGCATACATTGACGCCCGCACGCCTCGCGTGAACGGTCCGAAACCCGGCAGCCCGACGTCGCTATCAGCCGTGTCCTGCCGCGTGTAAAGCACCTTGATCGGTATGCCTTCCGGCGTCTGCCGGACTAGACTTTCGTGGCTACCGACCTCCCGCGCGGCAAGCATCTCCCAATCGGCCAGGGTAGGACGATCCGCCATGCCGCGCAGGCTTTCGTCTCAGGCGACCTTTTTCAGAGCCGTCGATTTGAAGCGGTTTAGCGTGGTAATTCCCTTGAAGTTGTGCGGTTGCAGGCCGGCCATCAGCCGCCCGTGGTTCTCGGCAAGAGCTTCAAGGTTGAGTGCGCCATGAAGCGTTATCACACGCGCGTCGCGCCAGGCGCGTTGGATCGGCTCGCTTTCCATGATGGCGGTAGAGCCAGAATTTCTTTGTAGAAGCTCGATTGCTTCGGCGCACCACTTGGCTGCGTAGGCGGTCTCAACGAGAACGCGGGCGTTGAAGGCTTGCATGTGCTCCGGTTCAGCCGGGTTGCCTGCAGCCGCTGCCGCGCCCAAGCGGTCCGTCTCCTCTGCGTTTGCGCGAGCCATCAGGGACGCCGACTGTATCTTCGTATGAACTTCGGCAAGCATGAGGTGGGTGAGCGGCGCCTCCAACTGGTTCTTGTAGGTCGTGCCGCGTATGGGCCGTCCGTTGGAGCGCTCGAGAAATCGGTCCAGCGCGCCCTGTGCAAGCCCGATCGACATGCCCGCCATCAGACTAAACGCCCAACCAAGTGTCGGGGCCATCCATAACGACCCTTTCAGGCCGCTTTCCAGGGCGCCATCGACGATGGTGCGAAAGTCGGTTACGCGATAATCCGGAACGAACAGTTCGTCGTCGGCAAGTGTGATCGAGACGCTGCCGGTCGCCCGCATACCGGCGACCTGCCAGTCGTCGATGAAGCGAAGCTTGTCGCGCGGAACTTGAACGCCCACGAGGTAGGAACCCTCCCCGTCATCGGCGATACAGCCGAGATTCGTGTAAGGTGCCCAAAGCGAGTCGCTGCCGAACGTCCAGGGACCGCCGGAAATGATCCAGCCTTGCCCGCTCCGCCGCGCGCGTCCCCGAGACGCCGGAAAATGGCTCGATCCGGCAACGCGGGGACCAACCCACTTGGGACCGAAAACCTCTTCTACGACCCGGGCGCCTGATCCTGCCGGAAGCCAGCTCGTCGAGGCACCCACCCAAACGGTCCAACCGCACGATCCGTCCCACTTGGCGACTTCCGTGATCACGTCGAGCTGCTGGCGCACGGACAGTTCGTCACCGCCGAACTCGGCCGGGCTCCCAATGTTGAAGGCGCCGGCCGCGTGAAGGTCTGCAATGGTTTCGTCCGAATGGCGCCCAGCGCGTTCGGCGGCAAGCGCTCGCTCACGCAACGTCGGGCCAAGCGCGCGGATGTCGCTCAAAATCGTCGCGTGTCTGTCTGACGTGCTGCGGGTATTCGACGTCATGTTCGTCTCCTGTGTTCGATATCCCGTGAAGCCGTTGCCCGTCTCAGTTGACGGGCAAAACCGGCAACTGGACGTAGCTTGGATGGTTAGGGCCGGTGTAGATCGTGTTGACAGCGCCCGCGTGATAGGAGCGGTCGTAAGCGCGGACCGGCAAGCCGGCCGGTGAGTATGGTTGTATATCGATGCGAAGCCGGCAGCCCTTTCGTATCAGTGCGGTGCTCGGGTTGAGCCCGACCTCGATCGCAACGATCTCGCCCGCGCGCAGGGGTGCGCAATCCTTCTCGGCGTGCGTGTGGACGGGCCAGTACTCGCGCGACCGCGCCTCTTCAAGCTTGCGGCGCGACACCTTCAACACGCCGTGCCCGACCGGATGCGGGTGCATCGGATCAATCGGGTAAACGAGCGATTCGTAGCGGATCTCTCGATTTTCCGTATCGATCACGCGCAGGGACACGAACACGTCCATGTCCTGGCTCGAGGACGACACCCAGAGCCCGGCCTTCATGTAGCCGACGACCACGATGTCTTCGGACACCGCCTCGCTCACAAAGGAAATGCCGGTGGACCAGCGCGGCGTGCCGCCGACTGGACCGCTGGGCGCCAGCGTTGGCTGGCCAAGATCGAGGTCGGCGGCGTAGTGCGCAGAGTTCTCCACCGTCGGAACAGCTTCGCTGATGCTCAGGATGTCGCTTCGCCGGCTGTCTCCCGTCCAGGCCGACGGTCGTGTATCGAGGTACCATCGACGGTAACGCGTGCGGGCCGGCGGCCATTCATCGGCGCCCAGCACGTAGTGTGAGCCATTGCCCGTTCTGACCTGAATCCGGACAGGCGGCCCGTCCACGGCGCCGTTGTCGATGCCCTTCAGCCAGTGATCGAAATAGCGCATGTGCTCAGCGACCGTCACGCCGTCGTAGCAGTGAGCGAACCACGCGTCGATAAAGTCGAATTTTCTTGCCTTCGCGTTGATCGAACGCAGGTAGGTTTCGCTGCTGCCGAGCTGGTGGATCACGGCGCCGGTCTGCGGCCCCACAATCCAGACCGGTGCCGTTGCCTGCTCAACCTCCGGCCGCATGAAGATAGAGCCGGCCGGACCATAGGCGGCCGGATCGTTGAAAGGTGTCGCAAGTACACGCGCCATCCAGTCAGTTTCCCGCCGCTCACCGCAGAAGTTGTTGCCAGACCACACCTTCCACCACCAATTCCAGAATCCCTCCCCGAACAGGCCGCCGCCGTAAAGGGCCTCGTTGTAGATGTCGGCGTCCGTGCCCATAGCGATCATCGCCTTTAGGTGCGGTGGTCTCAGGCTGGCGACGTTATGCTGTGTCATCGCCAAATAGGACATTCCCCACAGGCCTACATTGCCGTTCGACCAGGGCTGCGTGCCGGCCCACTCGATGGCGTCGTGGTAATCCTCCGCCTCCTGCACGCTGAACGGGGCTTGAATGCCAGGGCTCCTGCAAACCCCTCTCGCATCGACCCGAATGCAGACGTAGCCGCGGGGAACCCAAACCGACGAGTCGACGCTCTCGTGATTTTCATACTGAAGGCCGTCGGGGTTGCCGGAGAAAAAGCGATCTTCCAGCTCCTCTTTCCGCAATGCCTCCTCGTCGTTGCAGATGCACTCGTGATAGAAGCTTTTGCCGTAAAAGCCCTTGCTCATGACCACAGGATACCGGCCGTCGTCCGCCGGACGAAAAACGTCGGCGCACACGTATGAGCCGTCACGCAACGGGATCCTGACGTCGGTGTGCTTGATGATTCCCCGAATGTTCCGGCGCAATTCGTTGCGGGCGGTTGCAGCGGTGGGGAGCTTTCGGGGTTTCCGTCCGGTGAAAGCCCCCGGTGCGGCATCCAGCTTCTCCAACAGACCTGTTACGACAGCGTCGCTCGAAAAGCAACTCTGTCCAGCCAGCCCAACAGCGGCCTCGGGAACTTGGTTGAAATTGACGACAACCGGCCCGATCACCTCATGCACAACCGGTGCGATATTCACGCCACCATCAAGGTTTCCGCTCTGATCCAGGGCTTGGACAAACCGCGCCAGGTTCGTCACTAGAGGATCGTGAAGCCTGTCAATCTTTCCCGCCACGCGATTGACAAGTTGCGCAAGGTTGATGCGCGGAGCGCCCGGGGCGGTGCCAAGAACAAGTCCACCAACCAGAAAGGTAACTGCCTCGCCGATCGAGAATGAAAATTCCCCGCGCGCGTTCGTCATGCCCGTTCGCGTGGGTGTTTGATACCTCAGACCCGAGATCGGACCTGAAAATACCCCGATGGCAGTGCCGTCTGCCCGTCCAACGCCGTCAATACCTAAAGTGCCTTCTGCATCGGTCATGATCGTTGCACGTTTCTTTATTAAACTGTCAAGGTCTCAACAGAGAAGTCAGCTCACACGGAAGGCGTTCGGCTGACTACGTTATAAAGCCAACTTTAGCGTGCAAGCGATCGAGCCATGCTCAGGATTTTGCTGGATGACAGGACGACGAGATCGGTCGCGGTTGAAACCCGACTACCTGTCGCTTGCAACAACGTCACAAATATCTCCGTCGAACGACGTGGTTTGCCCGAGTGCGTTGCGTTGGCACTAAAGCGTACAGGTCCCGCTCTCGTCCCGTTTGGATGCCATCACTCTTCTCCCAGTCTGAAGGGATACCAGGAGCCATAGGACTGTCAAGTGCAAAACACCAAGTCACCGGATGACTCAAGCCTGGCAGCCAGCCTAAGATGCCGCAGCACCTGTCGCAGCACTGCCACGTAGCCCGGACGAGGAGGTTGGGCCATCGCCGCCGGCGCCGCGAGCACCACGGCTAAAGCCGCCGGGACGAGGTGCATCTTCATCCTCCCTTCCCTACTCTCTTTGCCGGCTGCACCCCGGATCGCACAGCCGCGCCAGCTTGGCGCTGACCCGCTGGCCGCCGCAGTCGGCGCAGCGCATCGGGACCATGGCATGCTCGACCGGGTAAAGCTCCCCAAAGCGGCGCAGCAGCAGGCGTTCCGGCAGTCCCGCGGCGTGTCCGCACGTGTCGCACACCACCAGCCACACGTAGCCACGGCCAGGCTTGCGCAGCGAGCGCAGGCGCAGCACGCGGTCGGGCTTGGGGCTGCCTATGCGATCGGCACCCGTCGCTCTATACGGCCGACCAGTTGGTCAGAGGGTCAGCTGCGGTCCGGGCGCCGGTGCCCGGACCACGCGGAAGCCTGCCGCATCCAGGGCAGCGGCCAAGTGCCAGCCGGCAGCGTTGATGGTTCTGATCGCGCCCAATCACGCCGCCCTGGCATAAGCCGGTGCGACGTTCTCATTCAGACCGTCCAACACCGCATCTATTGCATACCATGCTTGAGAACAACCGCGTCACGTGTCCATCCCGCGCCGAAGAACGAAATGTGGGGCAGATCCTCCTTCGGGCGGCCCACAAGCACCCTCCATTGTCCCCTCGTTGCAGGCGGATAGAGAGTGGAGCTCGTAGCCCCGAAGGATCATCACGTCGCGCACTATGTTGAGACCTCCCGCCACCATTGCCTGACAGCCCGCTGTCATCCTAAGCCTGTCTCATTTCACCCGACGCGGCGAACACCTGGTGGACGCAGTGCCGCACGGCCACTGGCCCATATCGACGTTCATCGGGGCGCGCGCTGCGGCAGGACGGACTGATCGCACCCTTCGTGATCGACGGCGCGATTCATGGCGACCTTCTCGTCGCCTACATCCAGCATCGGTAGCTCGGGTCCGTCGTTGCGCACGCTGTTGCCCGCCTAGCTGACGAGCCACAGCCGGACCGCGTCCACGGCAGCAGGCTGCAACAGCCCCCTATGAGAAGCGATGCAGGGCGAAGTTGCTTAATTACGGTGTCGTGACACATACCGCACTGCCAGGGCTGACGACGTGCTGGTCACTCCGAAATCAGTTCCCTGATCCGACTGGCCAGGACTTCCATTGCGAAAGGCTTGGTCAGGACGTGCATCCCCGGGTCGAGGTGCCCGTGGCTGAGCACAGCATTCTCGGCGTAGCCGGTAATGAACAACACTTTCAGCTCAGGCCTTGCAGATCGTGCCGCATCGGCCACCTGCCGGCCGTTCATACCACCGGGCAGCCCTACATCGGTCACCAGCAGGTCAACGCGGATGTCGGACTGCAGAATTTTCAGCCCCGCGGCACCGTCGGCTGCCTCAATCGCAGTGTAGCCAAGGTCTTCTAGAACCTCGGTCGCGAGCATTCGAATCGTGGGCTCGTCGTCGATCACAAGCACCGTCTCGCTCTGTCCAGCACGCGGCGCAGCAATCGTCCCAGGCGTCAGCTCACCATGCTCTGCCGCCTCCCCTTGGTGGCGGGGTAGGTAAAGGCTGACTGTTGTGCCATGGCCAACCTCGGAATGGATACGGACCTGACCGCCGGATTGCTTGGCAAAACCATAGATCATGGATAGGCCAAGTCCAGTACCTTGGCCTATCGGCTTCGTGGTGAAAAATGGGTCGAAGGCCTTGGCAATGACATCGGGCGTCATGCCAGAGCCGGTATCGGACACGCTCAAAGACACGTATTGGCCAGGGTCTAGATCCTGATTGCGAGCCGTGCGGACATCGAACCATCGATTGCCGGTCTCGATGGTGATCTTGCCTCCGTCGGGCATCGCATCGCGTGCGTTGATGCAGAGGTTCAGCAACGCATTCTCAAGCTGCCCTGGATCCACCAGCGTGGACCATAGACTGCCCGCCGTTACCGTTTCGACCGTAATCTCAGGCCCCACGGTACGCCGGACCAGCTCCTCCATGCCTCCGACCAAGCGGTTCGCGTCAGTAGGTTTCGGGTCGAGCGTTTGCCGGCGCGAGAAGGCGAGTAGCCGGTGCGTTAACGCCGCAGCCCGCCTAGCCGCTCCCTGGGCCGCAATGAGGTAGCGGTCCAGGTCGTTGATCCGTCCCTGGGAGATGCGGGTCTGTAACAGCTCCAGGCTGCCGGTCACACCGGTCAGCAAGTTATTGAAGTCGTGTGCCAAGCCGCCGGTGAGTTGCCCGACCGCCTCCATCTTCTGAGATTGCCGTAAAGCTTCCTCCACGGCCATCAGTTCCTTCGTACGCTGCTCCACTTCGGTTTCGAGCGATGCGGCGAGTTCGGACAGCGCCTTCTCCGCTCGGCGACGCTCTGTTGCCTCCCAAGTGCGCTCGGCAACGTCGCGAATGAACGACAGCTCGTCCTCGGGCCACTCTCGCGGGGTAGCCTGGTTGAGATACAAAAGGGCCACCAAACCCTTCTGCTCAGTCAAAGGCATGTTGACGAAGGCGCGCGCCGAGATTGCGTCCAGCGCCGTCGCAGTCTCTCGGGTGCGCTCGTCTAGATACGCATCTGCGACCACGGCCGTTTTGCCTTGTTTCAGATCGTCGATGTAGGAACCGAAAGCCCGGAAGCGGAGAACACCGGCCAGGCTACGGATATCGGGTGCGTTCCAATCCCGTGCGATAGAGATCGTCTCGGCCACGCGGTCGACCAAGCCAAAGCCGGCGCGACTGACATCCAGGGTGCGCCCGATCAGTTCGACAGCGGCAAAGCTGATCTGGTCTGGATCCTGCTCAGTACGGAAGATGTCGCTGAGTTCGACCAGGGCGGCGCGCATGCGGTCCGCCCGGCGTTCAGCCGTAACGTCCCGAGACACACCGGCCATCCGCAGAGGGTGGCCATCCTCCGCAGTGAAAGCTTGGCCGCGAGACGTCAGCCACCGCACCTGGCCGTCCGGCAAGGCAATCCGGTAAGTCACGTCGTAGTCCGACTGCTCCTCAAGCGTGTTCCTCAAAGCGGCTTCAACCAAGCCGCGATCCTCGGGCAAGATGGCCTGTTGTCGATCCTCGTAAGTGAACGGCTGATCAGAGGCGCGGCCGAACAGCTCCTTGCAGGTTTCCGAGGCCGTCAGTTGCAGCCCCGCAAACTCGAGGCTCCAGGTCCCGAACCGGCCGGCGCGCATGGCGAACGCCATCTCGCGTTCGCGCTCCTGCTGGATGTGCAACCGGCCCGTCAGCTCAGCCATAAGGGCGGCGTTGTCCGTCTCCAATCCGGCCAGTCGATCCCGCTCCAGCGAGACGTCCACCTGGCTGGCGAAGAAGTAGGCAAGCCGGCCATTGGCGTCAAACACAGGTGCCAGGAGGAGACGGTTCCAGAACGGATCTCCATTCTTGCGCCGGTTGCGGATGTCGATCTCGATCGGCTGCACGGAGGCTACCGCCGAGCGAATGCGCTGAACGGTCTGCGGGTCGGTGTCCGGGCCTTGAAGAAACCGGCAGTTCCGGCCGAGGATTTCTCGGCGCTCGTAGCCGGACAGACGGCAAAAGGCATCGTTGGCGAAGACCACCGGGTTATCGGTCTGCCGGGGGTCGGTGATGATCATAGGCATCCGCGTCGCGCGCACGGCAGCCACGAACGGATCGGTTCCGTCGTCCATGCCCCGCACCTCGTCTGCAATCCGGATGTCGGATGGATGGGTTCGACCGCGGTCGATGTCGGAAGACCCGGGCGGGCTAGCGGTCTGATTGGTCAAGCTCGGCTCCAGAAACAGGGCGAGATCTGCTGTGCCGAAGCACCGGCAGCTTCGACATCGTGTTGTCTTGTTGCGCACTCAGAAGGTCAAGATCGCCGTTTTGTTGAAAGAACGGCAGTGATGGCCACCGGCCTGAGTGAAGGCTTCCAACGAGAGTAGAAGCAGGCGAAATCTCGCGCACGGACGCCACATCACGCTTGCGTGATAAGTGTGAACGTTGGTAAATGTTCCTAGGTGGAGGTGACAATGAACGCAGCGCTCGAGGATGCCCTGGTGAATTGGTATGAGGTGGAGCGCTCGGCCCGATGGTGGGCCGCCAGTCCCAAATACAACGATGTTTCGCCGATCGGCGGCGCGCGCCACAAGACGAGTACGGCTTTGGATGAATTGTTCCGCGCCGTCGAAACCGCGTTGAGCAAGGCTAGTATCGTGTCCTCCAGTACAAGGCGCCCACCCCGCGTCTTCGCCGGCGCTGCAGCGGAGCTTGCATGGTTGTCCGAGGCGGAATTGCCCGCAGGTCGAGTGTCGGGCAGTTGCGGGTGACGAGGTTTGTAGCCGCTTAGGGACTGCCCAAGGCAATATCGCCACATCCCTTATGGCACCCCCGCTCGGCAGTTGCAGCTGCTATTGAGGGTTCCAAACGCCTGGCCCCCTCCGTGCCCCCACATGCGCCACTCCTATGGGCACCGGACTATGGACTTCCGTCCTTGCAGGTCGCCGTCACAACAGCCGGTTCCGGGCTGCACCGGCTGGGCGAGGGATCACTCCCTGCATACCCTCGACGCGCTCACGCAGGGTGTCATTGCCCTATGACCGCGTGCTCTACCGCCAGC
>CAXUGD010000002.1:0-38926 GCA_964250355.1 uncultured Acetobacteraceae bacterium | reverse complement strand
CGCAAGCATCCGCAGCAGGAGTTCCTGCAGGTCGATACGACCAACATCCTGTTCATCTGCGGCGGCGCCTTTGCCGGGCTGGAGAAGATCATCGGCGCCCGCGGCAAGGGCTCGGGCATCGGCTACGGGGCCGAGGTGCGCGACCCCGATGAGCGGCGGACCGGCGCCATCCTGCGGGATGTGGAGCCGGAAGACCTGCTGCGGTTCGGGCTGATCCCCGAGTTCATCGGGCGCCTCCCGGTGGTTGCCACGCTGGAAGACCTCGACGAGGCGGCGCTGATGGAGATTCTGACCAAGCCGAAGAACGCGCTGGTTAAGCAGTACGGCCGCCTGTTCGAGATGGAGGGCATCAAGCTCAGCTTCACCGACGACGCGCTGAAGTCGGTCTCCACCCGCGCCATCGCGCGGCGAACGGGCGCCCGCGGCCTGCGGTCGATCATGGAATCGATCCTGCTCGGCACGATGTTCGACCTGCCCGGACTCGACAACGTGGACGAGGTGGTCATCAACCGGGAGGTGGCGGAAGGACGGGCCAGCCCGCTCTACACCTACTCCAAGGAGCGGGCGGAGGGAGCGGGCTAGCAAACCGGTTTGCGCAACCGATATCTGGACCAAGGCGAGGGTATCTCAATGGTGCATCTTGGGTTCTTGGACCTCGCCGGAGATGCCACCGCCCGCCGCGGTGATTGGCCCGTATGCCGGGTTTCTGTCTTGAAGCTGCTCGTGCCATCCTTGGGCGAGGCTGCTTCCGACTGTCCGTTTAGGAGGTCTCTATGTCTGTGAAGAAGTCCGCCGCGCCCGCAGCTGCTGACACCAACCTGGCCGTTCTGCCGCTCCGCGACATCGTGGTGTTCCCCCATATGATCGTGCCCCTGTTCGTCGGGCGCGAGAAGTCGGTGCGTGCCCTGGAAGCCGTGATGAAGGACGACAAGCAGATTTTGCTGGTCGCCCAGAAGAACGCCGCGCAGGACGACCCGTCGAGCGACGACATCTACCGCGTGGGGACCGTCTCCACGATCCTGCAGCTGCTCAAATTGCCGGACGGGACCGTGAAGGTGCTGGTGGAAGGGGGTAGGCGTGCCAGGCTCGTCTCCTTCAAGGAAACCGAGTCCTATTTCGAGGCGAATGTCGAAGACCTGCCGGACCAGGAGGCGGACGCCAAGGAGCTGGAAGCGCTGGGCCGCACCGTCGTCGGCCAGTTCGAGCAGTATATAAAGCTGAACAAGAAGATAGCACCCGAGGTGCTGGTGTCGCTCAACCAGATCGAGGAGCCAAGCAAGCTGGCCGACACGATCGCCAGCCACCTGAACCTGAAGATCAGCGAGAAGCAGGATCTGCTGGAGACGACCCGCATCGGCGAGCGGTTGGAGCGCGTATTCGGCCACATGGAGTCCGAAATCGGGGTGCTTCAGGTCGAGAAGCGCATCCGCAACCGCGTCAAGCGGCAGATGGAGAAGACGCAGCGCGAGTACTACCTCAACGAGCAGCTCAAGGCGATCCAGAAGGAGCTGGGCGAGGGCGAGGACGGCAAGGACGAGACGGCCGAGCTCGAAGACAAGATCAAGAAGACCAAGCTGAGCAAGGAGGCCCGCGAGAAGGCCCTGGGCGAGCTGAAGAAGCTGCGCACCATGAGCCCGATGAGCGCCGAGGCCACGGTGGTCCGCAACTACCTCGACTGGATATTGTCCATCCCGTGGAAGAAGCGGAGCAAGGTGCGCAACGACGTGGTCGAGGCGGAGGGCGTGCTGGATGCCGACCATTTTGGCCTGGAAAAAGTGAAGGAGCGGATAACCGAGTACCTGGCCGTACAGGCGCGCAGCCCCAAGGTGCGTGGCCCCATCCTGTGCCTGGTGGGCCCGCCCGGCGTGGGCAAGACCTCGCTCGGCAAGTCGATCGCCAACGCCACCGGGCGCAGCTTTGTGCGCATGTCGCTGGGCGGCGTGCGTGACGAAGCGGAGATACGCGGACACCGCCGGACCTATATCGGCTCCATGCCCGGCAAGGTGATTCAGGGCATGAAAAAGGCCAAGACGAGCAACCCGCTCTTCCTGCTCGACGAGATCGACAAGCTTGGCCAGGACTGGCGCGGCGACCCCACCAGCGCGTTGCTGGAGGTGCTGGACCCGGAGCAGAACGCCACATTCGCCGACCACTACCTGGAGGTGGATTACGACCTCTCGGACGTGATGTTCGTGACCACGGCCAACTCGTTGCGCATGCCGCAACCGTTGCTGGACCGCATGGAAATCATCCGCATCTCCGGCTATACGGAAGACGAGAAGCTGCAGATTGCGCGCCGCCACCTGATTGCCAAGCAAAGCGAGGCGCATGGCCTGAAGACCGAAGAGTGGTCGATCACCGACGACGCCTTGCGTGACCTGATCCGCACCTACACGCGCGAGGCCGGCGTGCGCAACCTGGAGCGCGAGCTGGCCAACCTGGCCCGCAAGGCGGTGAAGGAGATTGTGACCAAGAAGGCCAAGAAGGTCGTCATCAACCTCAAGAACCTCGAGAAATACGCCGGCATACGGCGTTTCCGCTACGGCGAGACGGAGAGCGAGGACATGGTCGGCGTGGTGACCGGCCTGGCCTGGACGGAGGTGGGCGGCGAGATCCTCACGATTGAGAGCGTGATCGTGCCAGGCCGCGGCAAGATCCAGCACACCGGCAAGCTAGGCGACGTGATGCAGGAAAGCGTGACGGCTGCCCTGTCCTACGTCCGCAGCCGATCGATCAGTTTCGGCATCAAGCCGACCCTGTTCGAAAAGCGGGACATCCACGTTCACGTGCCCGAGGGCGCCACGCCCAAGGACGGTCCTTCGGCCGGCGTTGCTATGGCGACCAGCATCGTCAGCGTGCTGACCGGAATACCGGTCCGCCGCGACGTGGCGATGACCGGTGAGATCACCTTGCGTGGCCGTGTGCTGCCCATCGGCGGTTTGAAGGAGAAGCTGCTGGCAGCCCTGAGGGCCGGTATCGCCACCGTGTTCTTCCCGAAGGACAACGAGAAGGACCTCGCCGAGATCCCGGACAACGTAAAGAAGGCGCTCACCCTGATACCGGTCAGCCACGTGGACGACGTGATCGGCCAAGCCCTGCTGCGGCGGCCCGAGGCCATCGAGTGGGAAGAGCCGGCCGAACCGATCGTGAAACCGGTCGTCGAGCCGGCAGCAGCCTCGCTGCCGCACTAGACCCGCCCTGTTTGCAAATGCCCGGAAGGCCGCTGAAAATGGCGGTTTTCCGGGCTTTTTGTTGACTTGGCGCGGAACGGCTGCGTAGGGTCCGCGCAACATTTAACGGAGTGGTTTCGGCATGGACGACATCAAGGAGCCGCTGGACGAGACAGATGAGGGCCCCGCCTTCGAGGACGGGGCGGAGGGCCCCGCCGTCGAGGAAAGGGCGGGAAAAGTCGTGAACCGGCAAAAGCTGATTGCTGCGGTAACCGAGAAGACCGGGCTGCCGCGGGGCAAGGCGCTTTCGGCCATCGATGCCGTGTTCGACGCGGTCAGCCACTCCCTGAAGGACGGCAAGGAAGTGCGCGTGCTGAATTTTGGCGTTTTTCTGATCAGCGAGCGTGAGGCCGGCAAGGGGCGCGATCCCCGCACCGGTGCCGAGATCGACGTGCCGCAAACCAGGTCGGTGCGGTTCCGCGCGAGCAAGGCGTTGCGCGACATGGTAGCCGAAACCGTGGTTTGACAGGATGGGAGCCGGGAGTGATATCGGCGCGGGGCGGTTAGCTCAGCGGTAGAGCGGCTCGTTTACACCGAGTTGGCCGGCGGTTCGATCCCGTCACCGCCCACCATCCAGTGTTCGATGTCACCGGGTTTCTAGCCACCGGCTCCTCGGCACTGCCGGCTGGCAAGGGTTGACGATAGGCCGGGCCGACCGTAGAAGCGGCGCCTGCCAGGGAAGCGGGTGTAGCTCAGTTGGTTAGAGCGCCGGCCTGTCACGCCGGAGGTCGCGGGTTCGAGCCCCGTCACTCGCGCCAGCTTCCCCTCTTGGCGCGTTTGCCGCTCCGGTTTAAGGTCTAGCCATGTTGCAGTGCGGCGACCATCTGTGGCGCGCCGCCTTTGCCGCTGGGGATCCCATGCCGCCTATTCTCGCCAACTACTTTCCCATACTGGTGTTCCTGGGCATCGCGTCGGCCATCGCTATGGCCATGATCGGCGGCTCGCTTCTGGCCGCACGCCAGAAGCCGTATGCCGAAAAACTATCGGCCTACGAATGCGGGTTCGAGCCTTTCGACGATGCGCGCCGCAGGTTCGATGTGCGGTTCTACCTCGTGGCCATCCTGTTCATCATCTTCGATCTGGAGGTGGCGTTCCTGTTCCCTTGGGCGGTCAGCCTTTCACATATCGGCGCGTTGGGCTTCTGGTCGATGATCGGATTCCTTGCTGTTCTCACCATCGGGTTTATCTACGAGTGGTGTAAAGGCGCGCTCGATTGGGAGTAGGTTTATGAGTGTTACAGCCACCGACGTGGCGACAGGTGACCAGATCGCCTGGAACCGCGACGCCCTACCGCCGGGTGAGACGCAGGATGCGGTGGTTCGCGGAATCACCGGCGAGATCGCCGACAAGGGTTTTGTCGTGGCCCAGCTCGACAAGCTGGTGAATTGGGGCCGCACCGGAAGCCTGTGGCCGATGACGTTCGGCCTGGCATGCTGCGCTGTTGAAATGATTCACGCCTACATGCCGCGCTACGATCTGGATCGGTTCGGGATTTTTCCGCGTGGTTCGCCGCGCCAGAGCGACGTGATGATCGTGGCTGGCACGCTGACGAATAAGATGGCCCCCGCCTTGCGCCGCGTTTACGATCAGATGTCCGAGCCGCGCTGGGTGATCAGCATGGGCAGTTGCGCCAATGGCGGCGGCTACTACCACTATTCCTACTCCGTCGTCCGCGGGTGCGACAAGATCGTGCCTGTCGATGTCTATGTTCCCGGCTGCCCACCAACCGCCGAGGCCCTGGTTTACGGCATCATGCAGCTGCAGAAGAAGATACGCCGGACCGGAACGATCCTTCGTGGCTGATCTCGTTCCCGCTACCGGCCAGGTATTGGCCCTGGCGATGACGACCGGGATGGCCGGGGTGTCCCGCGCCGGTCTCGAAGGCGGCCAGCTTGTCGCGCATGTTTCTCGCGATTCGCTACAGGATGTGATGACGATGCTGCGGGACGATCCGCAGTTCGCCTGCGAGCAGCTTGTGGACTTATGCGGCGTTGACTGGCCGATGCGGGCCGAGCGGTTCGACGTCGTTTACAACCTTTTGAGCGTCTCGCTCAACCACCGTGTCCGCGTGATCGTCACGACCGACGAGAAGACGCCGGTGCCGTCCGTCTCCAACATCTGGCCGTGTGCCACGTGGTGGGAACGTGAGTGCTGGGATCTTTACGGCGTAATGTTTGCCGGTTTGGCCGACCATCGGCGCATCCTCACGGATTACGGGTTCGAGGGTCACCCGTTGCGCAAAGACTTCCCGCTGACCGGCTACGTCGAAGTGCGCTACGATGAAGACCGCAAGCAGGTGATCTACGAGCCCGTTAATCTGACACAGGATTTCCGGGATTTCCGTTTTCTCTCCCCTTGGGAAGGCATGACCAGTCTGCCGGGCGACGAAAAGGCGCACACCACGCGCCTGGCGCTAGCCTCGGGCACGGCGGAAGAGGGTAGCAAGCCATGAGCGACCTGCTTGGGACCGGCCTGATCGGCCAGACTGCAGTGCCGGCCGACCAGGCCGTGGCCAGCACGTTCAAGACGGTGCAGATCGACAGTCACGCGTTGAACTTCGGGCCGCAGCATCCGGCCGCTCACGGCGTTCTGCGCCTTGTTCTTGAGATGAGCGGCGAGGTTGTGGAGCGTGCCGACCCGCATGTGGGGCTGCTGCATCGCGGCACCGAAAAACTGATCGAGAGTCGAACCTACCTCCAGAACGTTCCGTATTTTGACCGTCTGGACTACGTCTCGCCAATGTGCATGGAGCACGCCTTCGTGCTCGCCACGGAAAACCTGCTGGCCATCAAGGCACCCGACCGTGCGTTGTGGATACGCACGATGTTCGACGAGATCACGCGCATCCTGAACCACCTGCTAAACCTCACCTCCTTCGCGCTGGATGTCGGTGCGCTCAGCCCGTCGCTCTGGGGCTACGAGGAGCGCGAGAAGCTGATGGAGTTTTATGAGGCCGCCTCGGGTGCACGGCTGCACGCGAATTACTACCGCCCCGGCGGTGTGAACCGTGACCTGCCGGCTGGCCTGACCGACCGTATCTGGGCCTGGAGCGAGAGCTTTCCCAAGTTCATAGACGACCTATGGGGCTTGCTGACCGAGAACAGGATTTGGAAGCAGCGCACCGTCGATATCGGCGTGATGACCGCGGAACAGGCGCTGGCCTGGGGATTCACCGGGCCTAACCTTCGCGCAAGCGGTGTGCCCTGGGACCTTCGCCGCGCCCAGCCCTATGCGATGTACGACCGCGTGGAGTTCGACGTTCCGGTGGCGCGTCACGGCGACTGCTACGACCGTTACCTGGTTCGCATGGTCGAGATGCGCGAAAGCGTCAAGATCATCCGGCAATGCGTGGAGCAGATGAAGCCGGGCCCCGTGAAGATCGACGATCGCAAGTTTACGCCGCCGCGGCGCGAGGAGATGAAGCGGTCGATGGAGGCGCTGATCCATCACTTCAAGCTCTACACCGAAGGGTTTCACGTTCCGGCCGGAGCGACCTACACTGCCATCGAGAGCCCGAAAGGCGAGTTCGGCGTCTATCTCGTTGCGGACGGCACGAACAAACCGTACCGCTGCAAGATCCGTCCGACAGGATTTTCGCACCTGCAGGCCATCGAAGTGATGAGCAAGGGCCACATGCTTGCAGACACCGTGGCGATCATCGGTTCGATCGACCTGGTTTTCGGCGAGGTTGACCGCTGATGTCCGGCTCTGTTTCCGCCGAGAACATCGGCGACGGTTCGACAGCCGCGCATAACAGCATCGAACCGAAGCATTTCGCGTTCGACGCTGAAGGCGAGGCCGCGATTGCGAAGCTGCTGGCCAAATACCCGGCAGGCCGCCAGGCCAGTGCCGTGCTGCCGCTGCTCTATCTGGTGCAGGAGCAGATCCGACGCGATACGGCAAGCGCCTGGGTTCCCCGGGTGGCGATGGATGTTGTGGCAGCCCGCCTCGGTATGCCGCCGATCCGCGTTTACGAGGTTGCCACGTTCTACCTGATGTTGAACACCTCGCCCGTCGGGAAATACCACCTGCAGCTGTGCACTACGACACCGTGCTGGTTGCGCGGGTCTGACGAGGTTGTTGCTGCGTGCCGCCGCGTGACGGGCATCGGCGGCTGGCACGAGACGAGCGCCGACGGCCTGTTCACGATGTCCGAGGTGGAATGTCTGGGGGCTTGCGTGAACGCGCCGATCCTGCAGATCAACAACGACTACTACGAGGACATGGACGGCCCGATCACCGAGCAGCTCCTGCAATCCTTGAAGCGGGGCGAACAGCCGCCGCAACCTGGCTCCATGATCGGCCGCATGACGTCGGCGCCGCAAGGCGGGCCCACCACCTTGCTGTCCATCTCGGAGTAGTTCTGTGCTGCAAGACCGCGACCGCATCTTTACCAACCTGTACGGCCAGCACGATTGGCGGCTGGCGGGCGCCCGCGCGCGTGGGGATTGGGACAACACGGCCACTCTCCTGCTGCGCGGCCGCGAGACGATCATCGATGAGATGAAGGCGTCGGGCTTGCGCGGACGGGGTGGTGCGGGTTTTCCAACCGGCATGAAATGGTCGTTCATGCCTAAGGTGTCGGACGGCCGCCCGGCCTACCTCGTCGTGAATGCCGACGAGAGTGAGCCGGGCACCTGCAAGGATCGCGATATCATGCGCCACGATCCGCACAAGCTGATCGAGGGATGCCTGGTTGCGGGCTTTGCGATGGGCGCACACACGGCCTACATCTACATACGCGGCGAGTACTATAACGAGCACCTGAATCTTCAGGCGGCGATCGACGAGGCTTACGAGGCCGGACTGGTCGGTGTGAACGCCTGTGGCAGCGGATGGGATTTCGACGTGGTCCTGCATCGCGGCGCAGGCGCCTACATTTGCGGCGAAGAAACGGCATTGCTGGAATCGCTCGAGGGTAAAAAGGGGATGCCCCGCCTCAAGCCTCCGTTTCCCGCTGCCGTCGGCTTGTACGGCTGCCCCACCACGGTGAACAACGTCGAGACGATTGCGGTAGCACCGGAGATCCTGCGGCGTGGTGCCGCGTGGTTTTCTGCCCTTGGCCGCCCGAAGAACGCCGGCACAAAGGTGTTTTGCATTTCGGGCCACGTGAACAAGCCCTGCAACGTGGAGGAAGAGCTCGGCATCCCGCTGCGTGAGCTGATCGACAAATATGCCGGTGGTGTTCGCGGCGGGTGGGACAATCTTCTGGCGGTGATCCCCGGGGGATCGTCCGTGCCGCTGATGCCGAAGGAGACGTGCGACACGATCCTGATGGATTTCGACAGCCTGCGCGACGTGAAGTCCGGTTTGGGAACAGCCGGCGTAATCGTGATGGACAAATCCACCGACGTGGTGAGGGCCATCGCGCGGTTGGCAAAGTTCTACAAGCACGAGAGTTGCGGGCAATGCACGCCGTGCCGCGAAGGCACCGGCTGGATGATGCGAGTGATGTATCGCATGGTGGAGGGCCGGGCCGAGTCGGCGGAGATCGACATGCTGGAGCAGGTGACGCGCCAGGTGGAAGGGCACACGATTTGCGCACTGGGCGACGCGGCTGCCTGGCCGATCCAGGGCTTGATCCGTCATTTTCGCCCGGTGATCGAAGAGCGGATCGCCAATTACCGCGCGGGCCCACGCGTGACCACGCCCGCGAATTTGCCTTTGGCCGCCGAATGATCGCGATCGAGCCGAGTAGGCAAGACCGCCCGATGGAATATGTACTATGGTAAAGCTGACCGTTGACGGTGCCGAGGTGGAAATAGACGCGGGCAGCAGCGTGTTGCAGGCCTGCGAACATGCCGGCAGGGAGATCCCGCATTTTTGCTACCACGAGCGCCTGTCGGTGGCTGGTAACTGCCGGATGTGCCTGGTCGAGATAGAAAAGGCACCCAAGCCGATCGCCAGTTGCGCCTACCCTGTCGCGGAGGGAATGGTTGTTCGTACCGACACCCCGATGGTTCGACAGGCCCGGCGTGGGGTGATGGAATTCCTGCTCATCAATCACCCGCTGGACTGTCCGATTTGCGACCAGGGCGGCCAGTGCGATCTGCAGGACCTGTCCTATTCCTATGGGATGGACCACTCGCGCTATGCCGAAAACAAGCGCGCGGTGAAGGATAAGTATCTCGGCCCGTTGGTGAAAACAGTGATGACGCGCTGCATCCACTGCACGCGCTGCATCCGCTTTGCGACCGAGATTGCCGGCGTTCCGGAGCTGGGCGCGACCGCCCGTGGCGAAAACATGGAAGTGGGCACCTACATCGAACACGCCTTGACGTCCGAGCTGTCCGGCAACCTGATCGACATCTGTCCGGTGGGTGCGCTGACGAGCAAGCCGAACGCCTTTGTCGTGCGCCCTTGGGAGTTGAGCAAGACGGACAGCGTGGACGTGCTGGATGCCGTGGGCACACCAATTCGCGTGGAAACGCGCGGCCCCGAAGTGCTGCGAATCCTGCCGCGGGTGGACGACACCATCAACGACGAGTGGATGGCCGACAAGTCGCGCTTCTCGTTTGACGGTTTGAAGCGCCGGCGGCTCGATAAGCCGTGGATACGCGAGGGTGGAAAGCTGCGGCCGGCGAGCTGGCAAGAGGCATTTGCTACGGTCGCCGGCAAGCTGCGGGGCGTTGCCGGCAACCGCATCGGTGCCGTGGTCGGCGATCTGTGCGACGCCGAAAGTATGCTGGCGCTGAAGGATCTGATGGCCGCGCTCGGCTCGCAGAACCTGGATTGCCGTCAAGATGGCGCTCAACTCCATGCTGGCCGCCGCGATTTTTACCTGTTCAACAGCACGATCGCCGGTATCGACGCCGCCGATGCCATCCTGATCGTCGGCAGCAATCCACGACGAGAGGCGCCCATCCTGAATGCCCGCATCCGCAAGCGGTGGGTAGCTAAGTCAGGTCATTTGCCAATCGGCCTGATCGGATCTGAAGCGAAGCTGACATACGGTGTCACGCATCTAGGCGATAATCCGTCCTTGCTGATGGGTTTGCTGCGGGGTGAACACGACTTTTCGAAGACCATGCGGGAAGCAACCAAGCCGATGGTGGTTGTGGGGCAGGGCGCTCTGGCGCGGCCCGACGGTGCGGCTGTGCTCTCAAATGCGTGGCGGCTGGCGTCCGAACTCGGTGCGCTAAGGCCCGATTGGCATGGCTTCAACGTGCTGCATAGTGCGGCCGCTCGTGTCGGCGCGCTCGATCTCGGCTTCCTGCCGGGGTCGGGCGGTCTTGATTTCGCTGCCATGCTGAACGGCGGGGTTGATGTGCTATGGTTGCTCGGTGCCGACGAGTTCGACACGGGCAGGATCGGCGCCGGGACATTCGTGATCTACCAGGGTCATCACGGTGACCGTGGCGCCGCCCGGGCCGACGTCGTTCTTCCCGGTTGCGCCTATACGGAGAAGGACGGCACCTACGTCAACACCGAAGGCCGTGTGCAGCATGGCTACCGCGCGTTGTTCCCGCCGGGGGATGCGCGAGAGGATTGGCGCATCTTGCGGGCGTTCAGTGCCACGATCGGTCATGTTCTGCCGTACGACGACATCGACGCGTTGCGCGCCCGCCTGCAGCAGGTCAACCCGGTTCTTGCCAGGCAGGGCTCACCACGGTTTGGTGCCGTTGAAACGTCTGGGCCGGGTGGCGCCGGTTCTGAAGGTGCGTTATCCGACAAGCCCTTCGCGGCTTTCGTCGCCGACTACTATCAGACCAACCCGATAAGCCGCGCGAGCCGAACCATGGCCGAATGCTCCCGCATCGCTCCGCCTGCGCTCGCAGCCCCGCCGCTGGCGATAGCGGCGGAGTAGGCGCGTGCATCACTTCCTGTTCGACACCAGCCTTGGCACCTTGTTGCTGACCATCGCAGAGACGCTGGCCATTCTGGTGCCCGTGCTCATGAGCATGGCATACGCCACGTATTTTGAGCGCAAGGCCCTGGCTGCGTTCCAGCTGCGCCTTGGCCCCAACAGGGTCGGCCCATTCGGGTTGTGGCAGCCTTTCGCCGACGCGATAAAGGTTTTCACGAAGGAAACGATCGTTCCTGCAGGTGCAAGCCGCTCGCTATTTCTACTTGCGCCCATGCTGACCTTCGTCTTGGCGTGTCTTGCCTGGGCCGTGATGCCCGTGAACGACGGTTGGGCCGTGGCAAACATCAACGTTGGGGTGCTCTACCTCTTTGCCGTCAGCTCGCTTGGCGTGTATGGCATCATCATCGCCGGCTGGGCCAGCAACTCGAAATACGCCTTCCTGGGCGCCATGCGGTCTGCGGCACAGATGGTCAGCTACGAGGTGTCGATCGGTTTCGTCCTCGTCACCGTCATGTTATGCGTCGGCAGCCTGAATTTGAACGACGTGGTGCGCGCCCAGTCGCATTTCTGGTTCGCTTTCACGCCGCTGTTCCCAATGTTCGTTGTTTTTCTGATCTCCATGCTGGCCGAAACCAACCGTGCGCCGTTCGACCTTCCCGAGGGAGAGAGCGAACTGGTTGCAGGCTTCTTCGTCGAGTACAGCGCCATGTCGTTTGCGCTGTTCTTTCTCGGCGAATACACCAACATGATCATGATGTCGGCACTGGGCAGCGTGTTGTTCCTTGGTGGCTGGCAGGCTCCGTTTGGGCTCACCTTTATCCCGGGCGTCTTCTGGCTGGTGGCCAAGATTTGCGTGCTGATGTTCTTCTTCTTCTGGGTCCGTGCGACGTTTCCGCGCTACCGCTACGACCAGCTGATGCGGCTCGGGTGGAAAGTGTTCCTGCCGCTGTCGCTGTTATGGCTTGTGCTGACCGCTGGATTTCTGGAACTGACCGGCATGCTTCCGTCTGGCCCGGCTTAAAGGTAAGATCATGCAAGTGACAGGCAGGTCCGCTTGGCGTTTGGTAATGTCGGAGTTGCTGTCCGGCATGGCGATCACGCTGCGCTACTTTTTCAAGACTCCGGTGACGATCAACTACCCGTACGAGCACGGGCCGCTCAGTCCGCGCTTCAAAGGGGAGCACGCGTTGCGCCGTTACCCAAACGGTGAGGAGCGGTGCATCGCCTGCAAGCTCTGCGAGGCGATCTGTCCGGCCTACGCCATCACCATCGAAGCCGAGCCACGCGAGGACGGTTCGCGCAGAACGACGCGCTACGACATCGACATGACGAAGTGCATCTACTGCGGTCTTTGCGAAGAATCCTGTCCGGTCGATGCCATCGTCGAGGGTCCCAATTTCGAGTTCTCGACGGAGACGCGCGAGGAGCTGATGTACAACAAGGAAAAGCTTCTCGACAACGGTGACCGCTGGGAGCCTGAGCTTGCCAAGCGTCTCGAGTTGGACGCGCCCTACCGATGATCACCAGCATCGCGTTCTACGTCTTCTCGGCCATCCTGCTAGGCTCGGCCGCCATGGTGGTGACCAGCCGGAATCCTGTCCACTCGGTGTTGTTCCTCATCCTCGCGTTCTTCAACGCGGCCGCCTTGTTCCTGATCGCCGGGGCGGAGTTCCTGGCCATGATCCTGGTCATCGTCTATGTGGGCGCGGTTGCCGTGCTGTTCCTGTTCGTGGTCATGATGCTGGACGTGGATTTCGTGGCATTGCGCGAAGGGTTTCAGCGTTACGCGCCGGTGGGTGCGACGGTCGGCCTTGTACTCTTCTTCGAGTTGGCCAGCGTGCTGTTCGGCTGGAGAATTGCGGAGAACGCACCGGTATTGCGACTCAGCCAGATACCGAACCAGATGCAGAACACACGGGCGATCGGCCAGGTGCTCTACACCAACTACATCCTTCTGTTCCAAGTATCAGGGCTGATCCTGCTGGTGGCCATGGTCGGCGCCATCGTGCTGACACATCGCGAAAAGCAGACATCCAGGCACCAGAACATCACCCGCCAGCAGGAACGTCGGGTAGGTGACACGCTGGAGACACTTCGCCTGCGCAGCGGCGCCGGCACCAAGGAGCTCGGCATGTATCGCCCGAAGCCGATCGCCGCACCGCTCGCGGTTGGCCACCATGACATGGACGAGCACGATGGTGCCCCAGCACCGGCCCCTGTAACCGGGGAGCACTGACAATGCAGAACGGCGCGCTCGCCATCGGTCTCGGGCACTACTTGGCAGTCGGGGCCATACTGCTGGTCTTGGGCGTGTTCGGCATCTTCCTGAACCGCAAGAACGTGATTGTCATACTCATGTCGATCGAGCTCATCCTTCTCGCCGTCAACATCAACCTGGTTGCGTTTTCCTCGGCCCTGGGCGACCTGGCCGGACAGATCCTGGCCATGTTCGTGCTGACCGTTGCCGCTGCAGAGGCGGCAATCGGGCTGGCGATCGTTGTCGTGTACTTCCGCAACCGTGGCTCGATCGAGGTCGAGGACGTCAACCTGATGAAGGGCTGAGATGATCTTCGCCATCGCAGTCTTCGCTCCGATCGTGGGTTCGCTGGTCTGCGGCTTTGCCGGCCGCAGCATCGGCGACCGGCCGGCGCAGCTGATCACCATCCTATGCATGGTGCTCGCCTCCGCCTGTGGCGTGGCATCGTGGTACCAGCATGTCTGGGGCGGGGTGGCGAACGGGGTCGTGTCCGTCGCCACATGGATCAGCGCCGGCAGTTTCCACCTGGATTGGGCGCTGCTTTACGATTCGCTCTCCGTCTCCATGGTTGCGATGGTAACCTGCGTTGCCACGCTGATACATATCTACAGCGTCGGCTACATGGCGCACGAGCACTCCACCACCACCCGCTTCTTCGCCTACCTCTCGCTGTTCACCTTCGCAATGTTGATGCTGGTGACAGCCGACAACCTGGTGCAGCTGTTCTTCGGCTGGGAAGGCGTCGGTCTCGCGAGCTACCTTCTGATCGGCTACTGGTACGACCGGCCGGCCGCCAACCGCGCGGCCATCAAGGCGATGGTCGTGAACCGCGTGGGCGACCTTTCCTTCGCGGTCGGCATCGCGCTCGTATTCTTCAAGTTCGGTGCCGTCGATTTCGCCACCATCTTCGCGCTGGTCCCGCAACACGCGAACGACACGTACGCGTTTCTCGGCGCCAACCCGCGCAGCTACGAGGTGATCGGCTTCCTGCTGTTCATCGGCGCCATGGGCAAATCGGCGCAGATACTCCTCCATACCTGGCTGCCGGACGCGATGGAGGGGCCTACGCCGGTTTCCGCCCTGATCCACGCGGCTACCATGGTAACGGCCGGCGTGTTCCTGATGTCCCGCATGTCGCCGTTGATGGAGTTTGCACCGGGTGCCCTGACCTTCGTCACTTTCATCGGTGCCACAACATGCCTGTTTGCGGCCACGGTCGGCTGCGTCCAGAACGACATCAAGCGCGTCATCGCCTACTCCACCTGTTCCCAGCTCGGCTACATGTTCATGGCGGCGGGCGTGGGTGCCTACCAGGCCAGCATGTTCCACCTGCTCACCCACGCATTCTTCAAAGCCCTGCTGTTCCTCTGCGCCGGCTCGGTCATTCACGCGATGTCCGACGAGCAGGACATGCGGCGTATGGGGGGTATATGGCGCAAGATCCCCATCACCTACACCACCATGTGGCTCGGCAGCCTGGCGCTGGCGGGGATCCCGTATTTCGCCGGCTACTGGTCCAAGGACGCCATCCTTGAAGCGACCTATGCGGCTTCGTCAGCGGTCGGCACGTACGGCTTCGTCTGCGGAACCGTCGCCGCCTTCCTCACCGCCTTCTACTCCTGGCGGCTGCTGTTCATGACGTTCCACGGCCGGCCGCGCGCCAGCGAGCACGTGATGGCGCATGTGCACGAAAGCCCGGCCAGCATGTGGGTGCCGCTGGTGCTGCTGTCGTTCGGCGCCGTCTTTGCAGGGTGGCTGCTCCACGCGGCGCTTATCGGCGACCACAACGCCAATTACTGGCAGGGCGCCATCTTCATCCGGGACAGCAACCACGTGCTGCAACAGGTCGAGCGCACGCCGTTCCTCATCGGCATCCTGCCCACCGCCACCGGCGTGCTCGGCATCGCACTGGCCTACTGGTTCTACATCCTGAACCCCGCAATCCCCGCGCGTTTGGCCACCCGTTTCGCCCCGATCTACCGTTTCCTGCTCAACAAGTGGTATTTCGACGAGCTGTACGATTTCCTGTTCGTGCGCCCGGCGTTGTGGCTCGGGCGCGAACTGTGGAAGGTGGGTGACGCCACCATCATCGACGGCGTGCCGAACGGTCTGGCGAGCATGGCCGAGGGCGGTTCGGTGCAGGTGGTCCGCATCCAGACAGGCTCGATTGCGGTTTACGCGTTCACCATGCTGATCGGCGTCGTGGTCCTGGTCAGCCTCTTCCTGCTGATACGGTGAGCATCGTGACAAACATCAACGCGGCCGGCTTCCCCGTCCTTTCGCTGGTCACCTTTCTTCCTTTGCTCGGCGTCGTTATTCTGATGACGCTGCGCGGCGATGGCGAGGCGGCTGCGGATAACGCACGCTGGACTGCGCTGTGGACCAGCCTGATCACGTTCCTCATCTCTCTCGTGCTGTGGACACGGTTCGACACGCGCGAGGCAGGCTACCAATTTGTCGAGTCCGCCAACTGGCTGCCAAGTTTCGGTATCGGCTACCGCATGGGCGTCGATGGTATCTCGGTCCTGTTCGTGTTGCTGTCCACCGCGCTCACACCGATCTGCATCCTGGCAAGTTGGGAGTCGGTGAAGCTGCGGGTGCGCGAGTACATGGCCGCGTTCCTGATCCTCGAGACGATGATGGTGGGGATGTTTTCCGCCACCGACTTCCTGCTGTTCTTCATGTTCTTTGAAGCCGTTCTGATACCGATGTACCTCATCATCGGCGTCTGGGGCGGGCCGCGGCGCGTCTATGCGTCGCTGAAGTTTTTCCTGTACACCTTCGCAGGGTCCGTTCTCATGTTGCTGGCCCTGCTCGCCATGTGGCATCAGGCGGGCACGACCGACATCACGGTGTTGCTGCACACGCCGTTTTCGGCACGCATGCAGTTCTGGCTGTTCCTCGCCTTCCTGGCGTCGTTCGCCGTAAAAGTGCCGATGTGGCCGGTTCACACCTGGCTGCCGGACGCGCATGTGGAAGCGCCCACGGCCGGGTCGGTCATCCTGGCGGGTGTGCTGCTGAAAATGGGTGCATACGGCTTCCTGCGCTTTTCCGTGCCCATGTTGCCGGTCGCCGCACAGAACTTCGCGCCGTTGATGTTCGCCTTGGGCGTCGTCGCCGTCATCTACACCTCGCTGGTCGCCCTGGCGCAGGAGGACATGAAGAAGCTGATCGCCTACTCCTCGGTCGCCCATATGGGCGTTGTCGTGATCGGCATCTTCACGTTTAACGTTCAGGGGATAGACGGCGCGCTATTCCAGATGATCTCGCACGGCGTGGTCTCGGCCGCGCTGTTCCTCTGTGTGGGCGTCATCTACGACCGTATGCACACGCGTGAGATCGCCCGTTACGGCGGCCTGGGTGACCGCATGCCGGCCTACGCGTTCGTGTTCATGCTTTTCACCATGGCGTCGATCGGGTTGCCGGGCACGTCCGGTTTCGTGGGCGAGTTCCTGGTGCTGGTCGGTGCTTTCCAGGTCAACCTATGGCTCGCCCTGCTGGGCAGCTTCGGCATGGTGCTCGGCGCCGCCTACATGCTGTACCTGTATCGCCGGATAATCTTCGGCAAGCTGCTGCGGCCGGATCTGAAGTCCATCCTCGACCTGTCCGCGCGCGAAATGGCGATCTTCGCCCCGCTCGCCGTGCTCACCCTGTGGCTAGGCATCTACCCGAGCAGTTTCACCGCGTTCTTCGACGCGACGGTGGGGGGCATGGTGCAGCAGCACGCGCAGGCGATCAACCTCCTCCACCCTGCGACGCTATTGGCCGGAGCAGCCCCATGAACTGGTCGCTTGCCGTGCCCGAGATCGTGCTCGCGGTCTGCGCAATGGCCATCCTGGTGGCGGGCGTGCTGCAAAGACGTGATACCAGCGTCATCTGCACCATGGCGGCCATTGCCGCCTGTGCGGTGGTCGGCGTGCTGGTCACGAACACGGCAAGCGCGGTCGGCTACCAGGGCCTGTTCGTCAGCGATGCGTTCTCCAAGTTCGCGAAGCTGTTGATACTCGGCGGCACCGCGCTGTGCGCGGTCTTGTCGCTCGACTTCAACGACCGCCAGGGGATCGCGCGGTTCGAGTTTCCCGTGCTGATGCTGCTCAGCACGGTGGGCATGATGGTCATGGCGTCGGCCAACAACCTGATGACGCTGTATATGGGCCTGGAACTGCAGTCGCTCGCGATCTATGTACTGGCAGCGTTCGCGCGCGACGATGTCAGGTCGTCCGAGGCAGGGCTGAAATACTTCGTGCTCAGCGCCCTGGCGTCCGGTCTGCTGCTGTATGGCATCTCGCTGACCTACGGCTTTTCCGGTGCCATGGATTTCTCGCGCATCGCGCAGGCCGTCACCGATCCGGCCGGCGTCTCCACCGGCCTGGTGGTCGGCATCGCCTTCATCATCGCAGGCTTGGCGTTCAAGTTGTCGGCCGTTCCGTTCCATATGTGGACGCCCGACGTGTACGAGGGCGCGCCCACATCCGTCACCGCGTTCATGAGCACGGCGCCCAAGGTCGCGCCGTTCGTGGTCCTGCTGCGCGTGATGTTCGGGCCGTTCGGGCATGTGGCCGTACAGTGGCAGCCCATCATCGTCCTGGTTTCCATCGCGTCCATGCTGCTGGGCAGCTTTGCCGCCATCGCCCAGACCAACATCAAGCGGCTGATGGCCTACTCCTCCATCGGCCACATGGGCTACGCCCTGATCGGCCTCGCTTCTGGCACGCAGACCGGTGTGCGTGGCGTGCTCGTCTATTTGCTCACCTACGTGGTCATGTCGGCCGGAAGCTTCGCCTGTATCGTCGCCATGCGCCGGCGCGGCTTAGCAGCCG
Organism: uncultured Acetobacteraceae bacterium; assembly: GCA_964250355.1. Lineage (GTDB taxonomy): Bacteria > Pseudomonadota > Alphaproteobacteria > Acetobacterales > Acetobacteraceae > BOG-908. The sequence goes on along the minus strand of CAXUGD010000002.1, from coordinate 20,812 downwards.
AGAAGATCAGCGACCTTGGCGGCCTGGCGAAGAACGACCTGACGCTTGCGGCATTGCTGGCCATCTTCATGTTCAGCATGGCCGGCATACCGCCCTTGGCCGGTTTCTTCGGCAAGCTGCTGGTGTTCCAGGCCGCGGTCGATGCCAACATGTGGACGCTGGCCGTCATTGGCGTGCTTACCAGCGTCGTCAGCTGCTTCTACTACCTGCGCGTCATCAAAGTGATGTTCTTCGATCCCTCAGAGGCGCCTTTCGATGCGCGTTCGGGGTCGCTCTCCTTTGTCGCCTTGGCCACCGGCGTGTTCACCCTGATGTTCTTCGTGTTTCCCGCACCGTTCCTGGGTGCCGCCGCACAGGCGGCAAAGGCCTTGTTCGAGTGAGCATCGCCGGGCCGTCATCCTGGCGGTTGCAGAGGCATGCCCAACTCGCCTCGACACAGGATACGGCGGTTGCTGCGGCCCAGGCGGGCGAGGCAGGGTTCCTGGCGATCCTGGCCGATACGCAGACGGCGGGGCGCGGCAGCCGCGGGCGTGGCTGGGTCGCGCCGGCCGGCAACCTCAACCTGTCACTCATGCTGCGGCCGCGTGACAGGGTGCCCGACCCTGGCTACTGGGCCATGTTGGCCGGGGTGGCGCTCCATTCCGCCCTGGCGCGCTACACCGACGGCCTGATGCTGAAATGGCCGAACGACCTGCTGCTCCACGGTGCAAAGCTGGGCGGCATCCTGATCGACAGCTGCCTGGCGGCCGGTGGCTGTCTCGATTGGCTGGTGATCGGCATGGGCGCCAACCTGTCGCAAGCACCGCACGTCCATGGCCGGACGGCCGCCTGCCTGCCCAAGCCCGCGCCGGCCCCCGACGAAGTAGCGCGCGCGGTGCTGCATGCGTTCGATCGCTGGGCGCAAGCCGACCTTCACGCCGCCTGGCTGGCGCGCGCGCACCCGGCCGGCACGGAGATCGACGTGGTCACCCGGCAGGGCCGCGTGCGCGGCAGGTTCGCGGGCCTGACGCCGCGGGGCGAGTTGCTGCTTGCGGGACACCCGGGCCCGATCGGCAGTGCCGAGGTCTTCCTGACCACACCGCCCGCGGCTCGGGGTATCGCGCCGGAACACCGCGCAATGCTTTCCGTCTGATGCTGCTCGTCGTCGATGCCGGCAACACCAACGTCGTCTTCGCGGTGCATGACGGCCGGCGCTGGGCGGGCATCTGGCGTATCGCCACCGAGCCGCAGCGCACGTCCGACGAGTATGCCGTCTGGTTGATGACCTTGCTGGCCCATAGCCGTCTTGCGCCCGACCTGGTCAGCGCGGCCGTTATCGGCACGGTGGTCCCGGCCGCCTTGTATCACCTGCGTAGGCTGTGCCGCGAATGGTTCATGGTGGAGCCGCTGGTGGCGCGCGCCACGCTGGATTGGGGCTTCGACATACGGGTGGACAACCCGGAAGATGTGGGCGCCGACCGGCTGCTGAACGCGCTGGCCGCCTATCGCTACTTCCGCATGGCGCTGATCGTGATCGATTTCGGCACCGCCACCACGTTCGATGTGGTAGGGCAGGACGGGGCCTATCTCGGCGGCGCCATCGCGCCCGGCATCAACCTGTCCATCGAGGCGCTGCACCAGGCTGCGGCGCGGCTTCCCCGCATCGGCATCGGCCGGCCCCAGGCGGTGATCGGCACAGGCACGGTCGCGGCCATGCAGTCGGGCATTTATTGGGGCTATATCGGCCTGATCGAAGGCCTGGTTACCCGCATACGCCGCGAGATCGAGGCGCCGTCCAAGATCGTCGCCACCGGCGGCCTGGCGCCGCTGTTCTCGGAAGGCACCGAGATATTCGACCGGATCGACCCGGATTTGACGCTGGACGGCCTGCGCCTGTTGGCGGAGCGCAACCCCACCCCCAAATTACCTCGCGACAGAACAAGAACGATCGAAGGCGATTGATGGACGCACACACCGGAGACCTGGCCTTCCTGCCTTTGGGCGGGACGGGCGAGATTGGCATGAACCTCAACCTGTATCGCTGCGACGGCCAATGGCTGGCCGTGGATTGCGGCATCGGCTTCGGCGGCAACGAGCTGCCGGAGGCTGACGTGATCATGCCGGACCCGGCCTTCATCGCCGAGCGGCGCGACAAGCTTGTGGGGCTGGTGATCACCCACGCCCACGAGGACCACGTGGGTGCGGTGGCCCATCTTTGGCGCCAGCTGCGCTGCCCGGTCTATGCCACGCCGTTCACCGCGGCGGTGCTGCGCCGCAAGCTGGCCGAGGCGCATCTCGTCAACGACGTGAAGCTGCACGTGATCCCGCCCGGCGGCTCCTTCGAGTTGGGCCCGTTCCGGCTGCAATTCCTGCGCGTGGCGCATTCCACGCCGGAGGCCCAGGGCCTGGCGATCCGCACGCCCTACGGCACGATCGTGCACACCGGGGATTGGAAGCTGGACCCGCACCCGCTGGTGGGGCCGCCCACCGACGAGGCGGCCTTTTCCGCCCTGGGCGACGAGGGCGTGCTGGCCATGGTGTGCGACAGCACGAACGCGCTGGTGGAGGGCCATTCGGGATCGGAGGGCGACGTGCGCCGTTCGCTGGCCGCCCTCATCAAGTCCATCGACGGCCGGATCGCGGTCACCTGCTTTGCAAGCAACGTGGCACGCGTCGAAAGCGTGGCCGTGGCCGCGCGCGATGCCGGGCGCTCCGTGGCCCTCGTGGGCCGCAGCCTGCGCAACCTGGAGGTCGCGGCGCGTGAGACGGGGTACCTGAGCACCATCCCGCACTTCGTCTCTGAAGACGCGGCCAACGACGTGCCGGACGGCAACCTGCTGATCCTGATCACCGGCAGCCAGGGCGAGGCGCGCAGCGCCCTGGCCCGCGTGGCGGCCGACACCCATCCCAGCATCGCGCTGGGTGAAGGCGACACGGTCATCTTCTCCAGCCGCATGATCCCCGGCAACGAAAAGGCCATCGGCACCGTGCAGGACAATTTGGTCCGCCGCGGCGTGCGCGTGATGACCGACGACGACCACATGGTCCATGTCAGTGGCCACCCCGCGCGTGACGAGCTGCGCCGCCTGTATCGCCTGGTCCGGCCGCAATACGCCGTGCCTGTGCACGGCGAGTGGCGCCACCTGACCGCGCATGCGGCCCTGGCGCAGGAGCTGGGTGCCACACCGCTGCCGCTTGAGAACGGCGACATACTGACGCTGTACCCCGGCCGGCCGCAGGTGACCGACAGCGCGCCCGTGGGCCGGCTGGCGCTGGACGGCAACCGCGTGGTGCCGCTGCAGGGTGGCGTGATGGCAGCGCGCCGTCGCATGCTGTTCAACGGCGGGGTGGTGGGCAGCCTGGCCGTGGACGCGACGGGCCGGGTGATGGGCCGCGCGCGCGTGACCGCGCCCGGTCTTTTCGAGCCGGAAGATCCCGAGACAGACCGGCTCAGCCGTGATTTCGGCGCGGCCGTGGCCGACCTGCCGGCACCTCTGCGCCGGGACGACGGTGCGCTACAGGACGCGGCCCGCGCGGCCCTGCGCAAGATCGTCGGGCGCAAGCTGGGCAAGAAACCGATGGTGGATGTCCACCTGCTGCGCGTCTAGAGCATCGTCGGTGCAAACGCGATCAGCGACCGACGGAGATGCTCGTCAAAACAAGAGCCTAGAGCACGTTCGGGCGGCTCCGATGCCATTAGCTCGAACGTGCTCTAGGCAACGGCGATGAGTCCTGTGACCGCCCTGGTGGTGTACTGCCTTGTCTGGTGGACCGTGCTGTTTGCCATCCTGCCGCTCGGCACCCGGCCGGTGGCCGAGGCCGATCCGGCAACCGGCTGGCGTGGCGCCCCGGACCGCCCGCAACTGGGGCGCAAGCTTCTGCTGACGACCCTGGCGGCAACGGTGATCTGGGGCGCAGTGATGGGGCTGATCGCGAGCGACTGGCTCAGCTTCCGTCACGGCATCCTCGGAATGCCTGCCGATTACCCATAAAACCGGCCGCTGCCTGGCTTTTCGGCACAATCCGTCCGGCATGCTGAAATCTTTTGCACGCGGCCCTATTTTTCGGTGGACGGGACGGCAAAGGGTTGGAATGATCACCGGCAGGACGAGGGTTTCCTCCTCCTGCCGTGTGACTGGCGTTTCCTCCCTAAACTTGGCCCTGCCGCCGCCGGTGTGCAGGGCCGCTTTTTTGTTAGCAGGACAGAACCGCCGCGTCATCACTTATTCGCGCGATAGCTCGCAATTTCTCGCCAGAACCTCCTGGATTTATTGTGCAACGCAGCATTCTACTGCAAAGCCATCGCGCTAGACTTGTAATGATGTCATAACATTTGAGTACAGGATCCTTATACTACGCTGCCGTCACCGCCGGCCCGCATTCCAAATCGGCCTAGCCTGGCGTAGCCTGCGGGCAACTGATTGCCAGGACCCGTCTATGCGTCTTTCCCGTGCCTTCATGCCCACGTTGAAGGAGGTTCCGGCCGAAGCGCAGATTGCTTCGCACCGGCTGATGTTGCGTGCGGGGTTAGTGCGCCAGACCGCATCGGGCATCTATGCGTGGCTGCCCGCAGGCCTGCGCGTGCTGCGCCGCATCGAGCAGGTCGTGCGGGAGGAGCAGAACGCCGCCGGCGCACAGGAAATGCTGATGCCGACGCTGCAGACGGCCGATCTGTGGCGCGAAAGCGGCCGCTACGACGCTTACGGTCCGGAAATGCTGCGCATCCGCGACCGCCACGAACGCGACCTGCTCTACGGGCCGACGAATGAGGAAATGATCACCGATCTCGCCCGCAACGCCATCCGGTCGTACCGCGAGCTGCCGCAGGTGCTATACCACATACAATGGAAGTTCCGCGACGAAATGCGCCCGCGCTTCGGCGTGATGCGCGGGCGCGAGTTCCTGATGAAGGATGCCTACAGCTTCGACCTGGATTACGACGGCGCGGTGAACACCTATCGCCGCATGATGCTCGCCTACATGCGCACCTTCCAGCGCCTGGGCGTGCGCGCCATACCGATGCTGGCCGATACGGGACCGATCGGCGGCGACCTCAGCCACGAGTTCATCGTTTTGGCGCCGACGGGCGAGAGCCAGGTGTTCTACGACGCAACCCTGGAGCAGATGAACTATCTCAGCGCGGAATTTTCCTACGGCAACCCGGCCGACCTTGCCGCCTTTCACGACCTGATCAACTCCTACTATGCCGCCACGGAAGAAAAGCACGATGTATCGCGCTGGGCCGCGCTGGATGCGGAACGCAAGCGGGAGGGACGCGGGATCGAAGTCGGGCAGATCTTCTATTTTGGCCGGAAATACAGCGAGCCTTTGAGGTTCTCGGTAGCCGGACCCGAGGGCGTGCCGATCGTGCCCGAGATGGGCAGCTACGGCATCGGCGTCTCGCGCCTGGTAGGTGCCATCATCGAGGCGAGCCACGACGAGGCCGGCATTATCTGGCCGGACAGCGTGGCGCCGTTCCATGTCGGGATCCTGAACCTTCGCCCAAGCGACGCGGCGTGCAGCGCGCTGTGCGAGACGCTATACAGCCGGCTCGACAACCGCGCCCTACTCGATGACCGCGACGAGCGGGCCGGCGCCAAGTTTGCCGATGCCGATCTGATGGGGCATCCGTGGCAGGTCATCGTCGGGCCGCGCAGTGCGGCGGCCGGGCGGGTGGAACTGAAGCGCCGTGCCACGGGCGAGCGCGAGGAGCTATCGCTGGAAGCCGCCCTGGCCAAGGTGGGCTAGCATGTTCGGTGCGTTCGAGCGTGCGGTGGCCGGCCGCTACCTGCGCGCGCGCCGCGGTGAGCGCTTCGTTTCCGTCATCGCTGCCTTTTCCCTAGTCGGCATCGCCCTCGGTGTCGCCACACTAATTATCGTGATGTCCGTGATGAGCGGGTTCAAGGACGACTTGCTGTCGCGCATCCTCGGCCTGAACGGCCATCTGGGCGTTTACGCCAGCAGTCCTGCCGGGCTGACGGAGTACGACACGCTGGCCGGGCGGGTACGCGCGCTGCCCGGCGTGGTCTCGGCCACGCCGGTGATCGAAGGCCAGGTCCTGCTGACCGGCCGTGCACAGAATGCCGGCGGCATCGTGCGTGGCATCAGCCAGGACGACCTGCGTCACCTGCCTTCCATCGCGCGTAACATCCGTGCCGGCTCGCTCGACGACTTCCATGGCGACGACGCCATCGCCGTGGGCCTGTCCCTGGCCGAGCGGTTTGGCCTCGATATCGGCAGCAAGATCACACTCGTCTCACCCGATGGCGCAGTGACTGCGTTCGGCACCGTGCCGCGCGTGCGTGCCTATAGGGTAGTGGCGATCTTCCAGGCCGGCATGAACGAGTACGACAGCACGTTCACCTTTCTGCCGTTGGCCGCAGCACAGGTATATTTCCAGAAGCCCGGCACCGTCACCCAGATCGAAGTGATGGTCGCCGACCCGCAGCACGTCTCGGTCGTGAACCGTGCGATACGGTCGGCGCTGCGCGATCAGGCGGTGCGGGTGATCGACTGGACGCAGAGTAACGACAGCTTCTTCGCCGCCGTACAGGTCGAGCAGAACGTCATGTTTCTAATACTGACCCTGATCATCGTGGTGGCCGCGTTCAACGTGGTTTCCTCGCTCATCATGATGGTGAAGGACAAGACGCGCGACATCGCCGTGCTGCGCACGCTGGGTGCCGGGCGCGGTGCCATCATGCGCATCTTCCTGATGTGCGGCGCGTCCGTCGGTGTGGTGGGCACCGTGCTGGGCACCGTGCTGGGCGTGGTGTTCTGCCTCAACATCGAGCGTATCCGGCTCGGCCTGCAAAGCGTGACCGGCACCACGCTGTTCGACCCCACGGTGTACTACCTGGAACACCTGCCGGCCAAGCTGGATGCCGTGACGGTGGCGCAGGTCGTCGCCATGGCGCTGGTCCTCTCGCTGCTGGCCACGTTGTATCCCAGCTGGCGTGCCGCCCGCACCGACCCGGTGGAGGCGCTGCGCCATGAGTGACCCGCTGGAGCTGCGCGGGGCCGGCCGCATCTATCGCAGCCCGGCCGGCGAACTGCCGGTGCTGCGCGGCGCCGACCTCGTGCTGCGGCGGGGCGAGATCGTGGCCTTGGTCGCACCGTCCGGCACCGGTAAATCCACGCTGCTGCATCTGGCCGGTTTGCTGGAGCGGCCCGATTCGGGGTCTGTGCTGGTCGATGGCGTGGACGCCGGCAGCCTGGGCGACGCCGACCGCACGCGCGTGCGCCGCGACCGGATCGGCTTCGTTTACCAATTCCACCACCTGCTTGGCGAGTTCTCCGCGCTGGAAAACGTCGTGCTGCCGCAGATGATAGCGGGGAGCACGCGCCGCGCGGCCCGGGTGCGCGCCCAGGCGTTGCTGGAAGCTTTCGGGTTGCGCGACCGCGCGGGCCACTTGCCCGGCAAGCTCTCCGGTGGCGAGCAGCAGCGCGTGGCCATCGCGCGCGCGCTTGCCAACGGGCCGTCGGTGATCCTGGCCGACGAGCCGACCGGCAACCTGGACACCGGAACGTCCGACATTGTCTTTAGTGAGCTGCTGCGTATCGTGCGCGACCAAGGCGCGGCCGCCCTGATCGCCACCCATAACGGGGAGCTTGCCGGGCGCATGGACCGTGTGCTCACCCTCCGTGACGGGCGGATCGTGCCCGCATGACCCGTAGTACGGGATGGCGGGCCGGCGGCTGCCCGCCTATTTTCTGAGCATGGCGCACGCGAACTTTGTCCACCTCCGAGTCCACTCCGCCTACTCGCTCAGTGAGGGGGCGATAAAGCCCGACAGGATCGTAGCCCTCGCCCGCGATGCCGGGATGCCCGCAGTGGCCATCACGGACACTGCCAACCTGTTTGGCGCGCTGGAGTTCTCCCAGTATTGCGTCGGCCGTGGCGTGCAGCCGATCATCGGCTGCCAAGTGAACGTGGCGCGCACTGGCGGGGGCGCTGACCCTGTGGTGCTGCTGGCCCAGACCGAGTTGGGGCTGGCCAACCTGCAACGGCTGTCCTCGGCCGGCTTTCTCACCAGCGATCCAGCCGCCCCGCAGCTGGGTTTTGATGCCGTGGCCGGACACGCCGAGGGCCTGTTCTTGCTGACGGGCGGCACGAGCGGTCCGGTTGCACGCCTGCTGGGCGAGGGGCGGGAAGCGGATGCGGCCGCGCTGCTGGCCCGGATGCAGGAGTCGTTCGGCGACCGGATCGCGGTGGAGTTGCACCGTCACGGCACAGTGCTGGAGCAGGCGGTAGAGCCGGGACTGATTGCGCTTGCCGACCGGTTCGGCCTGCCGCTGGTGGCGACAAACGAGTGCTTTTTCGCCTCCCCCGAGATGCACGAGGCGCATGATGCGCTGCTGTGCATTGCCCAGGCGCGGCTGCTGTCCGAAGCCGACCGCCGCCGCGTGACGCCGGAGCACTACTTCAAATCAGCGGCGCAGATGCGCACCCTGTTTGCCGACCTGCCGGAGGCTTGTGACAACACGCTGGCCATCGCACGCAGCTGTACGGTGATGGCCGAGACGCGCAAGCCGCTGCTGCCGGTGTGCCCCAAGGTACGGCTTGGCAGCACGGAGGAGGAGACCCTGCGCGCGATGGCGCGCGAGGGCCTGGAGCGGCGCATGGCGGCCGTGGCGGCCGACGCTGCCCAGCGTGCCCGCTACGGCGAGCGGCTGGAATACGAGTTGGGCGTGATCGCAGCGATGGGGTTTGCCGGGTATTTCCTAATCGTTGCCGATTTCATCCAGTGGGCCAAGGGGCAGGGCATACCGGTGGGGCCGGGCCGCGGCTCCGGCGCCGGTTCGGTGGCGGCCTGGGCGCTGACGATCACCGATCTGGACCCGCTGCAATTCGACCTGCTGTTTGAACGGTTCCTGAACCCCGAACGCGTCTCCATGCCCGATTTCGATATCGATTTTTGCCAGAACCGGCGCGACGAGGTGATCAGCTACGTGCGCCGCGAGTATGGCGACGACCGCGTGGCGCAGATCATCACCTTCGGCAAGCTGCAAGCGCGTGCCGCGGTGCGCGACGTTGGCCGCGTGCTGGGCATGCCCTACGGCCAGGTGAACCGGGTGGCCGAGCTGATCCCAAACAACCCTGCCAAGCCGGTGACGCTGAGGCAGGCGGTGGACGGCGAACGCAAGCTGCAGGAGTTGCGCGATGGCGACGAGGCCATACGCCGCCTGCTGGAAATCGCGTTGCAGGTGGAAGGCCTGTATCGCCATGCCAGCACGCATGCAGCCGGCGTCGTGATCGGCGACCGCAGGCTGGTCGATCTTGTGCCGATGTATCGCGATCCGCGCGAAGGCACGCTGGTGACGCAGTACAACATGAAGTGGATCGAGCAAGCCGGGCTGGTGAAATTCGACTTCCTTGGCCTGACAACGCTGACCATACTGCAGCGGGCGATCGCCTACCTGCGCGACCTTGACCTCACCGTCGATCTCGATCGGCTGCCGCTGAACGATTCGGTCACCTTTGCCATGCTGCAGCGCGGGGACGCGGGTGGCGTGTTCCAGTTCGAGTCGGCCGGCATGCGCGACGTATTGCGCCAGATGCGGCCCGACCGGCTGGAAGACCTGATTGCGGCGGTGGCGCTGTATCGGCCTGGCCCGATGGCCAACATCCCCGATTATTGCAGGCGCAAGCATGGCGAACCCTGGGCGCCGCCGCACGAGGAACTGCGCGAGATACTCGGCGAGACTTACGGCATCATGGTCTATCAGGAACAGGTGATGCAGATTGCCCAGCGTATGGGTGGCTACAGCCTGGGTGCGGCCGACCTGCTGCGGCGTGCCATGGGCAAGAAGATCCGGGCAGAGATGGACGCGCAGCGCCAGGTATTCACCAGCGGCGCCACCAAGCGCGGGATTTCCGAGGCAAAAGCGGTCGAGGTATTCGACTTGATGGCCAAGTTCGCCGATTACGGCTTCAACAAGTCACACGCGGCCGCCTACGCTCTGGTATCCTACCAGACCGCGTGGATGAAAGCCAACCATCCTGTGCCGTTCCTGGCAGCCTGCATGTCGCTTGCGATGGGCAACACCGACAAGCTGGCGGCCTTGCGTACGGAGGCCGAGCGCATGGGCATCCGCGTGCTGCCCCCGTCCATCAACACAAGCGGCGCCGATTTCAGGGTGGAGCGCCAGGAGGACGGAACGCTGGCCATACGCTACGCGCTGGCCGCGATCAGGAAGATCGGGTTCGCGGCCATGCAGTCGCTGGAGGCCGTACGGGGCACGCGCGGCTTTGCCGACATGGCCGATTTCGCCGCGCGTGTGGATGCGCGCCATGTCAATAAGATGCAGCTGGAAAACCTTGCACGGGCCGGGGCTTTCGATGCGATCGAGCCTAACCGGGCAAAGCTGTTCGGCGGGGCCGAAACCGTCCTGCGCCGAGCGCAGGCGCGGGCCGAAGAGGTTGCCTGCGGGCAAATCGCCCTGTTCGGCGAGGGTGGCCGGCCGGAAGCCATACGCCTGCCGGACGTTGCCGACTGGCCCGATATGGAGAGGCTGGGCTACGAGGCAGAGGCTATCGGCTTCCACCTGACCGCCCATCCGCTCGATGCCTTCGGCACGCTGCTGCGCCGCCTGGGTGTGGTCTCGACGAGCGCCTTGCCCGCGTGCGCCGAGCGCGGCGGCGCACGGGTGAAGATCGCCGGCTGCGTTGCCGGGTCGAAAGAGCGGACCACCAAGACGGGCAGCCGGATGGCTTGGGTCACCCTGTCGGACACGACGGGCGCCTGCGAGGTCACCCTGTTCAGTGAGGTTCTGGGGCGCGCGCGCGAGCTTCTGGCCGCAGGCAGCCCCTTGCTGGTGACGGCCGACATCCGGATGGAGGGCGAGGCACTTCGCATCACCGCTCAGGAGGTGACGAGCTTGGAGCGCGCCGCCGTAGAGGCCGGTTCGGGCATGCGCATCTGGTTGAGGCGCACGGAGGCGGTGCCGCACATACGCACGCTGCTCGCCCGTGAAGGGCGCGGCCGCGGGCGGGTAACGGTGCTGCCGGTGATGGACGGCCCCAGCCCGCGGGAGATCGAGGTGGCGCTGCCGGGCGGTTATGCGGTTACGGCGCGTCTGCGACAGGCGTTGAAGATGATCTCCGGCGTGGAACGCGTGGACGAGATTTAGCGCGAAACAGCCCGCCCGGGGCTTCCCATAGCGGCATGGCCCTGCTATCAGGCCGATCCTCGCGGGCGCTTAGCTCAGTTGGTAGAGCAGCTGACTCTTAATCAGCGGGTCGTAGGTTCGAACCCTACAGCGCCCACCAGGACCGCAGTAATTGGCCGACCTTTTGCGGATCGGCCACCCCGGTCATTTCAGACGGGAGCTTTCTCCAGCAGTTTGGGGTGGTTGGCCGCCTCTGGAAACGGTGCGCTACCTTGCGCGATCAGCTCGGCTTCTGAGCCGAATGGCTCAAGCGCAAATAGCCGTTCAAACAGGTGGTCCAGCTTGTCATTGACACGTAACCACACATAGGTTGAGTGCCCCGTAAAACCCTCAGTATCGACGAGTTCGACGCCTGGCACACCGTCCATTCGCAGCGCAAGCCACGAGTCACGAACATGGCCTGCACTATAGGTAAGGATCAGACGCGGCCGCGGCATTTTCCCGGCGTAGTATTGAACAAGATCGATGCCCATATGCCTGGCGTGCTTGTAAAGCCGTGCCAGTTGCGGGTAATGTTTCATCTCGGCGCCTTTGTCGTCCTCAATGTTTAATGTTGTCGGGACAGAGAACCCAAGTATGCCACGCGCCATCAAGTCGCAGCCCACCCTGATCGCCGCGGAGCCACCTGCAGATAATCCCACGCAATACACCGCCTCGGCGGCAAGGGCTGTAACGATACGGTTCAAATTCGTTAGGCACGTCTCGTAGTCCTCTCCAAGCTCTGGAATTCCGGCAAAGCCGAAGCAGCGATTCGGGTCGCGAATAAGGAGAACGTGTGTATCTGCGACCGTTACTGCCGACGGCGGGAGCGTAAAGAAGCGCGTGTTGCCGCTGAAAACAATCGTGAGTGTTTTGGCGGTGGCACTGCGCAGCAATACCGTACCGTTACGTGCTTTAATTTGCCCATTGTGTTTCGTCTTAGGCACAAGTCCTAAAGAGCAAAACAAGGTTTCGCCAGCGAGGATACGCTCGGGCAATTCAAATCTGTGCCCCGTGTCGCCGGGGCTCTCGGGATCTTGCGTTGACCTCGCGAGTTTGCCGACAGCGACCGTATCGCCAGACATTATCCACTCAACGGCGTGTCGGTCAGTTGGGGTTAACTGTTCCAACCAGCGCCTACTAGACATCAACCACTCCACTTTTCTCGAAATACGACGTGTACACTGTCTTCGCTTCTGCTGGAATTGACCAAGGTTAGCTGGCAAGCACGATCAGCCCGAATCAGGATTAGTGATTGGGCAGGGAACCGATCTAAAATGGTATATTGCACCAAGTCAAGAAGAAGTGGTTTACGGGTTGCTGAGCGTGCGAGCGCCCGCCGCGATAGCTGCGCGCCCGTCCCGGACGAGACATCGGCGCAGCCTTAACAGCAACGACGCCGTGCTCGGACAATCGCCCACCGTGACGAGAGGACATTCATGGCCATACCCCACAGGATGGTCATAATGGCTGTCCAACGCCTGTGTGACGGCAAGTCGCTATAGTCGGCTATCGCATCCTTTGACCTCACCCGCACGGCCGCCGATTGATCGATTGCAGCAGTGGGATCGACGCGGTTGGCCTAAGGGACTGTCTCGCTGGTAGGAGCTTACGCATTGACCCCAGACGGCTGTCTGCCACAGATCAGGCTGGCTGTTATGGACCTGACGCTTATGCAAGCCAGACGAGGCGAGCGCACTGTGCCTGTATCGAAGCCGGCTTTGGGCAGGGCGCTCAGGACGCGGCATGTGACTATGATTACCATCGGTGGCATTATTGGGGCTGGGCTGTTCGTGGGAAGCAGCACCTCCATTGCGAGTATTGGCCCTGCGTGTATCGTAAGCTATGGGGTGGCGGGTCTGATCATCCTCCTGGTCATGCGCATGTTAAGCGAGTTGGCGGCGGGGTATCCGGGGACAGGAGCTTTTACCGAGTTCGCCCGGCTTGGGCTGGGCGATTGGGCTGGCTTTGCCTGCGGTTGGCTCTACTGGTATTTCTGGGTAATTGTCGTCCCGATCGAGGCGATCGCCGGGGGTGGCATCCTGCAGCAATGGATCGCTCTTCCAGTCTGGACATTGGCCCTGGTGTTGCTGGCGGTAATGACAGGCGTGAACCTGTTGTCCACGCGGTCGTTTGGTGAGTTTGAGTTTTGGTTCTCCTCCGTCAAGGTGGCGGCGATACTTGCTTTCATCGTGATCGCAGCGGGACGTGTCTCCGGGTTAGGTGCCCCGGCTGCGACATCCTTGACGAACCTGCTGTCGCATGGTGGTTTCGCTCCGTTTGGGACGTTGTCGGTAATTGCCGGCGTAACCAGCGTGATATTCGCGTTTGTCGGTGCAGAGATCGTTACTATCGCTGCGGTGGAATCTGACGAGCCGGCGCGTAGCATCGCCAAGCTGACAAGTTCTGTGGCACTACGCATATTGCTGTTCTACATGGTTTCTATCACCCTCATCGTTGCCGTTGTTCCGTGGGTTGCCGTTCGTCCTGGCGTGTCGCCTTTTGCGCAGGCTCTGGGTGTTATCGGCATTCGAGGCGCCGAGACGATCATGAACGTGGTCGTGCTGACGGCGGTTCTGTCTTGTCTCAACTCAGGGCTGTATGTCACGTCGCGCGTGCTGTTCGGGCTGGCTTCAAAAGGGGATGCTCCTGGCTGGCTTGTTGTGTTGGACAAGCGTCGTGTTCCATCGCGCGCTATCCTTGCAGGAGCGGTTTTCGGTTATGCCGCCATCGCGGCCTCGGTACTCTCGCCCGCCGTGGTCTTCAGCTTTCTCGTCAGTGCGTCCGGCGCAATCGCGCTTGTGAATTATTTGCTTGTTGCGTTGGCGCAAATACGTCTGCGGCGTGCGATGGAGGCGACGGCACCTGAGCGACTGGTCATCCGAATGTGGTTCTTTCCCTACGCCAGCTGGGGGGTTGTCTTGGCCATCACGGCCGTGCTCGTTGCCATGGCGGTGACGCCGAGCCTACGGGGCCAGTTCCTTTCAAGCTGTTTCTCTGTGGCCGTTGTGCTCCTTTGCTTTCTCGTGTTCCGAAGAGGCGCCCGGGCTTCGTCGGGCTGATCGTCGAGCAATGAAGACGTCAGTGACCGGAGGGCGCGACGTCGGGAAGGCCACGCAACAGGCTTGCGAAACCTTTCACTCTGTCGGGAAGGCGTTGCGCGGTAAGGCGAAGCGCTTCGGCCGACTTCTCGTGGGAGAAATTCCGGGCGGTCACCTGGTCAACGCTCGCCTTCAGGGCCGTGAATCCCTCTCGTGCCTCGTAGATGTGGTGGAGAGCGGCTGTGATCTCCTCGCCTTGTTGCTGAGCGGCCGATGCGATGGCTTCGCCTGCTTGCCGATTAGCCAGAACGAGGTTGCCGATCTCGATTGTGCGACGGTTGGCTTCGGCTGATTGGGCGACCAGTTCACTGACGAGAGGGCCGAGCGATGCCAGGGCCAGCCTGCATGTGCCAGAGACCGCCTGGAGTTCGTGGGCGATGGCCGAAAGATTCTGGCTGTCCGGCAGGGATGCTGCCTCTACGCTGGCGGACTGGCCGAGCGCCACAGCTGTCTGCAGTGCTTGCTCGATACTGTCCAAGACTGTTTTTATCTCGACGGTTTTTTCCTGCGAACTGGTTACGCCATGCTGGGTCGTGCGGGTGAGGCGGGACAGATCGACTGCCACCGACGTCATCTGCTCGGCGCCGACCGCGACCGTTCGCACGGAACCGGCTAACGCGGCAAGCTCGGCGGTTGCACGCTCCATGCCGGCCTCGGCGATCGCCACGGACTGGATGGTGTTGGCCGTCGCACGCTCGATCCGTTCGTTCGTGAGGCCGATTTCAGCTGCGGTTTCAGCCAGGCAGCCGGCATCTTGCTGGATGTCGGCTGCAACCTGCTGCGCTTGCGCGCGGCTTTTCTGCATAGCGCGGCTCAAGGCAGCGGTGTGCTGCCTTTCGCGTTCGCGTCCCGCCTGTAGCCGGCGGATGAGCAGCACCAGGTCGCCGATCAAGCCGGCTATGCCGTTATACGATGCTTGGGCAGGCGGGTGCACGGCTTGAGGGCCGGCCTGGTCGAGACGTTGGAAGACTGACGCGTAGATCTGAACGACCGCGTTCCGCCACGCGCCTTCTGCCTCGTGCAGGAGCCAGAGACTTGCGAGTGCAGAGGCTAAGAGGGTCAGGTTGGCCCACACGGGAGCGGATATGACGCCAGCTGTTGGAGATTGGTGGGCGGCTGCCATCCAGGCGCTGGCAGCGGCCAGGACACTGAGAAAGCTGAACGACAGGTCCAGCATTCGGAAGGGTGCTGTATCCGTTGCTCCATCAGTAACCGTGGAACCTTGAAACGGGGCAGCGACGGGCTTGTGCATGGCTAGTCCGGATGAGAGCGGAAGGATACGGTGCGTATCTCGGGTTAATCCGGCGTAAATCCCGACCGGCTACCGTTCTACGGGCGATCCGGCATTGGCCCTGTGCGTTGCCCGTCTCATGCTCCATGGTATTTCGACTCACCTGCGACGCTGGCTTCTCGTGCTCGCCATCGGAGGGCCGTTTCCCGCAGAGGCAGCGGTCGAGGGTGGCTACGCGGCGGAGTACACGGGGTACTCCCACGGTTTTGTGGTGCTCAAGCTGACGGGCACCCTGATGCTCACTAAGTCCCGGTACGATGCCCATGTCGTGTTCCACACGGCCGGCTTGGCCGGGCTTGCGGTTCATGCTGACACCGACAGTCGCGTGTCGGGCAGTCTGCAAGGCAGGCAAGCCTTGCCATCGCTGTTCGAGGTGTCGGGACGGCTGCGCGGGGTGGAGAGGCTGACGCGGATCAGCTACCGGGACGGCAACCCCGTCGTCTTAGCCCTCAGTCCGCCGGTGGAGCAGGAGCGGAGCGTCGTGCCGCCACAGCAGAGCGCACACACGATCGACACGCTGAGCGCAATGGCTCTGCTGATTCGGCAGCTGGGCCAAACGGGGCAGTGCGACGGTACAGTTGAGACGTTTGACGGCCGGCGGTTGGCCAGCCAAGCGGTCCACACTGTCGGGCGCGACCTGCTGGAGCCGACCGGGCGGTCGAGTTTCGCCGGGCCGGCGGTGCGCTGCGACTTCGAGGGACGGCAGCTGGGCGGCTTCATCCACGGCGAGAACGAGGCGGACCTGCGCCGACCGCGGCATGGTTCGGCGTGGCTGGCCGAGGTGGTGCCTGGTGCCCCGCCCGTGCCGGTTCGCGTGGCGTTCGAGAACAGGTTCCTCGGCGAGGTAACGCTTTATCTGACGAGGGTGACGGCTGCCCGATAGCTGCAGCCAGCCGGTCGGGCGTTCCTTCTTCGGCGAAGACCTCTTATCCTGGCGCAAACCGCCGGAGATGGAGCCATGCTGAACCCTGCCTCGCCGCTCAAGCTGGCAGACCCGGACCTGCTGCGCCAAGCCAACCTGATCGGTGGGGCGTGGGTGCAGGCCGATAGCGGGCGCATGATCGCGGTGCGCAACCCTGCCAATGGCGAGTTGGTGGGCGAGGTGCCCAGCATGGGCCAGGCCGAGACGCGCCGGGCGATCGACGCGGCCACCCTTGCCCAGAAAGCCTGGCGCAAGCTGACCGCCAAGGAGCGGCAGCGCCCGCTGCGCCGCCTGTTCGACCTGATGATGGCCAACCAGGAGGATTTGGCCGTGATCATGACGGCCGAGCAGGGCAAGCCCCTGGCAGAGAGCCGGAGCGAGATCGCCTATGCCGCCGGTTTCATCGAGTTCTTCGCCGAGGAAGCCAAGCGGGTCTATGGCGACACCATTCCCCAGCACCTGCCGGGCCGGCGGATCATCGTGCAAAAGGAGCCGATCGGCGTGTTTGCGGCGATTACGCCGTGGAATTTTCCGGCGGCCATGATCACGCGGAAGGCCGGGCCGGGCTGGGCGGCTGGCTGTACCGGTGTGATACGGCCGGCGACGCAGACTCCGTTTTCCGCGCTGGCTTTGGGCGTGTTGGCCGAGCGGGCAGGGTTACCGCCGGGTGTCTGCAACGTTGTGACAGGGCCTGCCACCGCGATCGGCGAGGAAATGACGTCCAATCCGGACGTACGCAAGCTGACCTTTACGGGCAGCACCGCTGTCGGCGCCAAACTGCTGGCGCAGTGCGCGCCCACGATCAAGAAGACCAGCATGGAGCTTGGCGGTAACGCTCCGTTCATCGTTTTCGACGATGCTGATCTGGACGAGGCGGTGAAGGGGGCGCTGGCGAGCAAATACCGGAATACCGGGCAGACCTGCGTGTGCGCAAACCGGTTGTTGGTGCAGGACGGCGTGTTTGAGGCATTCGTGGCCAAGCTGACTGCGGCCGTGGAGACGTTGCAGGTGGGTAACGGCATGGATGAGGGGGTGACACAGGGGCCGCTGATCAATGCCGACGCGCTGGCAAAGGTGGAGGCGCATGTGGCCGATGCGGTGCAGCGGGGTGCGCGCGTGGTGACGGGCGGCAGGCGCCACGCGTTGGGAGGGAACTTCTACGAGCCAACGATCCTGGCCGACGTGCCGCGCCAGGCCGACATCTTTCGCGACGAGACGTTCGGGCCGGTGGCGCCGCTGTTCCGGTTCAGCACGGAGGACGAGGCGGTGGAAATGGCCAACGACACCGAGTTCGGCTTGGCGGCCTATTTCTACACGCGCGATGTGGGCCGGGTGTTCAGGGTTGCGGAGGGGATCGAGGCGGGGATCATCGGCATCAACGAAGGGATCATCTCGACGGAACTGGCGCCGTTCGGCGGGGTGAAGTCTTCGGGGCTTGGACGGGAGGGATCGAAATACGGGATCGAGGACTACCTGGAGATCAAATACCTCTGCCTGGGCGGTGTAGGTTGAGGGCGGCATTGCCTTTCCGGGCTGGGCATCTGCCCTGTCCTGCGTGGGACGGCATTCTGTGTGGGGACGGCGTTCTGCGAGGACATGGGCGGGGCCGTCCACACGGGATGTTTGCGGTGGCTCTGACGCCTGTGGCGGGCGCGGACGCGTTGGTTGGCAGGCTGTCGATTGCCACGGCTCTTCGAGGTGATTTGCGGGGCTAGCGTGTCGGCCGGATGCTTGCGGTGCCGGCACAGGTTACCGGTTCGGCCGGCTCCGTGGCAATGGATCGCATCATCGGGAGTTTGGTCGGCCGCCACGGCTCGGTTGTGTTGCAGCGAAGGGGGCGATGACTGGGGGTTTCGGCGGCTGCCACGATACGGTGATCCCTCAGCCCGGCACGGATGGTTGGGCGGGCCTGGATGGCACAAGGGGGATCGGCTAATCCCGCGCGATGCAGCGTTGCGAGTTGGACTACAGGTTGCTGCTCCGCCCGGTCGCCAGGGCTCACGCGTCCGGCAAATTATGGCTGGCTTGGGCGTGGAGTCCGGCCGCGAGGGCAGCGTTCTTGAAAGTGTTTGTTTATGGATTACGACCTTTTCGTGATTGGCGGCGGCTCGGGCGGGGTGCGGTGCGCGCGCATCGCGGCCTCGCACGGCGCCCGGGTGGCGATCGCCGAGGAGCGCTACTGGGGTGGCACCTGCGTGAACGTCGGTTGCGTGCCGAAGAAGCTGATGGTGCAGGCTGCCGAGTATGGCGGATGGGTGAGGGACAGCCACGGTTTCGGTTGGAGCACGCAGCCCGGCACGCATGACTGGGCGGCATTGATGGCGGCCAAGGATGCCGAGATCAGGCGGCTGAACGGCATCTACCTCAAGCTTTTGGAAAATGCGGGTGTCGCCTGGTTTTTCGACAGGGCCACGTTCCTGGACCCGCACACGCTTCAGGTGGGGGACCGGCGGGTTACCGCGGAGCGTATCGTGATCGCGGTGGGGGGGCACCCTTCCTGGCCGGAGATCGAGGGGGCCGAGCATGGGATCGTGTCGGACCAGGCGTTCTCTTTGCCGGCCTGTCCCAAGCGGGTAACGCTGGTGGGGGGCGGCTATATCGGCGTTGAGTTTGCCGGGATATTCCGCGGGCTGGGCGCCGAAGTGGACCTGCTGTATCGGCAGCGCATGCCGTTGCGCGGCTTCGACCACGATATGCGCGAGGCGCTTGTGGAGGTGTTGCAGGCAAACGGCATCAGGCTTCATCCGAGCGTGTTGCTGCATCGGCTGGAACTGATGCCCGACGGATGCAAGCGCCTGCACCTGACGGACGGGCGGTATTTCGACAGCGAGCTGGTGTTCTTTGCCGTGGGCCGGGTGCCGAACACGAACTCGCTGGGGCTGGAGGCGGCCGGGGTGAAGCTGGCGGCGAACGGGGCGGTGGTGGTCGATGGGCAGGACACCACGAGCCAGCCGCACATCTTTGCGATCGGCGACGTTTCCAACAAGATGAACCTCACGCCGGTCGCCATTGCCGAAGGGCATCATCTTGCGGATCGGCTGTTTGCCAAGCAGGCGCGAAGCTGGTCGTTTCACGCGATTGCGACGGCCGTGTTCTCCATGCCGCCGATCGGGACGTGCGGCATGACGGAGGAGGAGGCCGCGCGGCACGGGCCGGTGGACGTGTACATGGCCAAGTTTACCCCGTTGCGCCACGTGATGAGCGGACGGGGGCAGCGCACGACGATGAAGCTGGTCGTGGATCAGGCAAGCCAGCGTGTGGTGGGTGCGCATATGCTGGGCGACGACGCGCCGGAAATGATGCAGTCGATCAGTGTTGCCATGAATGCCGGTGCTACCAAGGCGGATTTCGACCGTACGATCGGCATCCACCCGACGTCGGCCGAGGAGTGGGTGACGTTGCGCACGCGCACGCGGGTTGCGGGACAGGCCGCGGCGGCCGAGTAGCGTGCCGGAAGGGCATACCGTTCACCGTCTGGCGCGCGCGTTCAATGCGCAGTTTGCCGGCGGGCGGGTTGCGGCGAGCAGCCCGCAGGGCCGGTTCGCCGAAGGGGCGGCGGCGTTGGATGGCCGGATCCTGCTTTCGGCCGAGGCGCAGGGCAAGCAGATGTTCCTGGCGTTTTCGGACGACCTCTGGCTGCGCGTGCATCTGGGGCTGTACGGCATGTGGCGCTTTGCCGGCGCGGGGCTGCAGGGGATCGGGCGGCGCGTTCGCAGGGGCGACGCCGAAGCGGGGTTCCCGCCTGCGCCGTCCGACTCCGTCAGGCTTCGCCTGCTGGCGCCGGCGCATGTGGCCGACCTGAGCGGCCCCACGGCCTGTGTGCTGGCCTCGCCCGGGGAGAAGATGGCGGCGATGGCACGGCTGGGCGAGGACCCGCTGCGATCCGATGCCGATCCGTGGCGGGCCTATGCCAAGCTGCACGCCTCGCGCACGGCGCTGGCCCTGCTGCTGATGCGGCAGGACATCGTGGCCGGCATCGGCAACATCTACCGTGCCGAGCTGCTGTTCCGCGCGCGGCTGTAACCGCACCGGCCGGGGCGCGCCCTGGCACCGGATGCGTGGGCCGCGCTGTGGGCCGACCTGGCGACCTTGCTGGCCCATGGGGTGGAGACGGGGCGCATCGTGACGACCGAGCCGCGCCACCGGTCACGCAAGAGCGGCGCGCCGCGGCGTGACGACGCGGTGTATGTGGCGCACCGGGCGGGCCGGCCCTGCCACGTTTGCGGTGCCGCCGTGTTGTCGGAGGCGCTGGGCGGCCGCACGCTTTACTGGTGCGCGGTTTGCCAGACGGGATGAGGGGACGAGCCGACCGTGCACGTGGTCCGGGCGCGCGGTGGCGGCGGGTGATCCCGCTTGGGCCGGCAGATC
>CAXUGD010000001.1:0-100319 GCA_964250355.1 uncultured Acetobacteraceae bacterium | reverse complement strand
AAACGGGGTCACTTTTGAAAGCCGACGGGGGTCAATATTCAATGCTGTTTGACACGTCCTGATACCGGTAAATACTTTGGCCGCTTTATCGACCAAGCCGAGGAGGTTCTCCCATCCAGGGATGACGGTTCCGACGATCGGTTGACCGGTATCAGGGTGCGGGTCATTGATCGTCAGATCGGCGCCAGTTCCGCGGACCACGCGCATGATCCGGCCGGTCGCCAAATCCAGCGCTCCCAGTCGATTGCCTGTGCGCCAGAAGTTGTCGGCTGGGTTGTTCCCTGTAGCGATCTTGGCGACCGCTCGATGAACAATCGGTCCTTCGGGCGTGGCAAGCACAAGGACTCTGACCGACCAAAGCCTTGGGCCGAACCGGTCAGACAACTCCTTCGAGGGCGAAAGCCGGCGCTGCATCAGATGTCCTGCGCCACCAACCAATGACGCTGCGATTTCGGCAACATTGCGCCGGAGGCCCCCTAACAGGACGAGTTCGTCTGTGCTTGAATCGTGGTGATCCACACTGAGAACGGACAAGCTGTATTTACCTGCTACAGGCTTTGCGAAAAGCGGGTAAAGCGATGCGTTCCGGAGCTTCGCCGCAAGAGCAATAGAGTCAGCAATAGTCGGACAAATCGACATGTAGCGACCAGTTTGCGTTGTCGCGATCAGCTCGGGCGTCCTCAAACCAACTCCAGCCATGATTGAGTGGAAAAGGATCTTGTCGGCGCTTGTTGCAAACCACTCGGCTGTGCCGGCCGACACGTGCATTCGGCCTTGAGCGATCTTGCCGACGAAATCTCGCTTGACCGTGGCGGCCGCCTGATCTGACCAGAGCTGATAGTAAAAGTATTCCTGCGGGGTCAGCTTGCCCGGCCCTATTCGGAGGGAGAGAACGTCGGCCGCTATCTCGGTTGCTCGGTGCCCTGCAGTCAGCGCGGCATTAAGGTTCGTTGGGAGGTCAATAGAAGGGAGACCGGCGAGCTGAGAGTAGGAAGGTGTTTCGTCGATGCTGGTCATGCTCATTGGGTGACTGCCTCTCTTACGGGGCGTAGTCGAACATGCATCACAGCGAATGGAGCACCCCTAGCTCCAGCCCTTCACTCAAGCGGACGGAGCGACTGGAGCTCCTTCAAACTGGCAGCGACGTAGACACTTAGTCGGTCCAGAAATCCCTCATGCGCAGTTTCTACGTGTGACTTGCCCGCTCAGAAGCCGGCCGATGCGTTACTCAGGATCGATGCCGAGTTCACGTCTGATGTGCGCAAATTTCAATGGGTCGGCCAGCTTGGGGTTGGCCATCATTGTCCGGAGCGCTTCTATCCCGGCGTTGGTGAAGAGGAGTCGCGGAGGATGTTGGCTCTCGTCGACTGTAGCGAGACCCCGCTCGACCAGCGATTTGGCGGCTGGTGGAACTTTTGGAAATCCTTTGCTCGGTCCGGTCACCCACACTTTCAATCTGAGCCCTTCGGCGACTGTTGGAAGCGTCGAGAACACCATGTCTAGCTCGCGACGAATGTAGCTTCTCTCATCGGCACTGAGGTCGCTTCCAAAATGGGTCGTATGTAAGTCCATGAAATTGTTAGACTACCTTTCGCTGGCGACTATTGTGGTAGGTCGGGACCCACTCCCATCGAAATGGTTTATAGAGGCTCCTGGGGTTTTCCGTCACCTGTATACCCCCACCACCAAGCCTTTCTGCCTGTGGGATTTCTGGACCAGGTTGCGATCCTGAGCGGCGGTAAATCGCCGCTGTGGGATTTCTGGACCGGATTGTGGTCTTTGGCGTGAGCAGATGCCCGTTGTGGGATTTCTGGACCATGCTGCCTTGCCGTGGATGAGCAGGATGAGCAAGCTGGTGGGCCGTGGGATTTCTGGGCGTGAGTCCCTGAGCAGGTTCTCGACACAGGAAACTACCTAACTCGAGCGTCACTTTCGTTAGACGGCGGTTTATGATGCGTTTTTTGGCTCAAGAAGCCGGCGCTTTGTTGATCCTCTCGTTCCAGAGCCCGACTGCATTAAGACTTACGGGCCTTGCTCTTGGGCGGTCCAAAAATCCCACATCGCCCTCCATAGCGTGCTCATGTGGAGCTGCGATCGTCGCTGTGGGATTTCTGGACCGCGAACGCAGATTTTCAGCCCATTCAAGCTATTGGCGTGAAGCGTTCGCTTACTTTACGAGCTTGAGCACCGGCGGTTTAGCGGGATGCACTATGATCCCTTGCCGATCATCTCGTTCATCCGAAACCTCTACCCGACTTCCTGGGTAGGCGGCCGTTGCAGCTCGAAGTGCTTCCCAGAACAACGGCTTGAACCTTTTAAGTTCTTTGTTCGACGTATTGAACTGACTACTAAGAGCAGGCCAGGAGATGAATATAGGATCGCGAAGCTGATGACACCGCCACGCAAGCCAAACGTAGACATCCATCGCCAGCGATCGATGAGCTAATTGCCGAAGAGCAGCTTCTTGTAGGGGGACAGGATGATCTTTCAATGCTTTCCAGAACACTTCATCAAGCACTACTCGATCGTCCCAACGGTCAGCGTCGGCATCTGAGCCTTTAAATCGAAGACCCGCGGAAACGATACCACCTCTGGCCCAGCTCTCAGCCTCCTCACCTTCCCAGTAGAACTTCAGGGAACAAGCGGAAATGCGGGCTGCTTGCTCTTTGAGTGATTTGAGTGTCTCGCCTCCGACGGCGACGTCCATCCGTTCCATCCAAGCTCGCATCGAACGTCCCAACTCGATCTCCCGACTGCCCGTCCTTACTGCTTGCGTCTGCAGATAAAGGAGGATCATTCGGGCACGCGACCCATACGGAACGCCATATTTCACTACCTGGCCGTTCCGACGCATCGTTCCAGGCTCGATCAAAAGCGTAACTTTGTGGCCGTGTCTCTCCCAAGACTGATCGTCTGGAAGCTTTTTGTGGGGCAAGCTCGTCAAGCAGAATCCTGTGTAGGAGATCCCAATCTGTTGTTGTTCGTCAGCCAAAACTTCGGCGGCGATGTCGATTAGCAAGCGATGCCTGGGCTCAACCATGTCGCGCGCTCGTTCTCTACCGAACGAGAGTACGAGTTGGTGGAAGCTTTCACCGTCCCTGTCAGAGTGGCTCATAGCGGGTGCTCCATTGCTTCAGTAGCGATGTGCACAGAGTCCGTGTCAACTGTGGGATTTCTGGACCAAGCTATTTGAAGAATAGTAGATTCTATTAGTAGTATGGCCCATTTTTCCCACGGGACGACTCGTTCCGCGACCAGATTTCCCACAGAAAGGTCCGAAAATCCCACGGGAAAACTCGACTCGTTTGTGGGTAACGCCTTTGGCAATCTCACGGTCCAAAAATCCCACGCCTTCCTGTGGATAATTTAAAACGGCTCTGAAGCCGCGTCCCTTGTAATCAGCGGGGGCAGGCTGCCACACAGGAGCAAGGTTTAGCACTAGGCCGGCCCAGACAGGGGCGAAGTGCAGCAACCCTTCACTGCGCGAGATCGAGTCCGCGCTTACCGGCTTCCGCGGCTACCTAAGTATTGCTGGCGAAGGGCAGCGACGGCCTTCTCGAACGTTTCACCAGCCTTCCAGCCGTTTTCCTCGGCCAAGGCATAGAACTCGTCAACGGTCTGTCTGGTGGTTTTGGCACTGAAGGTAACGTTCCGTCCGGTACGGTAAACCATTGGTTGACGCTTCGTCTCCGGAGCGTCTACCGCAGCAGGAGCCTCTCGGCTTTTGAAGCGGCTACCTGCTGATACGGCGTCTATCTCCTCTGACTTCGGGCGCGCTTTGGTGTTCCCAGCAGGAGAGAAGTCACTGACGTCGATCGCCTTTGGCTCAACAGGGGTGTCGAATATACTCGTTCGTTGCGTCATGCCGCTTGCCCTGCCCTATTAGCCCGAAGCGTGCCAACGACTTCTTGCGCAAATGCCTGTGCGTTCGCGACCGCCGCAGGTATGTTCCTGACGGAAGATGGATCAAGTGCTCCGAGAGTTCCGCCGAAAGAAAACAACGCGCGGAAGGCCTCTCGATCGTGAAGCCGCGTTTGCATCACTTGCACACCGTTTCCTGCAAGCTCCGCCTCGATACTTGTAAGCAATCGAGGTCTGATGGCGGCGCTTGTGCAAGTGAACAAGACTACAGCCGGAATCTTGACACGAAATGCCTCCTCCTGTTGGCGCACTTCTCTAATAGCTGCAACGGCTTCGACGGCGTCTAGCACAGATCCCCGGGTTGGAATAATAACCAAATCCGCTCGGCTCATCGCGTAGGGGATCATGCGCGACGCGGTTCCTTCCAAGTCGACAATGACGAAGGCTGCTTTGGCAGCCTGTTCGTCAATCGTCCGAATGATTGTTCTCTCACTAACATCATCGATCACCTGAAGAGCTTCTGGCCTGCCAGGCAGACGGCCCCAACGAGAAACAGGTTTATTTGGGTCAGCGTCGATAATCGTGACTGTGGCGCCGTTCGTTGCAAGTTGGGTGGCAAGCAGCACTGCGGAGGTCGACTTCCCGGCGCCGCCTTTCGGCGACGCAAAAACAATGGTCGGCATTTTGTTATCCTCCTCCGGGCATTGATCAACCGACGTTCACGCGCTGTTTGAGGGCACGATTAGTAAACGGAAGGCCGTCTGTCGGTCAACCGTCTACTTTCGGTTTACCCAGCGGGGCGCCGCCTTTCCGTCTGATATTCTTGCACTCCTTGAGACGCTTAGCCGTCCTGGAAGACGTTTACGGTCGGTCTACGGATAATCTACTACAGAGGGAGTTTACCATCGGTTGCCCTTCGGTGTCGGGGGAGTGGACCTTTGACACGTGAAAGCCAAAAGCGATTGAACGCCCTCTGGCGTAACTTTCTTTCCGGCGATTGCCACCCCTGTCCAGATGCCCTGGCAGCTCTCCAGCCAGTTCCACGGTCTACTCACAGTAAACAACCCGTAAACCCTTTGTCTTCTTCAGGTAGGCCCTCCGTCTATCGAACGTGGACCTCGAACAAGTTTGCACACCGCCGGACTCGCCTCGCAAGCGGCGGTGTGTTCGACTTGAGCGCTGAATCTTGCGAGTGATTAGCTAGGAGATTTCGCCATGCTCTATGACGCTGCCATCAACACGATTCGGGGGGCAGTTAGGAAGCTTACCGGGCCGTTCGGCTGGACTAAGGAGGAGGCTGACCGCTGGTCAGATGGCGTAATCTCGTTGAGTATCCCTGCGGGTGCGGTCTTGGCAAAGTGGATCGAGGCCGCGTGGCGGCGGGTCGGTGCGCGCGGTCTGGCGGATCGCGTCGCCCACATGAATGGGCTGCTGCCAGTTACCTGAAGGGACGAACTCGGCGGTTGGCAACCAGACGGCTGTCGGGGGAACAGGAGGGGCCGAGTCAAAGCTCCCGGCCGCTCCGAAACTCAAGCTGGCGAGGGCGATGGTAACGGTCTGGCGCGCAAGAAATCTTGGCCGTTGACGACGTCACCTAGAGCTTCGGTACGTCTCCGGAACCCGACGGTTGCTGAGACTTCGCATGAGGGTCGGTCCAGGGATGTACATCAATGCGAAGCCTCACAAAGATCCCGGCACCTGTGGCGTTGACCTTGGAAAAAGAGGCCTCGACTTCGACTGGCTGCCCACCAGCATTCGTTCCGACCCACTTCTCCATCCGTGATCCCGTCTCGGCTGCGTTGAAGGCGGGCTTCCCGTATTTTGCGTCGAGCAGCTCGCCGACCGAGGTAGGGTCGGATCCCGCTAACCACTGTATCGAATGAACCGCCGTTACCTTCGCCGCCTGCATGTCAAAGGAAAGACATGTCTTATATTGGCCGAATGGGTCTTCCGCCTGTGTCATGAAGCCTCCCAATGGACTGAACCGTCTTGGCCGTCCGCACGTCGGCTTTGAACCTCCTTGGAGCCCGTTGAAGTATGCCGCGAAAGACGGACCCGTTATCGGCGTTGCCCCTGGGAACTGAGAACTAGCCGCCGCCTTGGCGTCGTCGTCGTTCATCCCGATTTCGACACCGTCGAGGCTCGCGCTCTTGAGTGCCGGCATCCTGTTGTTGCCGGAATCCTGTTCGGCCGGCTGGGCGGGGGCAGGGGGGAAGGCATAAATAATGCCACCACTGGGCGTCAGCAGCTCGGCCGCCGTGACGTGTGCGGTCACCGGGAAACTTGCGGCATCAAGCGCAGGTGGCGCGCCGACTATCGTGAAGACCAGCCGGAGCTGTCCAAAGCCACCCATCGAGCCGTGAAGGGATAGTCCGTGTTTGAGGGCGAATGCCTCTGCGGTTGCCGATGGAACAGGAACAACATTGAAGCTGCTGATGTTATCGAAGCCGAGTTGAAAGCCTGATTGCCCCAGAGGGTTTGGAATTGGGACAAAATGGTCATCGGAGAAGTCCGTGGGAAATCCTCCGCGTGCCGGGTCGTACTGCTGGATCATGACGCTGATCGCGATGGAGTACGCCTTGCCGGGAGACACTCTGTCATATTCAGCCTTGTAGCTCGCGGTAAGCCTCTCGAGCACGGAGGGCTGCTGGAAGGCCGACGCTTGGCGGTATGCGACCGATCGCTGGGCTAGGTCCTGGTAGTCCGGGGGCATACCGGTCAGGTGTGAGTAGGCGAGGAGTAAGTCGGTGCCAGATAAGAGAGGAGCCTGGGGAAACGGAGCGGCCGGTGCCGATGCGCCTTGGGTCGCTCTCGGAGAGGCAGCGAAGCCTTCCGACGGGGTTGACAATGCTATGAGCCCCAGCGCGAGGCAAACTGCACGGCAGACCCTTTTGGGGGAAAGGCACGAGGGACTTGGGCCCATGATCGATTTTTCTAGCACATCGCTCTCCGACAAGATTGGCGTCGGAGGACAAGCCTGATCCCAGCGCGAACAGGAAGTGCCCGTCGGCAGGATCACCCAGCCGTGAAGGCAGTTATCCTGCTTGCCCTGTCACAGCCTGCATCCTGTGTCGCCGGTGCGCCGCTTAGCTGCAGACGTCGAGGTCATACGTCGGGCAGCTGACCCGCCGCGGCGGCCCTGAACAAGCGCTTCCGGTGCTGGTGATGCAGCAGCCCACAACCAAGGCGCCGCACGCCGCTATTGGATCGAATGATCATAGCAACCTTTTCTGCCGGTGACGTTTCAGCGTGCGACAACCGGGCAAGATGACCAGCCCCACGTCGGTCACGGCCCTGTGACTCACCAAAACCCCCATTTCCGTCAGTTCCATCAAAGCCAACCGGCAGTTGCCACGTTTCAAAGCACCCCCGTAAGCGGATGTCCCTCGAAGAGATCGCCGAACTCGAGATACTCCCCGAGCACATCGAAACTCTTGTGGCGGCCGAGCCGCTTGAGCTTGGCTGGGTGGATCCCGAGATCCATGCCCGTCGTCAGCGCGCCCCGCTTGAGACTGTGACCGGCGAGGTCGCACCGTCCAAAGCCTGCTGCAACTGCGCGTGACTGAATCATGGCGGCCACGGCGCGCGGCGTGATCGCCTCCTTGCCGATACGGGGCAGGGGAGGGGCGGCCTCCTCGCCCGCCATCCGCGGCAACCAAATGCGCCGGAATACCGGTCCATCCCCGATCCCGGCCGCCGCCAACCAATCAGAGATCGCGCGCACCGGGCACAGCGCGGTTTGACCGTAGGGCAGGGGAACGGTGACGGACGCCGTCTGCGACCCCTTTGTCTGCGGGATCGTCAGCTTCAGGCCGCGGTCTGTCTTCTCCAGTCGCTCGACGCGGATGGCGGCCAGCTCCGAACGCCGCAAGGCGCCGGCGAAGCCGACCAGGATCAGCGCCCGATCGCGCTTGCCGCGCAAATCGTCCGCGATGGGCGCCAGCAGCTGCTGGACGATGGCGGACGTGGCGGCGACCTTCTTCTCAGGAGCTTGCCCCTTGGCGGCGGCATCGCGCCGGATGCCTGCGACGGTCTCGGACACGCAGGCATCGCCGGTTGGCACCGCGCAGCAAGCCGCGCGGTGCAGGTAGCGGATCGCTGCGCGGCGCAGATCGATCGTGTTTGGCGTCATGCCGCGCCGGCGTTCGGCGGCCAGGAAGGCCGCGACGTCGGCGCCACAAGCGGGCAGGGGAGGGAGGCCGCGCTTGTTGCACCAATCGCACCAGATGCGCACCGCCGATCGGTAGGCCATCCGGGTGTTGGCAGCCTTGGCCATACGCTGAAAGGCTTCAGCGGCCGCGCGTTCGGCATTGAGGGTGCCGTCCATCGCCGGCTCGGCCGTCTCGACGGCGTCATCGAACCAGGCGCGCACCGCGTCGGCTGCAGCGCCAATGGGAGCGGGCGGCAGGAGACGGGCAGGAGGCAGCAGCGTCAGCGCGCCGCCTTGGGCATCTCCAGACGCGTCTGTGCCCGCTTCCATGCTTCTCTCCGGTCGGCCTCGCATCCGTCTTGCACGAGCTTCGCCGCCAAGCAAGCTACTTCCCACAAGGACGCTTATGGGAAATAGCAGCCGCGGGCAGGGCGAGGCAGGGAGCCGTCTGAGCGCCCGAAAATAAAAAAGACTTATTTGAGGTTAATACCTTGGTAGAGTAAGCCGATGCTCAAGTTGTTGACAATGTGTTGTCTCCCAGCAAATGAACCACGACTCCGCTCCAGGCCAATTGTGCAACAGGCTGTTGCACGATTGGCTGACGCTGCAGCGGCGTTGCGGATTGTCCCTGGAGACGTCGAGACTCGAAGCCGCCCGTAGCCGCCGCAGGCATCCTTCGGCGATGACCAGCACGCTAAGCGAGCGAACCCTCACCGCCCCGCGACGCGCCACCAAGCGAAGCGGCTCCGCCCCTGCTACGCTGGCCGCATGACCAAGGCTCCAGCGCTCCCCGACGACTACGGCGACCTGCTCGCCGCGCTCAAGGCGCGGATCGGCGAAGCGCGGCTGCGCGCGGCAATCAGTGTCAACCGCGAACTCGTCCTGCTCTACTGGGAGATCGGCCGCGACATCCTCGCGCGACAGGCGCACGAAGGCTGGGGAACCGCCGTCATCGAGCGTCTGGGGACCGACCTACGGCGGCACTTCGCCGATATGACCGGCCTCTCGCCGCGCAACCTGAAATACATGCGGGCCTTTGCCGAAGCCTGGCCGGACCGGGAAGAAGTGCAACAGCTTGTTGCACAACTTCCCTGGGGTCATAACCTCCGCCTGCTCGAGGCCGTCAAGCGGCCCGATGAGAGGATCTGGTACGCCCGTCAGGCCGTCGAGCATGGTTGGAGCCGCGCGGTCCTGACCCACCAGGTAGACAGCCTATTGTTCGAACGCGCCGGCAGGGCGCCGACGAATTTCTCCAAGACGCTTCCGGGCCCGCAATGGGATCTCGCCCGCGAGCTGCTCAAGGACCCGTATGATTTCGAGTTCCTGGCGGCGGCCGCAGACATCTCGGAGCGGGAACTCGAGCGCGGTCTGCTGGACGACCTTCGCGCGTTGCTGCTCGAGCTGGGCAAGGGCTTCGCGTTCGTCGGCAGCCAATACCATCTCGAGGTCGGCGATCAGGATTTCTACCTCGACCTGCTTTTCTATCACCTGAGGCTGCGCTGCTATGTGGTGATCGACTTGAAGATCGACGAGTTAAAGCCCGAGTATGCGGGCAAGATGAACTTCTACCTGTCGGCCGTTGACGACCTGCTGCGTCACCCTGCGGACGCGCCCTCCATCGGCCTGATCCTCTGCAAGGGCCGGAACGAGGTTATCGTCGAGTATGCGCTGCGGGACGCCTCGAAGCCGATGGGCGTCGCGGGCTACCGCGCCGCGTCGCGGCTGCCGGCGCAGCTCGAGGCGGAGCTGCCGACTGCTGACGAGCTCGCCCGGGAGTTCCCGCTGGTGGCGCTGATCCGGCTGAGGACCGAACTCGAGCGAGAACTTCGTCAGGTCGCGCTGCGGCTGGGCCTGCCGGATGCAGCACCCAGTATGGGCTCCCTGCTCCGCCGGCTGCAGGACGACGCGAGCCTGCCGCCAAGTGCGGCGAGATTTGGGGAGACGATGCGCATCCTCAACGCGGCCGCCCATGGTGCCGAGGTGCCGGCCGATGCCGCAAACGCGGCGCTGGAGGCGGGCTCGCGCCTGCTGGACGACCTTCGCGCCGGTCGCGAGTCGGAGTGACGATGCGGCGCGCGGCACCCGAGAAACGCTGGCGCCTGCGGCAATTCGCCGGTCAGGGCGAGGCTCCTCTTTGCGGACGCCCGAATCGTTCAATCTCGGCAGCTGGCAGCGTGTCACGCTGATGCTCGAAAGCCTCTTCCGCACCGATCGCCCCGCCCCCGTCCCCTTCGACGCAACAGCCTTGCGAGCGCTTGAACGCGCGTCGGGCGCCATCGCCAGGCTCGACCAGGCCCTCGACAATCACCCCCTACGGACGGCGTTCCTTTATCGTGCCAGGCTTGAGGCGGTCCGGCGCCAGGCTTCGGTCGACGGCCACGACATCGATCCCTGGCACCTGGCAGCCGTCCTGGAGGGTCTGCGCCTGCGCATGGATCATGCGCTGCGAATCGTCGACCGCGGACAGATTTTCGAGGCGGCGCGGACTGCGCTCGCGCTGCATCAATGGATCGTGGAGCCTGATTTCGATCAGGAGGGTGAAATCCAGGACGCACAGCGTCACCTCGCCGATGCCGCCGGGTTGGCCGGCGTTGGTGAGGCGGTCTGGTCCTGGCTGGACTCGGGCCATACTCGCCCGCCGGTCCGCTGCGCTCTCGTCCGCTTCTGGACCAAAAACAGCCTCCTCCGGACGCCCGTCCCCCTCACCGGTCCCCGCGCCTTGAGCGCCGAGGCGCCGCACGGGCGAGCGGAGTGGATGGTGTCGTTTATGGAGGCCCTCGAAAGCGAGGCGACGGACTATTTAGAAATGTTGCGGAGCCTCGAGTGCGGTTGGATCGCCGCCCGCGCCCGGGTTCAAGCACAGCGCAGCACCTCGCGCGCGGCGCTCGCCGTCGACGTCATGGCGGCCACGCCCCTGATCTCAGCGTCCACGCTCGCGCGCTCGGTCGGGATGTCGATCAAGTGCGCAGGTGAGCTGATTGAGCGCTTCGTGGCGGCGGGGATCGCGGTCGAGGTGACCCACCGGTCGGCGAGGCGGCTGTTCGGGCTGCTGGGGATGGCCCCGGTTCGCGACGTCACAACGGCCCCGCGCCGTCCGTTGCCCGGGCGCGGACGCGGGCGACCGCGCAACGAGCAACCGCCGGAGACGGACCCTGCGCCGCCTGCGGCGCCTGCGCCGCTGCCGCCAATGACCCGTTTCCAGCGTCCTTCGATCGACTACGCCGCGCTCGAGGAAGCCATGGCGCACTGCGACCAGGTCATCCGCGAGACACGACGACGGTTGCAAAGCGTCGCGGACGACCCTTACTCTCCAAATGACGCCGGCGAGCGGCCCAGCCTCAACGAGGCTTCGTGAAGCGTGCAGTGCGTCATCGATCTGCCCGCCTTGAAAAACTCATCGGAATTGGAAGCGCCAGTCCAATGCTCGGGGCAGCCGCACCGAAAAGACGTCTTCGGGGTGGAGTTCCGCTTCCCGGTCGGCAGCAAGTTGATGATCGACGCGGCGATCCGTATCGTCAGTCTGGCGAACCAGCTCGCTTGAAAAGCCGTCGCGTACGCCTGGCCTTCGACGAGGGCTGGCATACACACTAATGCACCGCCGTTGTTTCGATGATGTATACTGCCGCGCGACAGCGCTGAAGGCGAGCGAGGCAGAGTGAGCTCGCTGTTTGAGCTGCTACCGGTTTGGTGGATCGCGGCCAGCGTGCTGGATCGTCAGTTCGAGGCCAGCGCGCCCAACCAGAAATAGGTGGGGACTTCACCTGGTTCTGGACAACCGAAGGCTGGCTCTGAATGTCGGCTATCAGCGATCTGTTTCCATGCCGGGTTGTAGGTTGGTCGATGAGCGCGGCCATGACAGCGCAACTGGTGGCGGATGGGTAGATGATGGCGATCTGGCGGCGTGGCAGGCCGAAGGCATTGCTGCACCATTCCGACCAGGGCAGTCGATGCACCAGTGAGCAGTTCAGAGGCTGGTGGTCGACAACGGTATCCCCTGCAGCATGAGTCGTGCCAGCAACGTCTGAGACAATGCCGCCATGGAAAGCTTCTTCTCTTCGTTGAAAGCCGAGCGCACGGTACGAAAGTCTACCGCACGCGCAATCAGGCCCGCGTGGACGTGTTTGACTACATCGAGCCCTTCTACAATCCGCAGCGGCGCCACATTGGCATCGGCTACATCAGTCCTATGAGGGTCGAGCGGATCGCCGCCGCGAGCTAAACAGCGTGTCCACCAAACCGGCAGCAACTCCGCCCGACGCGCCGCGGACATAGCTCGACTGATCCTGTCACGTCGCTCTGCTTCCAAACGGCTCGTCAGAGACCGGCGATACCGGCCGGCTGCGCCATTCGCCATAAAACCTCCGGGTCGACCCGGAGGCTAGAACTCGGTCGATACCGCGACGGACACGAAGTCGCGGTCGATCAGCCCGTAGGCCTTTCCGCCCGAGAACACTGGAAAGTGGTTCGTGTATTGGATGCCCAGGGTCGCCCTCTGGAGATAGTTGAAGGTGGCGCCTACGCTGGCTGCGGCCGTGTGTTCCTGGAACACGTTAACGCCGATGGGACTGTTCCCGCAGAAATCGTAGCGCAAGGAGATGGTCGGCCGGAAGTCGATGCTTTTGGGCAGAACGGCAGGCATGTCTATGGTCGCTGCAGCCGTGGCGCTGCTCGAGAAGCGCGAGGCGAAGTTCCTTGTCGAGAGCGGAGAGTTGGAGTTCTCCGTTGCCGGAACTGTCGTCGCCGAGTTCTGGTCGGTCGAGTAGAAGGCGCTGAACTCGCCGCGGTCCCGCGGGAAATCATGCACGTAATCGCCGCCAACCTCGCCTACGACCGCGATGCTGCCGATCTCGAGAGCGGGTATGCTGGAGAAGAGCTTCGTCGCGGTGATTTGGGCCTGGGTCACGTGATAGCGTTTCCAGCCATCGACGATTTGGCCGAAGCCGGGCAAGTAGTTGTCGTTCAGCACGGGAGAAAGGCTCCGTGACGACGCCAGGGCCGGGAAGACCGCAGCCAAGCCGAGATCGGCGCTTGCGAGCTGGATAGGCTGGTTGAGGCGGTGTGATATTTCGCCCTGAAGAGCCACGCCGCCCGGCCCGAGGCGTTGAAGCTCCCGCCGATGAGGTGAATTTCATTCGGGTAGTCCGCAAAGATCGACGCCGTGCTGGTGTAGGAAACCTTCGCTTGACCGCCTTGCAGCAGGGCGGAGATCGGGTTCGAGAGAACCGAAGCCGCGCCGGGCAGGCCCGATATGTCCCGTCGGCCGGTCCGGTAGGAGCCGAACGGCGTGCGGCTGTTGTAGCTCTCGAAATACAGTCCAAACTCGGCGTCGCCCAAGCTTTGGACGTTTCCCCGCAAGGCAGCACCGAACTCGGCCAGAGATGTCGGATGCCGGTCCAGCGAGCGCGGAAACGCCGCGCCGAACGCATTGCCTGCCGCCAGGCTGACGGAGAAGATGCTGGCACGCGTGTCCGGCACGTCGGAGCGAAGCGTCACGTACTGCCCGCCGTCGAATACCGTGTCCACGTTGCTGAAGAAAGAGCCCGAGGGTTCGAGCTTGTCACGCGTCCAGTAAGGCTGCCAGTATCCTTCAAAGGAAATGCCGAATGCCACGTTCGTCTTGACGTCGAGCACCGGGATGGGGAGGAAGGCTGTGCGCAGCTCCGCTCCTGGGGTGCGTAACGCCGTGGCGTCGAGCGGCGTGATGACGTTGATGCCGAAAGGTATGAACGTGCTCTCGCCCCAGTTCAGCGCCTGGGCGCCTATCCTGACGTCGAACGGGTGACCATCGGCGGACGGACGCGCGAAGACGTAGGCATCGAGCAGCCGCAGGTCGGCTCCTATGTCGCGCACCTCGGCGCGGTCGAGCTTTTGAAAGTCGGTGCGCTCGCTGTCGTTGACCGGGTCGTAGAATCCCGTGGCCCGGACGAACATCCCGTAATC
This sequence comes from uncultured Acetobacteraceae bacterium, assembly GCA_964250355.1. Classification (GTDB taxonomy): domain Bacteria; phylum Pseudomonadota; class Alphaproteobacteria; order Acetobacterales; family Acetobacteraceae; genus BOG-908. Next base: position 86,368 of record CAXUGD010000001.1, on the reverse strand, counting down.
GTCCCGGGTCGCCTGCAGCTCGGTCGTGATGCGCTGAACCGCCGCCACCGGCGTTCCGGACTTGTAATTGAGCGTTCCGTTATCCGCGTTCGCCCCGGGAAGCGTTCCTCCGTTCTGGATGCCAACGAAACGTTTGTCGACGTCGGACGTGCGGATGTCCACGCTCGAGGAAAGCGCCGTGTCCAGGCTGACTTGCCAGCCGTCCATACTTGCCTGCCAGGCGGCTGCAGAGTCGGTCATGCAAGCCCAGATGATCGCGGCGGCGGTTCCGTAGAGCCGGGGCCGGCTCGCCGATCGAAATTGCACGTGACCTCCTCTGCCAGCACGTCCGGCGCGTGTCGCCTCTCTCGTATCGTTGCCGCCCTGCGGGGCAGGATGTCTGGAACATCTCCAGCTTCGGAATTCGCAGAAGCTCGACGGAGCGCAGACCGCTTTAATCTGCCGTCTCAGGCGGTTTCGCACCGTCGCGCGAAACCCTTCTCCGGTCGTTGTTTCTGTCGATGTTACGGTCTTTCCTTGTGTTATCTACAAGGTTATTAGATCCGCAATGGCGCTCGCAATGCGAGAAACGACGGAAATCATGCGAGACCGTCCGAAGTTGAAACAAGTCCGCAGCCGGATGGCCTGTATGCTGCGCGTTAGGAAGCGGTCCAGGCAAGCCAGCCAGCGATGAACGTGCCTGTCTGCTCCGGCCGAATTGGCGCCAGCCCGGAAAGTCTGAGTGTTCCCGATGCCGCGTTCCCTATCCCGCCTTGCGTTCGGCAGCCACGCCCGCGGCCTGATCGGCCGTATCGCCCAGGCGTTTGCCGATGCTCGGGAAGATGCGCAGCGCGTTGCGTCCGATCCACTGAATCTCGCCCTCGGAAAGGTCGGAGAACTGGAGCAGGGCCTGAAGGTTCTCGACCATGGTGGCGTCGGTCGTGCAGGGGACGCCGCAATCGGATCCGTAGACGAGGTGGTCGCAGGTCGTCATCGCGAGGGCGGGCCGCAGCGTGTGGGCGGTACCGGTGGCTGCCGTGTCCAGGAACAGGCCCGCGAGCTGGCTTCTGATCTCCGCCTTGGTGATGCCGTGCGAGTTGGGCACCCAATGCTCCGCACCGAGCAGTGCCAGGCGTCCGGACAGCGCAGGAAGCGGTCCGCCGCAATGCGCCACCACGAACTTGATGTTAGGATAGTTCCGGAAGACACCGGCATACAGCATGTCGACGACGGTGCGTGCCGTCTCGAAGGCTACTTCAAGCAGGGCGCTCGGCCGTCCCTGCGACGGAAAGGCGTAGGCGTCGGGGTGCATGAAGACCGCCGCGGCCCGGCGGTCGAGCTCGGCCCAGACTGGCGCGAGACGCGTGTCGCCCAGAAAGACGCCGTTGTAGCAGCAGGTGACCGCAAAGCCGTCTGCCTGAAGGGTCTGGTCGGCGCGCCGGATCTCCCCCATCGCCGCGTCCGGGTCGTCAGTGGGCAGCGCCGCCAGGAGGCCGAAGCGTGACGGATGTTCCCCCACCACAGACGCACCGAAATCGTTCGACTCCCGGAGCATCGGCAGGATTTTCGGGATGTTGCTGAGCAACTGCATGGCGATGCCGTTGCCGTCCATGTGCTCCAGCGTCGCCTCCTTGCTCCATTGGAACGGTTCGCGTGCCATGAAGCACCCCATGTGCATCAGCTGCAGGTTGGTCTGCAGGTCGTCGGCTGATTTGGGGGGCGAGAAATGCGCGTGGACATCTATCCAGCCCTGGGCTCTCAGGCGGCGTGTGTTCATGATGATTTCTCCTTTCGCGGCCATGCTCATTGTCTGAAGGCCCGGGGTCTGGAGGCCCGGCGCCGAGCCCGCAGCACGGACCGCCTAATGCTGCCTACCGCCACATGCGTCAGCGGAAGGGCCACGTAGTCGGTCATCTTGCTCCATGAGGACAGCTTGGCGATGACGATCCTGTTCTCCGTGTCGACGAAGAGGTTCTGGCCGTGGATGCCCATGGCGAAGATGATCTTCGGCTGCTCGTCGATGATGTACCAGCCGTTGTGGTAGCTCAGGTTCTTGCTGATCGGCGCGAACGCCTTGCCCCACTCGCCATCCCGCCATGCGGCCGCGTCGCCGCCGCGTAGGATGTCGTCGACAAGGCTCCCGGGCAGGACCTCGTCATCGCCGGAACGCCCGCCATCGATGAGCAGCTGGCCGATGCGCGCGAAGTCCCGCGCAGTCGCGCACAGGCCGCCTGCGGCACGCGGTGCGCCGTTTCCGTCCAGCGTCATCAGCGCCGGCCGCTCGGCACGCATCGGCTTCCAGAGCACCTCGCTGATCAGCGACGCCACGGTCTTTCCGGTGGCCCGTTCGACAGCCCAGCCCAGCAGGTCCGTGTTGGCCGACGTGTATCGGAACACGCCGCCATGGGGGGCAGGCGGTGCTGCAAGACGCTCCAGGTATTCGTGAAGACTGTAGACCATCTGGCCGGCGGGAACCGGATCCCAGCCGGCCGCGGCCGAACAGGTAAGCGTCTCCTGCTCGTCGAGCACCACGCCCGTGCGCATGTCGAGCATCTGCTGCAACGTGGCGCCCGCATACGCCGTCGCCGCCACTTCGGGCACGTACCTGGTGACCGGCGCCTCCAGGTCGATCACGTCGCGGTGCTGAAGCGTTCCCAGCACGAGTCCCATCACGGCCTTCGTCGCGGACATCAGGATGTGCGGCGTGTCCCGGTCGTTGCCGTGGGCGTAATGTTCCAGTACGATCTTGCCGTCCGACAGTACGACCATCGCGTCCGTGGCGGTCGCTTTCAGGAAACCCGCCATCACGGGGGAGGCGCGCAGCATCGTCTCCGCGCGGGTAAGCGGATTTGCCCCCGGCGGATCGTTCGCGACGGCCGCGGTGTTGAGAACCTTGGTGATGTTGCGGAACGCCCACAGGCTGTGCGGCCGGTTGCGCCAGTTGGAGATGTCGGTGCCGGCCTGGCCTATCGCGTTCTCGGCCTGCGTCATGGTCGCCATGTCTTACTCCCAAACTGCTTCTGGATCGCCGAGCTGTGGACGGCACGGACCGGGCTGGCCGGCCTGTGCCAAGGCGCTGCGGGCGGCGGCGAGGATCTGCTCGTAGCCCGTGCACCGGCAGAGATTGCCGCGCAGCGCCTCGGCGATGTCTTCCGGCGCCGCCGCCTGCGTGGCGCGCATCAGCTCCACCGTGCAGAGGATGTGGCCGGCGAGGCAGAAGCCGCACTGGAAGCCGTTATGGTCCCAGAACGCCTGCTGCACCGGATGCAGCTCGTCCTCATCGGCCAGGCCCTCCAGCGTCTCGACAGCCTGGCCGGCCACGCGGGCCACCGGAACGAGGCACGATTTGAAGGAGGCGCCGTCGACGAGCACGGTGCATGCCCCGCACGCGCCATTGCGGCAGCCCACATGCGTGCCCACGAGGCCCAGCCCGGTCCTGAGCACGTCCACCAGAGCGCGGCCTGGATCGGTGGTCACTTCGCGCGCCGTGCCGTTCACGGTGAAACGGAGTGTCCTGGCCGACCCGCTCATGCCGGCATCCTCTCCAGCGCGTCCTCGACCGCGCGCAGGGCGATGACCGGCGCCACGCGCCGCCGATAGGCCGCGTCTGCGAAGTTGTCCGACCACCACGGCGCCGGGACGCGATCGACCGCGTGCGCGATCGCCTGCCGCTCGGCCGCCGCGAGGTCAGGAAGGCTGCTCAGGGCGATCAGCGGCAGGCAGGCCGGCCGGTCCGTGGCAGCGCCGATGGTCAGGCGAAGGGTGCCGGAGGCGCTGCCCGGCAACCGTGATATCCGCGCCGCCGCGACGGCGATCGGCCAGCCGCCTTCGGCGAACTTGAGCTTGTAGTAGCCCCAGTGGTCGCCGTCCCGTTCCGTCGGGACGAGTATCTCGGTCAACACCTCGTCCGGCGCGCGCGCAGTCTGGAACGCGCCCATGAAGAACTCAGCCGCCGCGATGGTGCGTGCTCCGCGGTCCTGGCTGTGAAGCCTGAAGCGGGCGCCGGTGGCCAGGAGACCCGTCGGCATGTCCGAGGCAGGGTTGGCGTGGCACGCCGAGCCGCCGATCGTGCCCTGGTTGCGCAATTGCGGGCCGCCCGTGATCTTGCGGCAGATCTGGACCAGCAGCGCCGGCGCCGGCAGGCCGGGCGCCCGGAGGTACGCGGCGTACGTGACCAGCGCACCTATCCTGACATGCCCGTCCTCGGCGGCCAGGTCGGTTCCGCCGCGCAGCCTGGCAAGATCGACGACCGCGGCGGGTGCTACCTTGCCGAGGGCCAGGGCCGGATAGGCGACGGTGCCGCCGCCCAGGAGGACGGCGCCCGCCTCGCGTGCGGCGCCCAGCGCTTCGGCCAGCGTCTCCGGCAGGCAGTACGCCGGCGTCATCCCGCCACCTCCCGGCCGGCGTGGTCGATCAGGGCCAGGACGCGCGTCGGGGTCAGCGGTGTCCGGATCGGAACGCCCGCCGCGCCGCCCAGGGCATCCCTGACGGCCCCCACGATGGCGGCTGCCGCGCCGCCGACTCCGGACTCGCCCGCGCCCTTGGTGCCAAGCTCGGTGAACGGAGACGGCGAGCAGAGATGCCCGGTCAGCAGCTTCGGCAGGTCGGTGACGCGAGGCCAGAGGTAATGCTTGAGGTCGATGCTCCGGGGTGTCCCTTCCGGGTCGAAAATCTCCTCCTCGAACAGCGCCATCCCGGCGCCCATGGCGATCGCGCCATGGAGCTGGGCGTCCACCAGCGCCTGGTTGACCACCGTGCCGCAATCGTGCACCGCGGACAGAGCGACCAGCCGCACGGTGCCCGTCTGCGTGTCCACCTCGACTTCGGCCATGTGGGCCGAGTAGGAGTACGTGGGATAGATCTGCAGGCGTCCCTGGAGGTCCGGGACGGATTGGAGGTTCTGCGGCCCGTAGGTCCGGGTCGCTTCCAGCTGCGGTGGTCCGATGCCGGGCAGCGCGCCCCCGAGCGTGCGCAGCATTCTCGGAAGCGCTTTCGCGGCGATCCCGCTGACCGGGCTTCTGATCAGCCGATAATGCCCCTCGGCCAGCTCGATATCCTCGGGTGTGGCGCCCATCAGCGTGGCCGCCGCCTTCGTCAGGGCGGCCCTCAAATCGCCCGCGGCCAGCCAAGCCGCCATGCCGCCCACCATGACGGCGCGGCTCGAGAAGGTCCCGGAGCCGTAGGGCGTCGTGTCCGTGTCGCCCTGGACCACGCGGACGTCCTGGGCTTGCAGGCCCAGCCGCTCCGCCACCAGTTCGGCGATCGCCGTCTCGCTGCCGGTGCCCGGGCTCGTGACGCCGGTCAGGACGGTCGCAGCCCCACCCGTGTCCAACCGGACGGTGGCCGTCTCGAAACCGCGCGCGAGCGAGCCGCCCGAGTCGAAACCCTCCGGCGTGAGTTCGAAGGCGATCCCCAGCCCGGTCCTGACAGTGCCGGCAGGGCGAGCGCGCCGGCGCTTCCCGGCATAGCCGGACATCGCCACGAGCCTGTCCAGCGCAGCGTGGTAGTCGCCGGAGTCGACCGTCATCGTCGAGGTGCGATGCGGAAACTGCTCGCGCCGCAGGAGGTTTGCCTGTCGGACGTGCAGCGGGTCGCGGCCGAGGGCGCGGGCCACGTCGTCCATCGCCGCTTCCAGCACGGCGCAGGTCGCCTCCTTGCCGAAGCCCCTGGCGCCGTTCCACGGCCCCTTGTTCGTCATGACGGCGCGCCAGCGCACGTCCACATTGGCAATGTCGTAGGGGCCGGGGAAGGTGGTGGCGGCCACGAAGGGCATTAGCGGCCCAGGCGTGGCACAGAGCGCGCCGACATCGGCCTCCAGCTCCACCGACAGCGCGGTGACCTTGCCTGCGCCGTCGAAGCCGAGCCGGTAGGAAGCCGCATACTCCCGCGCGCCGACGAGCAGGGCCTCCTCCCGGGTCTCCACCCAGCGGACCGCCTGCTTGAGGCGCATGGCCGCCAGACAGGTGAGCGGCTCCTCCGGCAGGCCGGTGAACTTGAAGCCGAACGCGCCGCCCAAGGCGGGGGCCACGACCTGGATACCGTTTTCCGGCAAGTTCAGCTGCCGCGCGAGCTCGGCTCTGAAGCCGTGCGGCGCCTGCACGGACGCGCGGACGATCAGGCGTTCGGCCTCGACATCCCAGCCGGCAACGCAGCCGCGCGGCTCGAGCGGCACCGCGCTTCCCCGGCCCAGCGCTATGCGCCCCGTGACCGTGTGGAGCACGTCCCGAAACGCGGCCGCGGCATCGCCGTCTCTGACCACGCCGGACATAAGCACGTTGCCCGGCAGTTCGGGACGTTGCGCACGCGCGCCGGGCGCTGTAGCCGCAGCTGTGTCGAGCAGCGGCGCCAAGGGTTCGTAGGCAACGTCGACCAGGCGTGCGCCTTCGCGCGCCACGGCCTCGCTGTCACCCACCACGAGCGCCACCGGCTCCCCGGCATAGCGCACGAAGTCGGCGGGCAGGCACGGCAAGGTCAGCGCTTCCAGCGTGCCGGTCAGGGCCGACGGCGTCTGGCAGACCAGGTCGGCGATCAGATGCCGCGTGTCCTGGCCGGTCAGCACGGCATGGACGCCAGGCAGGCGGGATGCGGCGGACGTGTCGATACGCAGGATGCGGGCGTGCGCATGCGGGCTGCGCAGGAAGATCACATGGAGGCAGCGCGACGGCGTCGCGTCGTCCAGGTACCGCATGGCGCCGGTGACGTAGCGATCGCCTCTCAGGCGCCTCGCGGGCCTGAACCGGACGTGCTCGCCGGTCAGCGACGTGGTGTCCACTTCGCTTACGAATCCGGCCCGCCCGGCGGGTGCGCCGGAAGGATCTGGCCGCGGCATTCGCCCCAGCCGATGCGGGCGAAGCCCGGCTTCTCGCAGAAGCCTTTGAGGATCACGGTGTCGCCGTCCTGAAGGAAGCCGCGCTCCTCCGTTGCATCAGGAGCGCGTTCGAGCTTGACCGGCTGGGTGCCCGCCCGCGAAAGCTCGATCATCGATCCGGCCTGGCCCTCGTCCGGTCCCGAGATGGTGCCGGTCCCGAGCAGGTCGCCGGCGAGGAGGTTGCAGCCGCCGGACGTGTGATGCGCGAGCATCTGCGCCACCGTCCAATGCTGGCTGCGGAAGCTTGCCTGCGACAGGCGGGCGGGGCCGTGTCCGGCCGCGTGGCGGTCGGGTGTCTCGATCCATGCTTCCACCTTGATGTCCAGCGCGCCCCGCGCTCGGTTGCCGGCGGTGTCGAGATGCGGTGGCGGGCCAGGCAGGCCGGGGGCGCGGGTCCAGGCGAGGCGGAACGGTTCCAGCGCGTCCATCGTCACCACCCAGGGTGACAGGGTGGTGGCGAAGTTCTTGGCGAGGAACGGGCCAAGCGGGGCCATCTCCCACCCCTGTATGTCGCGCGCGGACCAGTCGTTCAGAAGGCAGGCGCCGAACAGGTGATCCTCGGCTTGTGCCAGGGGCACCGCGCAACCGAGCGCGTTGCCGGTGCCGACCAGGAAGCCGAGCTCCACCTCGTAATCCAGCCAGAGGGACGGCCCGAAAGCCGGTCTCTCGGCACCCGGGAAGCCGTACTGGCCCCATGGCCGGCGGACCGGGTGGCCGCTCACGACCAGGCTGGAGCTGCGCCCGTGATAGGCGATCGGCAGCCAGTGGAAGTTACTCGACACCACGTTGGCCGCGGAGCTGAACAGCCGGCCGACATTGCCGGCATGTTCGTAGGACGTGTAGAAATCCGTGTAGTCGCCGATCGTCGCGGGCAGGGCGTAGCTCGCTTCGGCTTGCGGCACGAGGCAGGCGATTGCCGCCTCCCGGCCTGCCGCGTCCGTCTCCAGCAGCGCGAACACCGCATGCCGTAACGCGGACCAGGCGGTGCGGCCCAGCGCGAACAGGGCGTTCAGAGCAGGGTCCGCGCAGGATCCTGCTGCCCGAGCGCCGGCTCCGTCCAGGATGCCGGCGTCACTCAGGGCGGCCAGGTCGAGTATCTGGTCGCCTATGGCGATGCCGCCACGATAGGCTTCGCTTGTCCGGCTGCGCCGGAACACCGAAAACGGCAGGTTCTGGATCGGGTAGTCCGCGCCGGCGAGGTTCGCCGAGGCCACCCAGCTTCGCCTGCTCGCGTCATGGGTGTGGTCGAGCGTCATGCCGCCCGGCCCGCCGGGTCCTCGAGTATGGCGACGGCGCGGGTCCAGCCGGCTGAACCGGCACGAACCTTGTGCGGAAAGCACGAGATTTGGAAGCCGTCGGCGGGAAGGACTTCCAGGTTGGTCAGCTTCTCCAAGTGACAGTAGCCGATGTCGCGACCGGCCTTGTGCCCCTCCCAGATCAGCGAGGCGTCCCCCGTCTCGGCGAATTTCGCGGCCGTGTGGATGAAGGGTGCGTCCCAGCTCCAGGCATCCGTGCCCGTCACGCGTATGCCGCGTTCGAGCAGGAACATGGTCGCTTCGTAGCCGATCCCGCAGCCGGCCCACACGTAGTCGGGCTGGCCGTAGCGCGCGCCGGCCCTCGTGTTGACCACCACGATCTCCAGCGGGCTCAGCGTGTGATCGATGCGCCTGAGTTCCTGTTCGACGTCGTCGGCGGTGGCGACGTAGCCGTCGGCGAAATGGCGGAAATCCAGTTTGACGGCGGGTTGCAGGCACCAGTCCAGCGGCACCTCGTCGATCGTCGATGACCGCACCGACCCGCCGAGCTTGCGGTCCATGGTGGAGTGGAAGTGATACGGCGCGTCGAGATGCGTGCCGTTGTGGGTCGATAGCGTGACGTGCTCGATGGCCCAGCCCTCCCCGTCGGGCAGGTCGTCCGTCTTCAGGCCTTGAAAGATGGTCGTGATCAGCCCGGCCGTTGCCTGGTGGTCCGAATACCTGATTTCCGGCCCGTGGCCCGGCGGGTCCGCGCTCGGGTCGTTATCAAGGTAGATCGACAGGTCGATTAGCTGTCTGGCCATGGAGTTTCTCATTCTAGAAAGCACATCGGCGAAAACCCCATTACGCAGCCGAAATCAGCTCGCTCGCGGCTTGGACTGCCGCTCCAGGGCCGCCGCGGCACGGTAGATCGTCGCCTCGGCGAAATGCCTGCCCACGAGCATGAGGCCGACCGGCAGGCCTTCGCTCTCGCCGCACGGCACCGACAGGGCCGGGTGGCCGGTGCAGTTGAACGGAGAGGTGTTGGCCAGGCTTTCGCTCGCACGCCGCATGGCCAGGCTGCGGGGACCGCCGGCTTCCGGCAGCGCCGACGCCTTCATGGGCGTGGTGGGCATCACGAGGAGGTCGTAGGACGCCAGCGTCTGGTCATAGGTGTCGCGCAACAGCCGGCTGAGGTTCTGCGCCTTGGCGAAATAGCGGCCGCCATATTGCGCGGTGAAGTAGCTCCCCGCGATCATGGACAGCTTCACCGGATCGGAAAGATCGTCGGCGCGTGCGCGCCAGGCGGAGTGGGCGGCCCCGAGGCCGGTCAGGTAGAGGCCGCGTCCTATGCCGCCCAGGGTGTTGCCCAGCATCATCGCGCGCGTGCCGCCCTCCAGGGAGATGGCGAGCCACACGGCCTGCGCGAGCGCATGAAACGGGATGGACACGTCTTCGACGATGGCGCCGGAGGCCTGCAACGCGAGCGCCGCCCCGCGGACGGCGGCGTTCACGTCCGGCTCCGCGCCGGGCTGGGTGAATCCTTCCTCCACCATGCCGATGCGCAGGCCCGCCACCCCCTGGCCGAGTGCCGCCGTATAGTCCGCCACTTCGGGGGAATGCTGCCTCGGATCCAGGCCGTCCTTGCCCGCGATCACCGAAAGGAGGAGCGCGTTGTCGGCGACGGTGCGCGTCATCGGGCCGACATGATCGAGGGAGACCTCGATCGGCATGATCCCCGAATAGGGAACCAGCCCGTGAGTGGGCTTCAGGCCGTAGATGCCGCAGAACGACGCCGGTATGCGTATCGAGCCGCCCTGGTCGCCGCCCAGCGCCATGTCCGCCTCGCCCGCGGCGACGATGGCCGCACTTCCGGAGGAGGAGCCGCCTGTCGTGTAGCCTCGCTTGCGCGGGTTATGCGTGGGGCCGCGGGCGTTCGTGTGGCTGCCAGCGGAAAGGCAGAAATATTCCGCGTTCGCCTTGCCCAGGATGGTGCCGCCCGCATCGAGGATGCGGGTCACCACGGTTGCATCCAGATCGGGCACGTAGCCTTCCAGCGTGGAGGCGCCGTTCATCATGGGCACGCCCGCGAGGCAGATGTTGTCCTTCAGCGCAACGGTCTTGCCCGCCAGTCTTCCTGTCGCCGCCCCCTCCACCGTGGCCTTTACATACCAGGCGTGATGCGGATCTTCCTCCTTGTCCGGATAGCGGCCCGCCGCCCTTGGATAGCGGACTTCCGGCAGGTTGTCCGGCATGGCGTCCAGAACGTCGTATGCTTCCAGGATCGGCGTGAGCAACGCGTGATACGAGGCGAGATCTTCGTCGTTCAAGGCAAGATGCAGGTTTTCGGCAACCGAGCGTACCTGCTGCGGCGAGGGCCGTGACATGGGCATCAGACATCCTCCCGCTGGCACGGAGCGTACCGGCAAACGCGGCGTGGCGCCTTGCTGCGAGCTGATTTTTAAGCCCGCTCCGCCGGAGCCGCCATACGCAGGAACCCTGTTTTCATGCGCAAGGCTCCTGCCCTGCCTGCCGTGCTTTCGCCTGCGGCGGCGTGCCGCCGAGAGCTTCAGCGTTCGACGCAAGAAGGCGGCGCAGTCGTTCCAGGTGAGCCGGAATAAGCCTGTGCTGGACGATCGCGCTTGCTTTCAGGGCGATCAGGGATGGACGGCCTGCATCATCGCTTTATTTTCGCCCTGGTCCGCAGTCGTGTTCTCCAGGGATCACCAGAATGAAAGATACCAAATGAGCGTCGCCGAGGTGGAGACAGGCTTTCGCGACAGGTTGTCGCAATTCGGCGAACTGGGCGCGAAATTCAAATGCGAATTCGGTTCCGACAGGTTGTTCGTGGACGGCACGCAGAACCCCGCACAGCTCAGCCACGACGACAACGACGCCGACTGCACGCTTGTCGTCAGTCCCGACGACCTGCTGAAAATCATGGCCGGACAGCTTGGTTCCACGGTCGCCTTCATGACCGGCAAGCTCAAGGTCAAGGGCAATACCGCGATCGCCATGAAACTGGCCGGAATGCTGAAGTAGATGAAGCTCAGTCCGCGCTCGCCTCAGCGGCGTAGGACGATGGCGGGCAGCCGACGGTGCGGCTGAACGCGGCGCTGAACGCGCTCACGGATTGGTAACCGACGTCCTGCGCCACTTTCGAAAGCCGGCCACGCCCTGAACGCAACGCTTCCTTGGCGAGTGCCATCCGCCACCTCATCAGGTAGTCGATCGGCGAAAGCCCGACCAGGCGTGTGAACCGGTCCGCGAACACCGAGCGCGACATGCAGGCGATCGCAGCCATTTCCTGAACCGTCCAGGCGCGTTGCACGTCGCCATGAACCGCGCGCAGTACGGCTGCGATACGAGGTTCCGTGAGCCCTGCCAGCAATCCCGCCCGGCCGTCCGTACCAACGCTCGGTCCGTGCCGGATTGCCTCGACCAGCATCACCTCCAGCAGACGCTCAAGCAGCAGCTGCTTCCCCGGACGGTCGGCCCCTGCCTCGTCGTCGATCAGGTCGAGCACCTTTCGCAGGCGACTCGCCTCTGCGCGCGTGGACCGGATGATCACCATCGAGGGCAGCACAACCTTCAGCAACCCTGCGTTCTCGTCACCGAACGTGAAATGCCCGCCGATGAACCGCGTTCCGCCGTCTTCTCCGCTTTCACCGATCCGCGTCACCGCGGGTGCCGGGCCTGCAAAGACAGTGTCAAAATCAACCGGCACGTCGTCCGCGCTGGCGCTCAAGGACCATACCGGAGGTGCGGGCAAGAGCAGGAAGTCTCCATCCCGAGCGAGTTGCGGTGTCTGTCCTCCGATCCTGAGCAAACACGAGCCGCTCGTCATCAGCCCGAACGCGACGCCATCGCTGGATGGGAAGCGCACTCCCCATGAACCGCGCGCCTGAGTCTGTTTCCAAAGCAAGGCCGTCGGTCGCAGCAGAGCAATCGTCTGGGTCAAGGGATCCATTTAGCGAGCTCTGCAGATAAAGAGGTTTGGACCATAGCCGTTCGGTAATCCAGGTAACAGCGCTAACACACAGTGCGAGTGACATCTTGCGGTTGCTGGGCGAGGCCGCCCGGGTGAATCGAGGAAGCGAATGCCCGTACACAAAATCGTCGAGACCGGCAAAGACAGCTGGCGCTTCAGGAACCGCAATTAGCTCTTGCCAAAGGGCAACCCGAAAGGGGTCACTTTTGGAAGTCGATGGCGATGGGGGTCGGATTTAGGCAAATATGTCTCGTCGGACCGCCTCTCGCGGATGGGTAGTGTCGCTGAGCCAATTGTGTTTGAGTGTTGGATGTGCCGAAGTACTTGACTGAGCCGGGTCACGCCTCGAATGCAGCCGAGCCTCGGTTGCAGTCTAAGGACCATAGCGGGAAGACCCAGACGTTTGCGGCCCGCATATATACCGGGATGCACCTTGACTAAACGGTAGCCGGTGTCCGAGGGGCCGAAAATCTTGAATTCGGCATCATCCTACCCTTAACGGCGACGCTGCTTTCGATAATGCCCCGTTCAAGGCTGGTTGATCGAGCGGCTCAGCTCCAGGTAGCGGCAATACGCATTGGCGAGTTGCATCTGGCGCGGAGTGCGACATTCGGCCTCGATGACGCCCGGTGAGGCGACCAGCACGCAGATGCACTGCGCCCGCGACGTGGCCACGTTGAGGCGGTTGAGGCTGTACAGGAATTCCATTCCCCGAGGCGCGTCCGCGTAGGTGGAGGTGGTCATCGAGTAGATGACTATGGGTGCCTCCTGCCCTTGGAACTTATCCACTGTCCCGACTCTGGCGCCCGGGAGACGCTCCTGTAGCTCGAACACCTGGGCGTTGTAGGGTGCGATGACGAGCACGTCCGCCTGGCCGACAGGCTGCTCCCTCCCGTCACGATCGATCCATGTCGGAACGGAAGCCAGGATCGACCGGACGAGCGAGGCCACCACTTCGGCTTCCTCGGGCGACGAGCTCTTGTTCCCCTCGTGCGGCACGGGCAGGAAGCGAAGCCCAGTGCCTGATAGCGGACCCGCGGAGATGACCCTCTGCCGTTCCAGGCCTAGCCGTGGATGGAGGCGGTCTTCGTAGAACATCTCCGAGGTGAACCTGCAGACGTCCGGGTGGAGGCGCCAGGTCGTGCCGAGGAACAGGCCGCGGTCCGGGGTGATGGTCTGCTGGCCGCCGAGAAGGTGGTGCAGTGCCGAAACGTCGGTGCCTTCGGGATGGCTGCCCTTCATCGGCTGGTCCAGCTGCTGCGGGTCACCGAGCAGCACCAGCGCCTTGCCCGCCTGCGCGACAAAGAGGACATTGGCAAGCGACATCTGCGCCGCCTCGTCCACGAACAGGACGTCGACCGCCTCGAATGCCTCCTCGCGCGCCCATAACCAAGAAGTGCCGCCTGCGACCTGGCATGGCGCGCCGATGGAACCGAAGATGCGGGCGTTGTCCTTGGTGAAGGTCAGACCGGGGACGTCGTCCTCATGTTCGCTGAGCTTCTGGATGCACTGCACGACGGCGCCGTCCGCCCTCGCCGCCTCGAGCACCTCATTGAGGAGGTTGCGCACGACCTTGTGGCTGTTGGCGGTCACCCCGACGGTTCGGCCTGCCTTGACCAGGGCGAGGATCATCCGGGCACCGGTGAACGTCTTGCCCGTCCCGGGCGGTCCCTGGATGGGGAGGACGCCCGCCCCCAGCAGTGCGGCAAGCCTGGCAGCCGCCTCAGAAGAACCCTCACCTTCCACTTGGATCGGTTCGTCACCGAGACGTGGAGGCGCCCGCATCAGGAGGTCGCGAGCGGCACGGTAACAACCCTCGCCCTCCATGCCGTTGGAAAGCACGTGTTCGGCCAGGCGAAGCAGCGATCCCTGCTGTTCGTCGGTTCCCACGACCTTGTGGGAGAAGACCGCGTCTGCGTGCTCGGAAGCGGTTTTCGCCATCTTCTTGATGTCGACCCATCGCTCCTCGGCCGATAAGGCGACGACGCTGCCGAAGTCCGAGCCGCCCCTGCTCTTCAGCTTCTCGCCGCCCCTAAGTTCGGTTTCCTGCGGCGGAAACGAATAGCGATGGATCGGGACCTTCGCGGTTCCCCCGAAGTTGCCGACGAACGTCAGGCCGCTGATGGCCGCGCGCTCGTCGAGCAGTTCCTCCGCCGTAAGGTCGGCCAGCCGGAAGTATTCCCACCAGACCGCCTTGAGTTCGCGGCGATGCCAGTCGAGCATGTTCGCCAGGAGCCACTTTCCCTGCTCGGCCGCCGAACGGTCGGCGGGGTCGGCCGGGATACCGCCGAGGAGCGACGCTACCACGGGCGCGATCCGAGCCTGCCACTCGGATACGGACACGCCCGGATCGCTTGACGGAGCCGCGGGGCGGGGAACCTCCATCCCTTGATCGACGAGAACTGCCCGTTGACCCTCGAGCCAGTCCCGCAGGCGCCAAGTGGACACGCAATCGTCGCGGTTGTAGCCCTGTACTGTTTGCCGGTCGTCCTCCTCGACCGCCGTCCCGCCGAGCTCCAGATAAGCCTGCATCCTGGCGAGCGCGTGGTTCGCCCGTTGCAGGTGTACTTCGCGATCGTAGCCATACAGCGGTTCGAGGTTCTTGATGGAGTAAGTCTCGACGCTCGCGCGGCAGGCGTGTCGGAAAACCGCGTAGAGGTCGACGAACACCTGTCCTCGAAGGAGCCTGTCGACCTCGTCCTCGCGGGTGGCATAGCGGCCCATCAGCCGCTTGAGGGCGGCCGGTTCGTAGGGAGCGAAGTGATAGACGTGCATTCCCGGCCAGCTGCGAAGGCGCTCTTCCAAGAAGTCGATCAGCTGTTCGAACGCGGCCTTCTCCTGCTCCGCATCGAACGCCCAGTCGGCTCGATATGCCTCTCGACCGTTCTCGCTCCTGAAGGCGTAGCCGAACAGGTATTCGAAACCGCCCATCCCGATGAACGGATCTCCTTCCAGGTCCAGGAACACGTCGCCCAGACAGGGTTCCGGAAGCCGTGACAGGCCGCACTCGGGAAAGACGGGCAGCATCTCGTGCACGAGCTTGCCTGCGAAGCGACCTTCGATTTGTATCCGTGCCTGCTCGCGTATCCTCTGGTAGGAGTTCTTGGCACCGCGTTCCGGCTTCCAGCGAAGCGGCAAGGGCATCTCGGCAAGTCCGGCCACGGTCGCGACTCCATTCCTGCCGAGCTCGCCGATCTGCACCTTCGAGATACCTGCCACGAGACACAGGTGGTCGTCCGCGCGGCGGCGGGCGTCGCATGTCGGCCGCCAGTCGCAAGTGTCGCAACGCTCGACCGGATGCGGATACAGGGCGTTGTCCATCCCGCCATCGATCGCCTCCTCGAGACCCCGCCGCGCTTTCCGGAAGTAGGCCGCGTAATCCGCTACGCGGTAGGTCTTGGGTTCGAAGTCGTTCCAGGGCGAGACGACGTGCACGTGCTCCGGCCGCACGCCCTGCGCTGTGCCGAGGAGTTCGGAATACAGGCAGAGCTGCAGGATCGCCCCGGCCTTCGTTTCCCGGGCGAGCTTGGTGTCGAGCGCTTCGTAGGACCAGGCGCCCAGAATGCTCGGCCTCTCGACCCTTCGAAGGACGTCAGCCCGCCCCCGCCATCTACCGGACGCCAAGGCGGCCTGCAGTATGACGGGCACTCCGCGCCGCATGGCCTCCGACGTCTGGGCGAGCGCGGCATCGTCGACGCGTATGCCGTCGATCCGCACGAGCTCCAGACCGGTGTCCCTGAGGTGGCTACAATACTCCTGCTCGAACCGAACGCCCCTCTCCCAGAGGATTTCTAGGAGCGGGTTCCAGGAATGCGGCCTGCTCGCTGCGCCCGTCGCGGCAGCCGTTTCCAGTCCGGTCAGGTGGCGGCAGCCGAGGTGACCGACGAGGTCAGTCGCGGTCAGGTGCATGGTGTCTTCGACCTGCAACATGGTTCACCTGCTCCAAGCATCGTTGCTACATTCCGTGGTCATGCGAATGCCCATGCGGACCCGGGCGAAACCGGTTTCGGGATGAAGTCAAGCAGGTTTCAATGGTCAACTTCGCCCTTCGGGAGCTTAAGAGGACTCGCTCAAGGCGACGCCTGAAAGCAGCATCGAAGCCATAGCTGGCAGGTTCTCGACGTCGATGCGGTCGCACGCCCAGGCGAGCGCCAGGAGTTCGTCGCCGAGGTATGCGTCGAATTTCTCGATTTCCTTGTTCTCGACCAGTCGCGCCAGTTCGAGCGCATCAAGGGAAGTGCTGCCAGCCAACCTTGTGAGCGTTTTCACTAATCCGGATTCCTTGTGCGCCGAGACCGCGACTGCAATTCCCAACTGAGCGGGTTCGAGTTCGTCGCGGACGAGTGCCAGGATCAGCGCTTGCTGCCTGCGCCCGCCGACCCACGGGAATAGCAGGAGTTGTCCTCCGTGCCGAGTGACCGGAGCGCCGCGGAGCCCCAACCGGTCGTAGGTCGTACGCGCCTCGACGAGGAGTTGCTTCGCCGACGCGTCCAGGTAGGCAGGGAAGGTGAAGTCCTCCCACACACGGCGCATCTCCTGCACGACGCCGTCCGACGGGGGGCGAAGGTCTCCGCCGAAGATCGGTGGGTTGCCGCCGCGGGCCGGGCGAACGGAAAGCTCGCGCCGCTCGGTATCCACCTCGACGATGCGCCACCTGCGTCCCGCCAGCATCAGCATCTCGCCGGGTGAGAAGGGGTTCTCGCCGGGGACCTGCCCGATCGCGCGGCCGCCTTCCGCGATGACCTTGTATTCCTCAGGCGATATGAACACGGCGAAGATGTCCCGGCTCTCGAGAAGGCGCTCTCCCGCCGGGCCCGCCAGCAGCGTGCCGTCTCGCGCCTGCTCGAGGAGGCCGACCTCGGGCTCGCCCATCCTTCGCAGGAGCCGCTTGAACAGTCCGGCGTCCACCCCGCTGAAGGTGCCGCTCCGAACGAGGATGTCCCAGGCCTCCGCTGGTGCGACGCCGCCCCGCTGGCCGACCAGGGCCATGACTTGGTGGAGCAACGTGGACAAATGGAGGCGACGCGGCTCGGGCGGCTCGTTCCACTTCCTGAGCATCAGGTTCAGCATGGCTATCGCCTGCACCGTGTGCGCTCGTAGCGCGTCCAGCGGATGGGCCGCTTCGGTCAGCTCGCCTTCCTTGACGTAGACCTGCATCACGGCGGCTTGGCCGGGCCTGCGTCCTGACCGGCCCAGGCGCTGCCTCATCCCCGAGACGGTGTGACCTGGACCGAGTTGTGAGACCGCCTCGATCTCACCGACATCGATGCCGAGTTCCAGCGTGGTCGTGCATACGATGGAGGCCGGACGGCTCCTGTCCTTCATCCGTTGCTCGGCATGCTCGCGGCGCTCACGAGACAGGTTGCCGTGGTGCGCGAAGAACTCCTCGGGCACGCCCGCCGCCTCGCCCATTTCGGACAGGTGGACCGTGGTGGTCTCCACCGCGCCGCGCGCACCGGCGAAGATGAGGCTGCGATGGCCACGATGCGTCTCGAACAGGTGGCGGGCAATAGCGGCGTCCGAGGGGTCAACGGGCACCGGCGTCTCGCCATCGCGATTTGCTTGCGGCGCCTGCCTGGAATTGGCCGGCCGGACGTATCCACGCAACTGGAGCTTGATGGGCGGGCCGCCCGGTCCGGGCGGAAGGACGTCCACCCGAGCCGGGTCAAGCGGTCGCAGGAACGCGCGCGCCGCGTCCTCGTCGGCCAGCGTCGCCGACAGACCCACGCGTACAGGGCGGGTGCCCGAGGCAAGGTCGATGCGGTGAAGGACCGACTGGAGTTGCTTGCCGCGCGGGTCGTCCAGGAAGACGTGCATCTCGTCGATGACGACGTAGCGCAGCGCGCGGAACAGTCGCGCGACCTCCTTCCCGCGCCGGACGAGCAATGCCTCCAATGACTCCGGGGTGATGAGCACGACGCCCGACGGGTTCTTGCGCGCCCTGGCCTTCACGCTCTCGGAGACGTCGCCGTGCCACTTCGTGACCTCGACGTCGAGCTCGCCGCATAGGCTCTCCATGCGGCCGAACTGGTCGTTGATGAGCGCCCGCATCGGGCTGACGTAGATTGCCTGAAAGCCCTCACCTGCGGCAGGCGGCTCGCTCGCGAGATGGGATACTATCGGAAGGAAAGCCGCTTCCGTCTTGCCCCCCGCAGTCGCCGCCATGATCACGAGGTCGCGCTCGCCGCCGAGCAGGATGGGGATGGACCGTTCTTGGGCGTCCCGCAGCCCCTCCCAGCCCTGCTGCCAGATCCAGCGACGGACCTTCTCGTGGAGGGTATCGAATACCGTCACGGCTGACGCTGACGGCTCAATGGAAAGTGGCCAGCCCGTCGCCCCCGTTCGACTCCTTGAGCTCTTGTTCCGCGATTGCGAAGCCCGCGAACCCATCATCCGTATCGGGCTGCCGGAGCGGCAAGTCGCGCGCGACCTCGACCCCGCCAAGCAGTGTCATCCAATCCGAGCCCGGGTTCTGTTCCAGGATCGCGAGCAGGTCGAGGAAAGCGCGGATCGTGCTCCGGGGCGTGCGGAAGTAATCGTCGCCTATTTTCTTGGAGCAATGGCCAAGGAAAGCGGGGAGCGCCTCATCGGGAATCGGCACGCGCTGGGCGTCGCCGCCGGCCCAAAGGAGCCGCAGGCGTTCCAATAGGATCTGCATCTCGTCAGGCGTCAGGCTTTGCAGCCGGATGACCGGTCCGGAGAGGTCGACGAGGCCATTCCGGGCGAAGGAATTCTCTGCAAGGCGCGAGCGCAGCGCTTCGTAGGAGAACAGCCCCCGCCGCGTGTCCATCAGGAACTCCAGCGTCCCGCCGAAATAGAACCCCAGCCGTTCCGCGTTGCCCTGCAGGACGTCGTTCACGATGCGCAGGATCTGCTCGTAGTTCGACGTGCGTGCCTGCGAGTTCACCAGCTTGTACAGGTTCACCATCTCGTCGAGCACGACCAGCGTTCCCTCGTAACCCGCGAGGCGAACGAGACGGGAGATGGCCTTGAGAGGGTCGTAGACGCCCGCATCGTCCACGATCGAACGAACGCCGAGGGCCTCGCGCGCTTCGGTCTTCAAGGTGTACTCGGCCCGTAACCAACGCAGCGCAGCGGCCTTGAGCGTCTCGTCACCAGCCTCGAAACCCTGCCAATAGCGAACCACGACCTCGGCGAAGTCGAAGCCCGCCACGCCATCGCGGACCGTCTCCAGCTTGTCGCGAATTACCTCGCCGGGGTCACGGCCCGTCGCCGACGCCGCCTTGCCGACGTCCTGAAGGAAACGCTCCAGCACGCTCGCCAGCGCGCCGCCGTCCGGCTTCGTGCGCGTCGACATGCTTTGGACCAGCTCAGCGCAGAGAGTGCGCGCCTGGCCGCCGCTCGCATGCAGGCGCCGCTCCGGCGAGAGGTCCGCGTTCATGACGACCAGCTTCTTCTCGGCGGCGACATTGCGGGCGAGCATCAGGAAGAACGTCTTGCCGGAGCCGTATTCGCCGATGACGAAGCGGACCGCCGAGCCGCCCTCGGCAATTCGGGTCATGTCCCGGACCACCTCCTGAACCTCCCGCACGCGCCCGACCTGCACGTGGCGGATTCCCATGCGCGGCACGACGCCCGCGCGCAGGGCCTGGATCGCCCCGTCGCGTTCCTTGGCGGGTATCAGGACCGGCATGTGGTGCTCTCCGCTTGGGCAGGCGTGATCCTGTCGAAGGCCGATGTCATTCGGCGGCGACCGCTTCCGGCTCCGTCGGAACCAGAGCGCAGTGGACCACTACCACGTCGCCGTCGTCGAGGACTGCACCGCCGAGATGGTCGAACGCCCATTCGTTGATGGTTTCCATCGCGCCGTCGGGCATCAAGCCGGCCTCAGATGCTGCGCCGTCGAACTCGGCGCGCGGCCATTCCGGCCGGGAAAGCAGCCTCGACAGGAGCGAAGCATGTTGGGTGTCCAGACCGGGAAAGTTGTCGTCTCCGACTGGCTCCGGAGCCGGAGCATGCGGCTCGTCCTCGAGGAAGATGTCGGCAAGCATCGCCGACACGCGCTCCGTTTCCGCCCGGATGCGGGCTAGACGTCCAGCGTCGAGGTCCACCGGCTCGGATTTCGGCGGCCGCGGTATCGGATGGAGCACCTCCGAGACTTCGTCCGACACCAGGATCGGTTCTCCCGCCGCGAATGTCGCGGCACCGATGCCGGCGTGCAGACCGGCATAGAGGGTGCCGCGTGGCACCTCGAGGGCGTCGTGTATCGCCTCGAGCAAGGCGACCTGCGGCTTGGCTACCTCACCGGCTGCGCCAGCAGCCGCGGTGGCGGACCAGGCGCAGAACTCGCGTTCGTCGGCCGTTGCGTCGCCCAACACGCGCTTGGCCCTCGCGAGCGTCACTGGCTTTCCATCCAGCCAAGCCAACCGCGCGCGGAGGCGGGCAGTCTGGTCGGCCTTCAAGGACAGCCGGGACGGCAGCCTCGAAAGCCAGTGGTCGGCGATGCGTGCCGCCACACCTCCTTCGGCTGTCCTGGCGACGGCCGCAACCAGCATTGCGGCGGCGGACGCGACCTCCATGGGCCGCGATTTGGTCGTGGCCCCGCAACGGAACACCTGGACGATCGTGCGATCCTCCAAATGCTCGGTGCCATCCTCGGGATCGGGCTCCATGGCAAATCCCATTGTTGACAACGCCTCGCTTATTAGTCGCCGGTGGCGGATCGTCCACTTGGCCGTCGTGGTGCCGATGGCATGACGCGCCAGCTCGCCGAACGGGACCGCACCCGGCGACGGCAGCGCCTCGAGCCAATGGCGAGCCTCGGGTGCTACGACGTCGCGCAGCTCCGGCGGGCAGCTGACCAGACCGTATAACGCGCCCGCCCGTGCCGGATGATACGCCAGCGCCTTGGCGTAGGGAGCCAGTTCCTCCGCGACGGCGGCGCCGAGTGCCAGCAGCTTCGTCCAGGTCAGAGTCTTCGGGTCGGGCAGGTCCTCGATGCCTGCACGGGCGGCCAAATCCAGGCTGAACCCAGCGGACGCGCCTCTGTACGCGAGTTCGAGATGGGAATCCTTCCGGTTCCGGAGAGCAAACCCGGCCGGGAACGCGGAGGCGAACCGGGCACGCAGAACGGTCAAGAACGCAGGGCGCCCCCTGTCGAACACGTGCCGATGCGCCGAGCAGAATTCCCGCAGCCCGAAAAGCGCTGCCGCCGCCAGTTCGAAACCAAGCGGACGACCGGCGACCACCTCCCGTGCAATCGCCACCTTGAGGGTCAGCGGCATTTCGCCCGTGCCGGACTCGAGATCCGGAACGAATGGCGCCGTGCGGTGCGTAGTAGCCTCCTGCAATAAGGCGACGGCCTCGAGCAGGCGGTTGCTGTATCCGTTGAAGGACCCGTTCCCCTCGTAAATCGTGCGCAGGCGCTGGAGTTCCGCAACGAGCGCACGGACTTCCTCCGTCGGTGGCGTGTCGAGAAGCAATCTCCGTTCCAGGCCGTAGAAGTAAAGGAAGGCGTATCCTACATCGGCTTCCGGGGCCTGCTTGCCTGACGCGAGCCACTCGAGGTATCGGCGCCTGCACTCCGGAGTGATGCCCTTGTAGGATGGCCAGTATCCCAAGGAACCGGCCGACGCGGAGCTTTGGGCGACGGGTAGCGCGGGATCGACGAAGCTGGAATCGTGCTCGCCCCATTGGGCGGTCGAGCGCCCCACGTAGACCATTCCGTCCGGGACGGTCACGCCTGCCACGGTCACTGTTACGCCCGGCGGATTCCAGATGTGCGACGACCTGCCGGTTCCCCTGACCGGGGCGCTGGGTGCCCGAGGCGACGATTGCAGCTCGACACGGAGACCGCCCATTACAATGGTGGGGCCACTGGGGAGCGGCGGAGCCTTGGTGCTCCGATGCTTGCCATTCGTTGCCGGAACGGAGCTCGACGTCCGCTTCGGCGCTTGCAGTGGCGCTCCCCGGCCGCGGCGCTTTGAACGTCGCAGCAAGCGGCGGACCAACCATCCGCCTCCGAAAAGGAAAAGCAGCGCCGTCAGGCCGCCACCCGCGCTTTCGCCCTGCGAAGTCGTGACGGTGTTGGCCACCGGCCCGTCCGGCTCCTTCGCCGCCAGCGGCGCCGAAGCGGGCGTCGCCATGGCGGGAGGGATCGGCTCGGCCAGCGCGGCGGCCGGACGTTGCGGCGATTCGGGCCGCGCTGCCGTAGGCTGGGCCACCGACGTCGCTGGCCCGGGCGGTGACGGTGCGGGCGCAGGTGGAGGGACCTTAGCCGGCGGCGCGACGCGGGTCATGGCCGCCGTCGGGACCCAAAACGAGCCCGGCCTGCCCGTTGTGCCCCTGTATGCCACGTAGGTCAGCCCGTTATGGTCCTGGCTCAACGGTTCCCAGACGCTTCTGGGAGATATGGAGACGCATTCGCCTTCGGTTCGCGACTTCTCGACCCATTGCGGATCCGAGCGATCAGGATTGCGGGGGGCGTTCATGGCCGGAGCCACGTTCGGGTCGACGCAGCCCCAGACGGTTCGGGTCATGCGGACAAGCGGATTTGCCAAGGCATCGGGTGCCAGCCAGCCGACCGCGGCGGCCGCGATCATCAAGGCGCCGCACGGTGACGTCAGGCGGAGACTGAGCCGAAGACCCATCAAGCGGGCCCTCGCCCCGGTGTCGCCCTGGCACCTCGCCGAGACCCGCAACACTCAATACAATCGCGTGGATTGCGAAACAACAGTAAACGGTTTGGCAACTTACCCCAAATGGCGCCGCTCGATCGGCTAGACTTGACTGCTAGCCTACCGGCTGGTCCTGCGGCTCGGCGTCGAATGTTGCGTGGCCGCCCGACCGCCCTCATTGGCGCCTCGAACTTCTCCGAGCTGGCGGTGGCCACCGCCAGCGCGCTGTCGGGCTTCCAGTGCGGGGCCGCACTGGCTGGCGTCGTGGGCGTCCTGGTCAAGTTGCGGGTCATGCTGACCGTGGTGCACCTGACGCGCCGGAGCCGCCCATGGTTATGGCGGGCGCCGCTGCACGCGGGCTGGGGTCCAGAACAGGTGGCGTGAACACCGCCTGTCAATCAGCGCGCAAAAAGGGGAGACATGATGGCCGCGAATTCCTCCCCACTCCGCATCGCCATCGTCGGATCCGGCAAGATCGGCAGCACCTTCGCTTTCCAGTTTGCCCGGACGGGGGGTCACGATGTCACCGTCATCGCGCGGCCGGACTCGCCGAGGCTAGCACAGCTGCGGCGCGACGGCGGGATCGTGAAGGTCGACGGCGGGCGCGCCGCCGTCCGAGTCCTCGATGTCCTCGATGAAGAGACGTCCTACGATCTGCTGATCGTCACGTTGCTCGACCGCCAGGCGGACGCCCTCCTTCCAAGCCTGAGGCGCAGCGCCGCCGCGCGCATCCAGTTCATGTTCAACACCTTCCACCCCGAGCGCTTCGGCGAGGCCGTTGGTCCTGATCGATGTTCGTTCGGCATGCCGTTCGTCCAGGGCCTGCTCGACGTGGACGGCAGGCTCAAAACGGTGATAGGCGCGGGCGGGCAAAAGACGATCATGTCCGCCGCGCGCTGGGTGGACGTGTTCAACGCAGCCGGGCTCCCCGCCGCCCTGGAACTCGACATGCCGCTCTGGCTGCGCTGCCACGTGCCGCTGTGCGTGGCGTGCGAGAGCGTCTCAATCGCAGGCGAGCGCCGCGGCGGCGGCGCGTCATGGGCCGAAGCGCGGGTCGTCGCGCACGGCGTCCAGGCGAGCTTCGGCCTGCTCAAGGCGCTCGGTCACCCGATCCATCCCAAATCCAAGCGACGGCTCGACCGCTTGCCGACGCCTGCCCTGACTGCGATGTTCTGGGGCCTGTCCCGCGTCCGGTCGTTCCGCGAGCTGCTGGCGACGGGCATGACCGAATACGGGAACCTGGTGGACGACATGGTGGCGGCCGCGCCGCGCGCGACGAGCGGGGTCGATGTCCCTCGCATCCAAGCGATGAAGCCGTGATGCCGCCACGGTCGCGGAGACATCGACGGCGACGGGCTTGGTCGCGGACGATCCGCACGCCGACGTCCCGATCCGGGTGTTCCCATCACTCTGTCGCCGTCGTAGGGGACCCACCGTGATCGTCGTCACCGCTCCGACCGGGAACATCGGCAGCCAAGTCCTCGCCAGGCTCTTGGACGGTTCCGAGCCCGTTCGCGTCATCATACGGGACCCATCGAAACTGGCCGTCAGAGTGCGCGAGCGGATCGAAGTCATCCAGGGTTCGCACGCGGACGCGGCGACGGTGACCAAGGCGTTCGAGGGCGCGGACGGCCTGTTCTGGCTTCCGCCCGGCGATCCGACCGTCGAGGACGCCCATGCGGCCTATGTGGATTTCTGCCGGGCCCCACGACGGCGCTCGCCGACTGCGGCATCAAACGCGTCGTCGCCGTCTCGGCCCTGGGACGGGGATGGCCGCGCTACGCCGGGCAGGTGACCGCCACTTTGGAGGCGGATGAAATGTTCGCGGCGACCGGCAGACAGCGGCGCGCTCGTCGTCGACGCCCTCGGTTATCGCCACGGCTTCTTGCGCGGGGCTCGACTATTGTGAGGGGCAGCCACAACCCACGCGCTTCTGACGCACGGCCGCGATGCACTTATCTGATCGGCGCCCGGGGCTGACCCCTCGGGGCGGCTCGACACGTGTCAGGAACGCAATGACGCCTCCGACAGGGGTAGGTTCGGGATACGTGTGAAATTTGGTCATAAGGTTTTCCCGGCGCGCTTGCCTCGTTCGAATGGCAGCGGCTGGGATCGAGCGTGTCCGGCAAGCTGTCCATTTCGAGCCAATACTTGCTGAAGCGCAGGAGGTGCCGGCGCATGTATGGTTTGGTGCTGGCCACCCGCTCTGGCGTGACCGGATGGCCGTCGCGGGCCGCGTCGAAGAGGGCCTGGGTGAGGTCGGCGACGTTGGACAGCATGACCGCGTTGCTGACGAGACTCGCCTATTTGAGCTGCTTCTCCTGCTCCACGTGATCGCCGCTACTGACCACGGGTCCGCAGAACGTCACCGAGTCCAGGAAATCGTGTTGGGCCTCGATCTTAATCGTTTCGGCGCGGATGGTCCGTCGCGCGGCGGCGCTGGAGATGAAGCGCAACAGGAACAGGGTGCGCTTGACCGGGCCCAGCTCGCGGAAGGCCCGGTGAAGCCGGCCCCTGCGGTGGCCGTGCCGAGGCCGTGCAGCAGCATGGGTGGCATCAACCGCCCGGCCTGGGTGGAGAGCACGACCTGAAAAACCATGTCCCGCGCGTGGCTGGCGATCAGGTCCCAGTCGACCTCGGCCCCGAACAGCGCGTCGATGTTCGGGGGCTGCCGTCTTGGTAGCGGCGCACCTTCACCGTGGCCCTCACGTAGTGCGCCCGCAGCGGGCTGGCCGGGATCTGCAGGCGCACACGCTCCAGCACCACCGTGTTGTCGTTGCCCACCGTGCGGTCTTCCTGGTGGCACAGCACTTCGGCCAGAACCACGCCGTCAGCCGGCACGAACGCCGTTCCCGCCTGCTCGGCCGCCACCGCAAACCGGGCATTGTGCTCGGCCACATACGTCGCTCGCAAATACGCGTTGGCCGCCTCAACCGTCGTCACCCCAGCCAGCGCCAGCTCCTTGGGAAGCCGGTCCTGCAGCGTGCGGCAAGCCCGCTCTGACCGCCCGCGCGCCTCGGGCGAGTAGGCCGCGATATGCTCGATCCCCAGCTGGGCCAGCGCGCGGCCAACCTGCGTGTGCACATGCTCGCTGACCCGGCCGCCCACCACAGGCGTGTGGAAATAGTGGCTGCCGCGGTCGGTGTAGAGGCTGCACGGCAACCCGTGCGCCGCAAACGTCTCCAACAGACCGGCAAACGTGGACGCCGTGCCCTCCTCAGGCACCAGGATCGCCGAGTAGATCGCGCCAGTCGCATCATCCAGCGTCACACCAAGTTCGCGGGCCGGCTGGCCCGTCACCCACACGTGCCGCGACGCGTCCTGACGCGCATCCCAGCCATTGGGCGAGGGTCTCACCTTCTCCCTGCCGGTGTTGGACCAGGACGTCGAGGTCACCGGCCCGGTGGCGGCACGGCTGTTCGTCTCGTCCGAGAGTGCCGACGCCGACCTGTTCCTGGCGCTACGATTGTTCGATCCGAGCGGGGCCGAGGTGCTGTTAATCGGCACCAACGATCCACAGGTCTGCATCGCGCTTGGCTGGCTGCGCGCCTCCCAGCGCAAGCTGGACCCCGCGCGCAGCTTGCCTTACCGCCCGTACCACACGCACGACGAGGTTTGGCCGCTGGTGCCCGGCGAGCCCGTCGAGCTGCAAATCGAGATCGTGCCCACCTGCATTGTCGTCCCGGCCGGTTACCGGCTGGCGTTGAACATCCGCGGCAACGATTTCAACCATGGACTCGGCGACGTCAGACAACCGGGTGACCTCTTCGCGATAACCGGGGTCGGGCCGTTTCTCCATGCGGAACCGAAGGACCGGCCGGCAGAAATCTTCGGCGGCAAGAACCGCCTGCACTTCAAAGCAGGCAGGGAGCCTTATCTGCTGTTGCCCGTCATACCGAACTCGGGTGAAGGCTCAGATGCCGGTTGAAAGCTGGACGAGTAGGGCCGCCTCACCAGGCCTGGACATCCGAACGTGCACACTGGTCCAAAA
The DNA here is from genome assembly GCA_964250355.1 of uncultured Acetobacteraceae bacterium. Lineage (GTDB taxonomy): Bacteria > Pseudomonadota > Alphaproteobacteria > Acetobacterales > Acetobacteraceae > BOG-908. Next base: position 59,667 of record CAXUGD010000001.1, on the reverse strand, counting down.
CCGGGTAGCAACCAGCGTGGTAACCGACGAAGCATCACCGACCAACCGCGCTGCAAACTCATACCAGCGAACAGCGCGCGTGCGGCGTGTTCGACGGCTGTGATTGGAATGGTAATCTTGCCGACATTTACAATACTAGGTTCGACACGATGGTGTCCGGCCCGCGCACGCTGAATGTTGTGTGAAATTCTTGGGTGCCGAAACTTTCCGATGCGGGCTATGTTGCGGATGCTGCAAATCCTGGATGGACACGAGCAATGTTAAGACAGCTATGTTTGGCAAGCACTGTTGCTGGCGGCGTTGCACTGAGCTGCGACGCCCAGGCGGCCAGTATCAAAATCGTCGCAACGCAGAACATCGGCCAAGCGTTTAAATCACCCCTGATACAGGTCGGAAACACGGTGTTTGGCACTGCTACGACCGGTCCCGCGCCGAACACGGACGGTGTAGTATTCGAAGTCGATCTTCTGAACGGCCGAGCGAAAGTGCTCTATGGCTTCAAGGGTGGCAGTGATGGCGCTCTACCCTGGCAGGGCTCGCCGTTGATCGCGGTGAATGGCGCACTGATCGGCACGACGTCCATGGGTGGGGATGCCGCCGGCGACGGAGTTGTGTTCAGCGTCGATGGCAAGACGGGGGTCGAGCGGGTGCTATACCGCTTCGCCCATGGGCGCGATGGCGCCAGTCCCGAGGCGCCGCTTGTCCAGGCTGGCAGCCTTCTCTATGGCACCACATACCAGGGCGGCTCGCCCAACAATTTCGGCACTATCTATTCGATCGATCCTGTCAGCGGCGGCGAGACGATCGTCTACCGGTTCGCTGGCGGCCATGAGGGCGCCAATCCCCAGGCAGCGCTTACACTCGTCGATGGGGTATTCTACAGCACGACCGCCGGCGGCGGCATGCACGGTGGTGGAACGCTTTACGCCTTCGACCCCACGACAGGCGCCGAGCACGTTATTCACGAGTTCGGCTCGCAGGGCGATGGTCAGCAACCGAACGGCCTAACCCAAATTGGCAACTTCTTATATGGCACGACCTACGCGGGCGGAGCGTATGGTGCGGGCACGGTGTTCAAGGTCGACCGCTCCTCTGGCGCCGAAACAGTCATCTACAGCTTCACCGGAGGCAACGACGGAGCCGGACCTCAATCTGCCTTGCTGCCTCATGGCGGCCTCTTGTATGGAACCACAACGACGGGCGGTATAGGCGGCGCTGGTGGTGTGATCTACACGATCGATCCGACCACTGGCGCGGAGCAAACGATTTACAGTTTCAAGGGCAAGCTCAACGGGAGCGACCCGAATGCCGAACTGGCTCAGATCAATTCCACGCTGTATGGCACGGCGGCGTTTGGCGGGACGACGCAGAACTGCGGCCGTTCCGGCTGTGGCCTGATTTTCAAGTTTCAGCCCTAAGACATGGGCGGTTGGCTTGTCAGGCGGCTGCCTGCCTTGGTCGTGTCCACGGGCAATCACCGGAGAGAATTTGCGAGCCGCCCATAAGAGTGCGTCGGGTCTGACGTATCTGGTGCATGGTTCACAATTCACTGAACCAGACTGATAGGACGGCGACGTATGCTACCAACGAAAGCCCTGATTGCGGAACCCGGCTGAAACTTTCTTATCGCGTCGCCAAAAGCTGAACTTTTTTCGGAGAGGGTGGGAATAACCACATCACCAACGCGTCTTTGAAGGCGTAACTACCGTCCGTTCAAAACGTGGGAGAAGAAGCACATGACGAAGCGCAAAATGCTGGCCGTGCCGGCAGCCTTGATCTTGTTCACCCCTCTATCAACGGCTGCGACGGCCAACAACGTGGCCGCGCTGCACACCTTCACATCAATAGACGGGTTTCCGACCGGAGCGTTGGCCCCGTTTGGCGGCTTGCTCTACGGAACCAGCGAGGAGGGGCCGAACGGCCAGAGCGGCACGATCTACAGCGTCGACCCGAAAACGGGGACCGAGCACGACCTGTATAATTTCGACCTGCCAGCCAACAACAATCCAAAGGACGGTTTCGTCCCCGTTACCGGCCTGACGCGACTCGGCAACAAACTGTACGGTGCCACGCAAGAGGGCAACGGCACGCAAACCGTCAACCAGAATTACCTTGGCTACGGCACGATCTTCGTTTTCGATCCCGCCACCAACAAGGAAACCCCGCTGCACAATTTTGGCGGCATGGACGGCGCACAGCCGGGCCTGTATCACGACCCGCTGATCGCCTATAAAGGCGCGCTCTACGGCACAGCCTTCTACAACGGACCGAACGGGCGCGGCGCGATATACAGGATTACGCCGACGGGAAAGTTCTCCATCGTCTATGGTTTCCCGGCCGAAGCCAACGGATGCAATCCGACCGGCATCCTGATCGTCAACGGCACGCTTTACGGCACGACGGCGGGCTGCGGCACGAAAGGGGGCGGCACCGTCTATTCGCTCGATCTCGTCACGGGAAGGCAAACGGTACTACACAGCTTCGACAGTGGGTCGATTCCGCTCGGCCAGTTGCTGCCGTATGACGGCGCGCTGTTCGGTGTAACTCAGTCGTCGGGCGTGGACCATGCAGGTAGCACGTACAAGATCGACCTAACCAGCGATGCCTATAAGGAACTGCACACCTTCACCGCCGCAGGCAATGACGGTGCCCTGCCTTCCGCCGGACTGACCCTTCTCAACGGTATCATTTACGGCGTGACCGCATTCGGCCCGGGACAAGGTTTTGTGGGAACGATCTTCACGATCGATCCCTCGAACGGGAGCACGATCACGGTGGCGAGCTTCACGCAGAATACCGGCTACTCCCCGTTTGGGCCACTGCTGTCCTATAGTGGGGCGCTATACGGAACGACGGTTGATTACGGATCTGAGAGCAGCGCGCAACAGGGTTCGGTCTTCACGGTCAAGCCCTGAATGGAATGCGGCACGCGCTTGCGCGTGCTGCTATTCAGCGCGTGCGTGCGTGCGTGTCAATTGGCTGCAATTGCCTTTGGCGGCGTAAGTAGCTCCTCGGATGCAAGACGAGGCTGGTTGGGCGCCTCCTCGCTCTGGAGGTATCCTGCGACGACCCAGCATCTTACGCCTCATGTGCCAAGGTGAGTGATCGTTCGCTAGGCAATGAAACCGCTCTGACCGTCAGCCTCAACGAAAATCGTGTCGGGACAACTCGCTTGGAAGGGACATTGCCACTAAGGTGTGTGCCAGGCTCGAACTCGTTGTAGGCTGTCGTGTTACCTAAACTCGAATCTGATCGCCTGATTTTTCGGTCAATCAAGGACGGTGACCTCGACCGTTATGCCGCGTTCTGGGCTTCGGATGCCGCACGCTTTGTCGGCGGCCCCTGCTCTCGCGCCGATACCTGGCGGCGGATGGCGATGTATGCCGGGCATTGCGTTCTGCGCGGTTACGGCGTCTGGGCGCTCGAGGAACGTGCGGCGGGCTTGTTTGTTGGGCAGGCAGGCCTCTGGTTTTCCCGAAGGCTGGCCTGAGCCGGAGATTCACTGGCTTATTATGAACGACGCGACCGGGAAGGGCTTTGCGACCGAAGCCGCCCGCCGCATCCGCGATTACGCGCGCGATGACCTTGGCTGGACGACGGTGGTGAGTTGCATAGACCCCGCCAATAGCGCCTCCATTCGCGTGGCCGACCGGCTTGGTGCGGTGCCGGAAGAGGAGGTTTGCGTGGGCGGGCGTCGCTTGGTGGTTCATCGCCACATTATGAGTTGATGGCGCTTGAGGCGGCGACGCGCGCGGTCATCGGCGCGCTGTGCGGCACGGCTGTCCAGGCTTCGGTCCAAGAGCACCTAGTCAGACGGACGATGATCGCCGCCTCCCGACCGACGGTGTAGCGCGTACGGGGCCGGTTGCTGGTGCCCGGCGCTCGCTCCGTCTCCTGGCTGAAGCCGCACTTCACCCACGGCGTCACACTCGCGGGGCCGATCATCATTGCAGGCCGCTGCCGCTAAGCGACGTGGCGCACCACGCCCCCGTCTACTCGCAGCGCCGCTCCGCTCGTCGCAGACGCCTGCTCCGAGCAGACATACACGATCATGTTCGCGACTTCCTGAGGCATCGCAACACGGCCGAGCAAACTCGTCGGCCTCATCTGCTTGATGAAACGCCGCTCCGCCTCTTCCTGGGTGATGCCATCCTTCTTGGCAGCGTTGGCGGTGTAGTTGCCCATGATCTCCGACCGGGTCGGTCCGGGGAGCACCGCGTTCACGGTGACGCCGGTCTCAGCCACGGCTTCGGCGAGCCCACGCGAGATGGCGAGCTGCGCCGTCTTGGTCATCCCGTAGTCCAGCATCTCCTTGGGAATGTTCACCCCCGACTCGCTGGACACGAACACCACTCGACCCCAGCCGCGGGCCACCATCCGCGGAAGGTAGTGCCGGCTCGCGCGGACTCCGCTCATGACGTTTAACTGGAAAAGCGACAGCCACTCGTCGTCGGAAATGGAGGTGATGTCCTCAAGGCCGTTGTACTCACGCAAATGGGCAGTGCCGACGTTGTTGACGAGGATGTCCGCCTCCGGCGCGTGCCCGGCGAGGACCGACAAGCCCTCGGCCGTCGCCATGTCGGCGGCTACCCCGGAGACCGAGCTGCCGGGCACGGCGTTGCGGATCCGTTGCACGGCAGCGGCGACGCGTTCTTCGGCACGCCCGTTCACCACGACGGTGGCGCCGGCACGAGCCAACTCCTCCGCGGTCGCAAGGCCGATCCCGGCAGTGGATCCGGTGACGACTGCGGCGCGGCCGGTGAGATCGATGTTCATTGCAGACTCCGTTCAGGGTGACTTGGTGAGGTCTTGGAAGACCAGCGGTGCCCATTCTCGCCCGCGTGCCTGGATCAGAGTACCTCCGCCGGCGAGCGCGCCGAGCGGGACAGGGGCGAAGCCGAGCTGATCGACCAGCGTGGCGACCGACGCGCTTGCAGCGTCGTCGTCCCCGGCGAAGAAGATGACGCGACGCGCTCCGTTGAGGGAGGGATCGGACGCCAGCGTCGCCGCGGGGAGGTGGTTGAATGCCCTGACCAGCCGAGCGCCAGGGAAGGCCTTGGCGACGACGGCCGAGGAAGGGAGGCCGTCGAGTTCGTCGACAGCGACGCCATAGGCGTTGGTGGCATCAACGATGATCCGGCCGCTCCAGTCAGGTCGTTGGCCGCCGATCGCGCGATGCTCGTCGAACGGCACGGCAAGCAGGATCACGTCGGCTTCGAGCGCTGTCACCATCGCAACGGGGTTCACCTCGGGACCGATCGCCGCAGCTCTGTCTTTATGCGCTTCCGGCGACCGGCGGCTGGCAACGGAGACCGGAAGGCCTTGGCGGGCGAAAGCGGCGGCAAGAGCCTGGCCGATGGCACCGAAGCCGATGATCGAGTGGGTCACGGAAGCTCCTTCAATTCTGCGGTTCTTGGGACCGTGTGGTCCACGCAGTCATCGACGATCATCAGAACAGCCAATCGACGAGGTGTTCACCCCCGGTGATCTCGATCGCGGTGCCGGTGACGTACGGGTTGGCCATCAGGAAGACGGCGGCGTGTCCGACGTCCGCGGGCGTGCCGAGCCGGCGCGTGGGGAACCGTTCCCGTACCCGCTCGCGTAAAGCCGCCACCTCTGCCCCTGAAAGAAAGTCCCACATGCTGGTGTCGATGAAGCCTGGGCGAAGAGTGTTCACCCGGATCGGGCCGAGCTCCAAGGCGAGCGAACGTGCCAGCGCCTCCACGGCGGAATAGGCTGACGTGATCGCGGTCAGGCCAATCTTGGAGCGCGCGGCCGAGCCCCCGGTGAGGAACGTGATGGAGCCGTCGGCGGCCAAATGGTCGACGGCATGGCGGGCGCAGGCCCAGGAACCGAGGAACTTCGTGCCCACAAAGCTGCGCACGCCTCGCATGTCCTGGTCCAGGAAGGCCCCGGAACTCTCGACTGTCGGGCCCGCCGCTACAACGAGGTGGTCCAGCGCCCCGATCTGTTGGAAGGTTGCGCGGATGGCCGCTTCGTCGCTGATATCGAGGTCGAGTTGCACGAAGGGCGCCAGCTCGGGGAGGTGGTCAGGAATGACTGATCGCCTGCTGGCGACCGTCACCGTGGCTCCCGCGCCATGGGCGGCCTGTGCGATCCCGAGCCCGATTCCGACCTTGCCCCCGACCACGACCACCCGCTTGCCCGTCAGGTCGTAGGACGGCCTTCCGGGGTGGGTCGTGTCATCGAGATCGTCGGCCATTATGCCTCCTATCAAGCGGTGATGAGCGGAGCGGTCGGCTCGGCTGGTGTCCGGAGGTGGCGAGGCAGCCCGGTCGTGCGCGGCCGCCCGTCGCTCAACCCTTGATCAGCGCGGGCGGCTCGACGAGCGTCGGCAGCTTCATGCCCTGGTCGTGGAGGTAATTGGCAAGGTCGAGCGAGTTGTCGGCGACGTCCCAATGCGTGACCAAACCGTCCTCGATACGCAGGAGAGCCGTCTCAACCGATGTTCCGCTGGCCCCGGTGGGCGCGATCCCATTGAAGGGTCCGCCATCGTGCTTCCAGTGCAAGTTGAAAGTCAGCAAGCCACGGTTACCCAAAACGTAATGGTCGACGAGATCAACCCTGGGCCTGAAAGCCGTACCGAACGACTTTTGAAATCGCTTGAGTGTCTGTAGACCGTTGATATTCCGACCCGCCGGACTGTTGGCCTTCACGTCAGGATGAAACACCGCGTCCCAACGATCGAGTTCGTCCAACGCTATGCCCTTGTATATCTCGAGAGTGATGTTCGAGTTGCCGCCTTCGACGCGACGCTGGCCGGCTTTGAGCGATTGTGCGTCTGCGATCCCGGCAATCAGCCCGACGGCGCCGATCGCCGTTCCTGCAATCAAGGTTCGCCGCGAGAGGGCAGACGCGGGAGTGAGAAGTTTATCCATGTGGACCTCCAACAGATCGGTCGGGCTCATTCCGCGGCCAGTTCCCTCCAGATGGAGTGTCGAACCGGTCACTGTAGCCGCGTCACGGTTGGGTCTTTCGTTCCCTGCGTTCCGGAATGTAGGATGACGGCGAAGGGAGGATGGAGGTGGCGACGGATCGGTTGGGAAGCATCGTCGCCTTCGTGCGCGTGGCGGGCACGGGAAGCTTCGCGGCTGCCGGCCGAGCGCTCGGCATCTCGGCTTCGGCAGTCAGCAAGAGCGTGATGCGGCTGGAGGAGCGGCTCGGCCTTCGATTGTTCCAGCGTACCACCCGGTCCCTCGTCCTGACGGAGGACGGCGCCGCATTTCGAGCGCGATGCGCCGCGATCTTGTTAGAGTTCGAGGAAGCGGAGCGCGAGATGCGCAATCGCGCGGCTCGGCCCACCGGTCTGCTCCGCATCGAGGTGCCGGTGGCCCTTGGCCGCCTGCGGATCGTGCCGGCGCTCAGCCGTTTGACCGCGGACCATCCCGACCTGCGCGTCGAAGCATCGTTCAGTGACACTTTGACCGACCCGATCGCTGCCCGGCTCGACGCGGTGGTGCGTATAGGAGTGCCCAACGACCTCCGTCTGATGGTGCGCCGCGTGGGGGCCATTCGCTACATCTGCTGCGCGTCACCTGCCTATATCGAGAGACGTGGCGCGCCCGCTACGCCCGATGATCTCGCCCAGCACGATTGCATCCGCCGCGTGGCGCATGATGGCACCGGCCAAGCCGACTGGCATTTCGCGGCGCCCGGGGACGGCGCGTCGTTCGACATAGCGGTTCCGGGCACCCTCGGGTTCGGCAGCAACGACGCCATCGTCGACGCGGCGCTAGCCGGAGTGGCAGTGGTCCAGCTGCACGACTACATGGCTGACACCCACCTTCGGTCAGGCGCGTTGATCCAGGTGCTGGGCGAATATGCAGTCCAAGGACCGCCGATCTCAGTCCTGTTCCCGTCCGGCAGACACTTGGCACCTAAAGTACGCGCGTTCATCGACGTCGTGGCGTCCGCGATTTAACGCCAGCGAGCTGACCGACGAAATGCGCCAGCCGGGCTGCCGATTTGATCCGTCTCAAAAGGGGTTTGTGTCGGTCCTTATAATCTAGCCCAAAGCCTGCGAGCAGCATACGCAAGAACGAGCAGCGGTCGCGCTCGTCGCTCGGCTGGTTGACGCCAATTGAATACGCCGTGACTGCGGCCCAGAAAGCCGCCGAATGAACGCCGGATACTCACCCTGGAGTTGAAGGAGCGCCCTCAAGCTTCGGGGATGATCGGCAGCAGGAGCCAGGGTTCCTTGCCTGGCTCGGAATGCAGCCGGTACTTGCCCCCGAACACGCTCGGCGGACGATCCTTCTCGTCGGCGTGGGAGAACGGACCCACGCCAGTCTGGGTGAACAGGTCGCCCGGCCTCCTGGCGTCGCCTTGTCCGTGGTTGAAGTCGCACCCCCGCACGTTGAGCGCCAGCCGATAGTCGCGCGGCACTACGATGCACGTCGGCCATATCTCGATCTGCAGCTCGACGGGCTCGCCGGGCACGAGCGGCTGGACCTCGTCGTGCGTGTGATAGGGCCGGTGCGGTAGGCTCCGCTCGGGGTCGATCTTGCGCTGGGACGCCCGCAGCCAACCGAGCCCGACTGGAACCTTGGGGTCGTTGGTCCCGATGAACAGCACCTCCTTGTCCTCGGGATCGAACAGGCGAAGCGCGAGGAACAGGTCGGCGTCAGTCGTGTCCGACGAGACGAACAGACGCGCCGCGATCGGACCGGTGATCTCGACGTCCTCGTCCGCGACCGGCAGGGAGAAGGTCAGGCCGTCGCCCATGGCGTCGAACGCGACCGCTTCGCCGATGATCGGATCCTCGACGAGGAGGTGCTGCCGCAAATCGAGATGATAGCGGGTCCACCGGGTACGGGCCAGCGGCCACTCCTGCTCGGCCCGGGCCGTGAAGTCCTCCCCGGGCCGGCGAATGTCGAGCTCCACCGGCGGCTGCCGGTCCCATCCGGTATCCTCGCCCTTGAGGAAATGGCCGAAGAAACGCTTCTGGAGCGTGATTCCCGCGGTCCGGTAGAACGGGGCGAAGTGCGTGTTGCCGTGCGCCGACAGCCACTTCTCGCTGGACGCGGCGGCGAGGTAGCCCTCGAAATTGCCGCGCGTGTGGCAGCCCATGCCGCCCCAGTTCGCGGCGGAGAGCAGCGGAATCGTGATCTTCGAGAAGTCCGCCGTGCGTTCGCGGTAGTAGCGATCGTCGAGCGGTCGCGCGAGCTCCTCGTCGTGCGGTGCAACGCGGTTTGCGTCGAGCGCCTCGGCCGACAGCGTTTCCGGCCCGGCGACCGGCTCGTTCGTGACCGGAGCCTTGGGGCCGCGATCGCCGACGCCGTGCTGGACGGAGGCGACCTGACCGTCGAACCAAGGGTCGTCGAACTGGCTCAGGATGCCGCCGTGCCGGCTCCAGTCGCGATACCAGTCGGCCGCGCCCTCCCATACGCAGATCGCGGTTAGGTGCGGCGGCTGCTGCGCGGCCACGAGCCACTGGTTGATGGCGTAGTAGGAGATGCCGTTGATCCCGACCTTGCCGTCGCTCCAGGGCTGGGCCGCCGTCCACTCGATGCAGTCGTGATAGTCCCTGATCTCGCGTGGGGAGAGCAGGTCTAGCTTGCCCGGGCTGCGTCCCGAGCCGCGCCCGTCGACCCTGACGCAGGCATAGCCTTCGGGCACCCACTTCTCCGGGTCGACGAGTTCCCAGTTCTGGAAGGTGCAGGTCGATCCTTCCGCGATGTCCGGGTAGGCCGCGACCATCGCGTCCCAGCTGTTCTTGTACCCCGTCTGAAACGAGACGCCCTTGCCATAGGGGCCGAGCGTGACGATCGCCGGATAGCGGCCCTCCTTCTCCGGCAGGAACAGGTCGCAGCGCAGAACGGCGCCATCGTCCATCTCGATCGGGACATCCCAGAGGACCCTCATCCCGAGCATGTTCCGGGTCTTTACCGTTTGTTGCGACTGGCTCATTATTTGCTGCTTTCGATGTTTCGACGGATCGAGCTGGCGTTCAGAAGTACTGGGTGACGAGTTCGGTATGCGAGACGACGGGCTCGGCCGTGAAGAACGGACCGACGCGCGACCGCCAGACCGCATAGGCCGGCGACTGGCGGAAGGTGACGACGTGATCTTCGCGCGTCTCCCAATCGATGCGTAGCTGATACCGGCCAGCGTTCTCCAGCACGCGATCCAGCCGCATCGCCCGGCAACCCTCCGCCTCGAAGAAGAGCTGGCGGCAGGAGGCCACGGCAGCCTCAAAGGCCGCTAATCGCGACGGATCGACCGTCAGTTGCGTGACTTCCTGGATCATGGGAACCTCCGCAAGGTTTCTGTTCACGCGCGCGGTTGAAGGAGCAGGCGGTCGACGACCTCGTCCGGCGCACCACGGCCCCCGGTCCGGTCCAGGAACTCCCGCTCGTCATGGGTGCAGAACACATCCACCTCGTCCCCATGCTCCTCCTTCAGGGCTCGAAGCTTGCGGAGGCTGTCCTGCCGCTGGGTGGAACTCGCCTGGAAGGCCGCCTCAATCGGCAGGGCGGGGGCCTGCTCCAAGAAGTTCACCCGGGCGTCGAAATATGCGTCGCCGGCGTGAAGCGCCCATTTCCCGTCTTCCTTGTAGGCGATGCCGCAGTGGCCGAGCGTATGGCCGAACAGCGGGATCAGCTTCGCCTCCAGGTCCGCCGGGAGCGGCAGGCTGCGCGCCTCCAGCCCGAACCAGGTCTCGCCTGTGGACGCGTAGGTCTCGAACCGGGTCAGGTGAGAGATCTGATAGGGCTTGTATGGGCCGCGAGGCTGGATGCTCTCATAGCTGTCCAACTCCTCCGCCGATACGTGCACTGTGGCATTGGGGAAATCGTGCAGGCCGCCGGCATGATCGTTGTCCATGTGGGTGAGAACGATGTCCGTCACCTGATCGGGATGGATGCCGCGCGCCTGGAGTCGGTGGGTGGCCGTCATCCGGAGATCGGAGACGATCCCCAGCTTGAAGAGCGAATCGAACCCGAGGAGCCGGTTGGGATCGGCCATCTCTCGCGTCCCGAACCCCGTATCCAGGAGGATGACCCGCTCACCAAGATAAACGATCACGCAGTGGATCGACATAGCCTCAGTCGTCGTGTGCGGTACGGGACCCATGAGGCCCAGTGAAACGTGCTCGAAGATGACGGGCGCTGCCATGGGAGTGATCCTTGCGTTGTTCAGATTAGGACAGAGGGAACAGGTCGGCACGGTCCCCGTTCGGATCGGGCGAGCAGACCCGCGACCGTGCCTGCGCGCCCGCGGACAGGAACGTCCCGCACAAAGTTCAATTTGGGGCCGGTACCTCGAACGCGTTCAGCATGGCGCAGGTCATCAGGTACATGCCGACCAGGTAGACGAGATCCACCAGGCCGACTTCTCCGAAAGCCGCGAGCGCCTCCTTGTAGAGCGGCGCATCGAGCCGACGCTCGGCGGTCAGCTGCCTGGCCACGCGATGCGCGGTCGCCTCGTCGTGCGACAGGCCGACCGGGTCTTCACCCGCCGCGAGAGCCGCGATCGCGTCCTGGTTCAGGCCGATCTTCCGCGCCACCGCCGAATGGGAATAGAGCTCGTACGGAGCTTTCCAGATCGCGCCGACGGTGAGAATCACGACCTCATGTACCCGCTTGCTCAGGCTGGTGTGCTCGGAATCCGCCCGCATCCACTGGAGGAACCCGGGCGTGACGCCCACGCTGCGCAGGAAGGGATTGAACGGCCCGATCAGCTTGCCGTCGAACGTCTCGCCCTGGAACCCGTTGGCTCGCGCCCAGGTGACCAGCGTCGACTTCATCTGGTCGTAGAGCTGCTTCTGGTCTCCTCCCAGCGCTCCGGGATCGAGGAGCGGAAGACGCCCGCCGAGATGGTCTTCGAAAGCTTCCATGGTCGCCTGCTCCTCGAAACCGGATGTCCGCCGCACGCCGCCGCGTGCTTGTTGCTGAGCACAATTATAATAGCATTGGCGCGTCTGATCAAGGCTATTGACCCGCAGCTCAATAAGGTGTGGCGTGGTGCCTGGGAATCGGATAGAGAAGATGCATGCGCCGACCACGCGGGACGCCGCGCCAGCCGAGAGGCCGTCACCTCGGCGGCGGCTCGCGCCGGAGGCGCGCGCGCGCATGATCCTGGAAGGGGCGGTCACCTTCTTCGCCGAGAACGGGTTTGACGGTCAGATCCGCGACCTTGCCCGGGCGGTCGGCGTGTCCCAGGCGCTCGTCTTCACCTATTTCGGCAGTAAGGGAGCGCTGCTCGAACGCGTGTACGACGAGGTCTACCTGTCCCGATGGTCGGACACCTGGCTAGCCGATCTCGAAGATCGGACGCACCCGCTGTCAGAGCGCCTTGAGACGTATTACAACAGTTATCTCGACGCCATCGACGAGCCGATCTGGATCAGGATCGTGCTGCAGTCCGGACTCGCGGACAACGACCTTACCCGCCGCTACGTTTCCCAGCGGGTCGAGCGAATAATCCAGGTCCTAGTCTCGGAAGTCGGGGCCGAATTCGGCACTGCGCTTACCATAGCGGATACCGATCTGCGCGAACGCGCCTGGGACCTGCAGGGGTCGTTCATCTATGACCTGATCCGCAAGCATGTCTGGCGGCTACCGACGATGGAGGACAGGCCGCGATTGGTCGCCGGGCGCGTTTCCCAATTCATCCGCGGTCTCACTTGCGTCGTCCAGTCCTGACCGACCTCCTCAGATGCGGGCCACGCCTTGGCCATGCCGACGGCGAGCCCCGGCTGTAGCCGAGCGCCTGTCATCGACTTCGTTCGACGCGGACACCAATTTGGTCGTATTCCTCGACGAAGCAGGTCGGATGATTGTCGTTGACGGTACCGCCCTGCCGTCTTCCACACCATCTTTTTCTATACGATGGTCGGACGATAGTTTGGAAGGCGATCGTGAGCGAGCACCGACAGCCGATCCTCGTCTTCGGCGCCACGGGCCGCCAGGGCGGCTCCGTCACCAGGGCGTAGCTCGATGCGGAGGGCCCGTTCGCGCCTTCGTGCGGGATGCGTCCGTTTTTGCCGCGATCGCCCTGGCGAATGCCGGCGTGGAAGTCTTCGAGGGGTCGTTCGACGATCCGGAAGCCATTCGCCGAGCCATGGCGGGCGTTCACGGCGTTTACAGCGTGCTGCCCAACGGCCTGCCCGAGCACGATGAGGTCCGGCACGGCACGAGCATCGCCGATGCGGCCGTCGCAGCCGGAGTCGAGCACCTCGTCTATTCGTCGGGCGCGAGCGTCGGCGAGATACCCACCGGCGTTGCACGGTTCGACGCCAAGCCGCGGATCGAGGCGCATGTCCGCGGTCTCGGGATCGGGGCGACGATCGTCCGGCCGATGGTCTTCATGGAAACGTTGGTCCAGCCCGATTACGGCCTCGACAAGGGAAAGTTCGTCTTCTTCCTGCGACCCGACCAGTCGATGCAGCTCGTGGCCGTCGATGACATCGGCAAGCTCGTCGGCGCGATCTTCGGCGACCGGACGCGTTTCGCCGATGCGACCGTGAAGCTCGCGAGCGACACGGTCACCGGCACCGATCTGGCGAAGGCGTTCAGCCGCGCGGCCGGCCGCCCCATCGCCTATGCGCGGTTCCCGGCTGAGGTTCTCGCGGCGAAGCCCGACCTTGCGCACATGTCCCGAAGCATCGACGCAGGCCCGCTCGCCGACCACGTTGATCTGGCGCTGATGCGGGAGCTTGACCCGGACCTCCTCCCGTTCCCCGTCTGGCTCGCCGGCCCCGGGCGTGCGGCATTCGAGAAGTCGCTTGGACGCGTTAGCCACATTGAAGACGCCGAGGCTGACCTTCGCGCGACCCGGACGCCTGCAGCTGGCGCGCCGTTCCGCCCAGAAGCGGCCGAGCGCCCGCCGACGGCGAAGCCATTCGCATGCAACCAATGACCGGCAAGACCAAGATCAGGAATCCAGTCCCAGCAGAGATGCATACCGACGCATTTACGAGCAAGAGACAAGCGAGAAACGGCGCAAAGCCTCGACACCGAATGCTCAGGTATGCCCGATATAGACGTAGACTGCACGCTATTCAGCATCCAACGTATCTGAGGGCAGGCGTCCGCAATCTCAAGCTCGATAAGGCGAGCGTTCACGCCGGGGAACGCTGCCATCCAGGTCGCATGCCGAATGTCGGGGGCCAAGCGCCAACGTCATCGCGGGCCCGTCACAAATCACGGCGTCACGGATGCTATCACTCATGGTCGTCCTCAGCGCTCGACATGTCAGGATCGGCGCTCGCTCGCCCGTCGCGCTCGATGGCGACGAGCGTAGCAAGGAGGCTCCCGCCCGGGCGACCTTCGGCGCCGAACAGCCGCGCTTGGATCGCGATGCCCAGCGGCAGCGCGGCGCGTAGGGCCTCCAGCCCCGCCGTCGTGATCACCACCTGCTTGGCGAGCGCGTTGCCGGGCGAGGGCGTCCGCGCCACCAGCCCCTTCGCGTCCAGCGTCTTCACGACCTTGGAGACCTGCATCGGGTGAATCTCTCCGATCGCGGCGAGCCGGGATTGCGTCGCGGTCTCGCCGTTCCGCTGCGACCAGGCGGCGAGCGCCAGGATGGTGAACTGCAGGTGGGTGAGCCCGAGAGACCTAAGCGCCTTATCGATTTCGCGCTGATAGCGGTGCACGACCCGCCACAGCACGAATCCCACTGCGTGCTGCGGCGCACCCAGCGACGCAGTCTCAAACAGGTTGGTGATCTCGCGGCGGTCGGCACCCATAGCTTTGCCTAGCCGCTCAGCGTCGATATCGCGAGCAGTCGGGAACCCCAATTACATAAATGTGTTTATGCGATTGGAGGAGTGATCTGATGGCCGACCGCAAACTCGACATCGCCTTTGCCGAGTACGACCGCACGAGCGCGCTGGCGGACGGGACCGTGAAGATCAAAGGCGTCGATCCGACCTTTCACACCGCGCGGATCGTGACGGAGATTTTCGAGCCGATGATCCGCCGACATGCGTTCGACGTCTCGGAGCTGGGCTGGACCTATTACTTGCGCACCTTCGCCGACGGACCATCGCCGTTCGTCGCGATACCCGTCTTCCCCAACCGGGCATTTCGCCACGGTGCCATCTACGTCAACAAGGCCAGCGGCATCGAACGGCCCGAGGACCTGGTCGGCAAGCGCATCGGCGAACTCGCGCTGTACGGACACGACGCAGGGGTGATGCCGAAGGGCATATTGGCCGACGACTACGGGTTCAGGCCGGAACGCAACCGCTGGATCGTGGGCGGTATCGACTTCCCGATCGAGCCCGTCGATTACGTCGCCCATCCGGTGCCGGACGGCGTCGAGGTCGAGTGGGCGGGCAAGGACGTCGACCTCGGCCAGATGCTCGATCGCGGGGAGATCGACGCGCTCATCTCCGCCGACATCCCCCGGTTCGTGCTGGAGGGTTCGCCACGGGTCGGCCGCCTGTTCGACGACTATGTGCCGGTCGAGAAGGACTATTTTCGGCGCACCGGCATCTTCCCGATCATGCATACGGTGGTGGTGAAGCGCGACTTGGCGGAGCAGCAGCCCGACATCGTCAAGGCGGTCTATCAGGCGTTCTGCGACGCCAAGCAGCAGGCGGTGGAGCGCTACGTGAAGGGCATGACCTTCAACAACATGAACGTGATGCTGCCATGGTTCACCAAGCTGGTGGGGGACGACCGGGCGGTGCTCGGCGAGGATTGGTGGCCGTACGGTATCGCCGCCAACCGCGCCGCGATCGACGCGGTGCTGCGCTACCACCACGAACAGGGGCTCACCGGCCGCCGCTTCACCGTCGAGGAGGTGTTCGTGCCCGGGCTGCTCGACACATGATCGCGCGAGCCTGTGCGAGGATCGACTGCCGGCGCCCATGAGGAGCCGGAGCACCAGGATGGGGAAGCACTGTGAATCGAACAGCTCGGATCGGCGAACGAGCTAGGCAGATGTGGCTCGTCTTGCCCGTTCGTCGCCAGCCAGAAAAAGGGTAACCGCAAACGCCACCAATAATGTCACATCGCGCATCACCGGCGTGCGCCCCTCTTCGGCGCACGCCGACGTCCAGGGCGATCTTGTCACGTCTCGGACCCGGTGGAACAGCGCTGTTTGCATCAAGGAGAACGATGATGACCGCAGAGGAACTGGCGCGCCGCTTTCATTCGACCCTGACTTCGGCCGATTGGGCGGGCCTACGCGACCTTCTTCATGATGACGCGACTTGGACGCTTCCCGGCGACAATCTAATATCGGGTACGGCGGTCGGACGGGACGCCGTAGTGGAGCGCGCCCGGCTTATCGCAGGGTATGGCCTGTCCTTCGAACTTGAGCACCTCCTGCTCAGCCGCGACAATATGGCGTTGGCGTTGCACAACACTGCCGAACGGGACGGCCTGCGGCTCGACGAGCACCTCGCAACGGTGTGCCGGCTGCGTGACGGCCGAATCGCGGAAATCGAGACCTACCTTTCCGACGTGCCCGGCATGAACCGGTTCTTCGCGGAACCAGCGTGAGCGTAGTTTAGCGGCGTATCGGCAAACACTTGCATTGCCGTGACGGTCCGCGATGCTTTTGCTTGCGGAGCGGTTGTGCGCCTTCGAGCATGGGGGGGCAACCATGTCGGATCGCTTGATCGTGCGGAAATATCGGTCATCAGGTTTTCCGTCACAGCTTAGCGTAGTCCTGTGCCCATTCTATGTCGCGATTACCGGTTACGCCCCGACACGCCGAAAAGCCAAACGAATGCGCCTTGGGAGCTGCCGAAAGACGGCCTAATGTGGTGGGACTGGTTGACGCGCCGAATTTGAAATTCGTTCCCGCAGAAACTGTCGGTTCGATCCCAACCACCCGCACCAAGCTATTGGCATAAATGCGAGCATGAACTGATACGATTCCAGCGATGAGCGACCACGAGCGACGCTTGGAGCGGCTCAGGACGAAAGTTTGGCAGGACCTCGATCAACGATCCGCTTTCCAGATGGTGGCGTATCCCCGAGAGAGCCGCCTGTATCATTCCAACCCCGGCGATGTCGGCGGCCTCGTAGGTCTATACACTGTTGACCTGCAGTTCGCCGGGTAGCGGGAGCCCGCATACCCGCCCCGACCATCCGGGTACTCCCACCCGTAGGGTCTCGCGCCCAGCGTCCGGCTATAGTGGACCATGCGATGCTCTTGACGCCGCAGGTCTTCCAGCGATTGGGGTATGCCATGGCGCGCCAGGTATGAAGGGCTGGCCGCGTTCACCATGCGCATCCGGCCGAGCGCGCGGCTGATAAGCGTCTCGTCCCCCACGGGTCCGAGCCGCAGTACGCAGTCGAGCCCTTCCACAACTAAGTCCACCTGCCGGTCCGTGCTCGACAGCTTCAACTCCAACCCCGGATGAGCGGTTATGAATCCGGCAGCGCCGGCACGATTATCGATCGCGCCAGCTCGGTCGGCAGATCGACTCGCAGGCGGCCGCGCAGCGCGACGTGATCGCTTGCGAACATGGCCTGCAGGTTGTCCACCTCAGCCAACAGCTCGCGGGCGCGCGCATGGAACGCGCGTCCGTCTTCGGTCATCTCTACGCGGCGGGTTGTCCTGTGCAGCAGCCGGACACCGACGGCGTCCTCCAGCCGTCGAACGGCAGTGGATGCTTTGCCTTTTGGGATGTTGAGGCTGTCCGCCGCGCGAGTGAAATTGCCCATTTCGGCGACCCTGACAAAGATGAGAACAGGCTCAAGGTCATGCATCCAAGCCTCGCCATGAAGCCGGCCAAGGTAAAAGCCATGACGCGAGACGAGCTGAGCCGGATGGATTCCTACATTGCGCCTATGGCGCAGTCGGACGCGGATGCGGGCCCGAATGAGATGTCGGCCGGCGACCTCGAGACGGCGCGCCTCAACGGTGTCCGTGGCGCGGGAGTCGCACGCCGGCTAGCGGCTGTGCCAACCAATCTTCGGCCTCGGCCAGTTCGCGTTCACGTTGTGACGCCGCCGGCGATCAGGCCGGCGATGCCCGCGCCGATGACGCCCGTGCCTGTCGTATATGCGAAGCGTGCGGCCGAAATCCCGACGGAGAGCGGCAGGGCGAATACGGAGACGTTGAATGCGAGCCACGCGATCAGCGCGAACGCACCGCCGCTGAGAATTAGAGCGAGGAACGTAGCGATACTCCTGAACGTGCAAGGTCAGGAGCGCCGCCACCGCCACCTGAGACCAGCGCCGGATGAACACGCCGTCGAGGATCCACGCGTTGGTTATGGTCGAGAGAGCGCGCGCCGCCGGAGTGGCCATCCTGGACCGCACCCCCTTGCGAACCGATTATCGGGAAGAGCGTCAGGCCCGCCGCAGTCCAGGCTCGCCCGATTCGGTGAAGCGCAGATCGAGCGGCGCCAGCCCGAACACGGCGATGACCGCGGGCTCGGCGGCGCTGGCCACGACGCCGTCATAATGAGGCGTGCCGGCGGGACGATGCACGTAGGCACCGCTTGGCACGGCACGGCAGCTCGCCGGGTCGTAATGCTCGCCGTCGCCGACCCACCAGACACCCGACAGCACGCAGGCGAAGCGGTCTGACGCGTAGGTGTGCGGCGCACTCATGAAACCCGGGTACCATCTCATAATAGCGAAATACGGGCCGGGCGTCTCCGGACCACCCTGCAGAAACGCGTGCTCGTACGACCTCTCTGGCGCCCCGGCCGGAACGCGCCAATCGATCCGGTCCGGCAGGACGACCGTCGTTGCCCCGATCTGCAAAGCGTTGTGCTGGATCACATCGTCATCCCTAGCTTCACGAACTCGTCCCTCGCGAGAGCGCGCGGCCCACGCTATGGCAGCTACCATGACACGATCCGCGCCCCCGCGAATGTCGCCGGGGTGACAGGGTGCCCTACGGTATTTCCGGAGCCAATAATGACGATCGTAGCATCAGTTGGGCAAGACCTGCTCCACGACCAGTGGTTTGCCTCCGTTCCGAAGGAGCGGCGCGAGCTGCTCCTGGCACTTGCGCGCACGCAAGACGTGGAGGCGTCGCATCACGTCTTCCGGCTGGGCGATCCTCCCTCGGGCTTGTATGCCGTGCTGGAAGGAGAGGTGCGGCTGATCAGCTATCCTGCGTCCGGGCGCGAGAGGGTAAACCTTCAGTTGCTCCCCGGCAGTTGGTTCGGCGAGCTATCGGTTCTTGATGGTGAATCGCGGTCGCACGATGCGGTGGCGCATGAGCGCTCCCGCCTGCTTTTCATCGGCCGCGCGGCGTTCGAAGCCGCGGTGCGCGAAACGCCGGAACTGGTGCGCGACCTGGCCCGGCTTCTGGCGCAGCGGCTGAGGCAGGCGGTGACGCACGCCGACACAATAGTGACTCAGCGCTTGCGGGTTCGGATGGCGCGGCTGTTGCTGGGTTTGAGGCCAGCACGGCACGACGACATGGCACCAGGAACGCCGTGGCACCTGATCGTGACGCAGGACGAGTTGGCGGAAGCGGCAGGCGCCTCCAGGCAAGCCGTCAATCGAGAGTTGAAGCAGTTGGAGACTGAAGGGCATTTAGAGTTGAGATACGGTAGCCTTTTGATACACGATAAAGTTGGTCTCGATGAGATCGCAT
The DNA here is from genome assembly GCA_964250355.1 of uncultured Acetobacteraceae bacterium. Taxonomy (GTDB): domain Bacteria; phylum Pseudomonadota; class Alphaproteobacteria; order Acetobacterales; family Acetobacteraceae; genus BOG-908. The sequence goes on along the minus strand of CAXUGD010000001.1, from coordinate 40,125 downwards.
ACCCGGACGAGCCATAAACGCGTTTTATTTCGTTCCCGGCGAAAAGCTTTTCTACCCGCGGGTGAGAATCAGCGCTGTTTATAGCCAGGCGAGCGCCACAGAAGCTTGCGTAATATTTATTTCATCACCGATTGTCGCTGACGTGACATTCGTGCCGCCACTGTCGGTCTATTGAGCGCGGACAACGTGCGGGGAGCGACCGGTGGCGCCTGCCGCCTTACGCCAAGCCCGATGGTTCGCAAAATCGGCGGGCCGCCAAGTTTCGCACACCGTCGCCTGTCGATCGACGGCATCTTCGTTCTCTATCGCCTGGACACCTGAACGGACGGCGGCCACGCGCTATTCGACCTGGCAGCCCAAGTACTCCTGGAACGACGATAACAGCTAAGGATTAGAACAGACCATGAGAAACAATCGTATGACCCGTGCCGCCCTGCTGTTTGGAACGGCGTGCTTCTGCGTCCCGGCGATCTGTGCGGCGCAGGCCGGCTCGAGCCCGGTGTTGACCACGCTGGTATCCTTCGACGGCGCGAACGGCGCCGTGCCCGCGGGCGGTGTGACGTTCGATCCGGCCGGCAACCTGTATGGGACCACCCTGTTCGGCGGCAGCAACAGTGGCATCGGGCAGGGGACGGCATTCGAGCTGTCCGGGCTCGGCCACACCGGCTTCAAAACCCTGGTCACGTTCGACGGCCAGAATGGAACTAATCCCGCCGCGGCTTTGACGATCGATGGGCTTGGCAATCTATACGGAACGACGGAGGCGGGTGGCGTGTCGGGGACTGGAACGGTCTTCGTGTTGTCGGGCGCGGCCCATCGCCGCCTGGCCACTCTTGCGTCGTTCTCTGGCAGCAACGGGGCGACCCCGGTTGGCGGCGTCACGTTGGCCGGGCCTGGCCATGGATCGCCCTACCTGGCCGGCGAGGTGTTCGGCACCACGAGCGCGGGCGGTGCCAACGGCAACGGGACCGTGTTCGAGCTGTCGGGCCTCGCGCACGGCCGGCTCAGCACCGCGGTGTCGTTCACCTCCGGCGTGAACGGGGCGCGCCCCGGTGCCACACTGGTGGCGGACAACGCGGGCCATCTGTTCGGCACGACGTTTACCGGCGGTCCCGGCGGGTTCGGCACCGTGTTTGAATTGTCGGGCGCCAACCACCAGACGCTGACGACCCTGGCGGCCTTCAGCGGCCCGAATGGCGCCAATCCGCTGGGCGGGCTGACGCTGGACGCGGCGGGCAACCTGTACGGCACGACACAGTTTGGCGGCCCCGGAACCGCCGGCACGATCTTCGAACTGGCCGGCCCCGGGCACCGCAAGCTCGTCACGATAGCCAGTTTCGGTCTGAACGATCCGAACGGTGCGGTGCCGCAGGGCACCCTGCTGATCGACGCTGCCGGCAATCTCTACGGCACTACCAACGGCGGCGCGGACGAGTTCGGCGGCAACGGCGCCTTCCTGGGTGCCGTGTTCAAGCTTTCGGCCGATCACGCGACGCTCACGCCGCTCTACGCCTTCACCGGCGGCGCGGACGGCGACATCCCGCAGGCCGGGCTGGTCGCCGACGCGGCCGGCAATCTCTACGGAACGACCACCAGCGGTGGCGCGGGTGGCGACACCGGAGCCGGCACCGTGTTCGAACTGACGGGCAGCGGTTTCGTGACGGGCGCCGGTTCGGCGCCGATCAAGAAGTAACGTGCGTTCCGGTCCGTCCGGCAGTTCCAAGCATTCAGGAGGCTTTATGCAAAACCCCATCAGCGCCATCCCGCTGCGTTCCATCCTGGGCATAGCCGCCCTGGCCTTGCCCGCTCTGTCCACAACCGCCTCTGCGCAGGTCAGCGTGCTGACGCAGCACAACGACAATTTCCGCGACGGGGTGAATGCGGGCGAGACGGTGCTGACGCCGGAGAACGTCAACGCGGCGCAGTTCGGCATGCTGTTCAAGCTTTCGGTCGACGACCAGGTGTTCGCGCAGCCGCTGATCGTCTCCAACGTTTCCATCGCCGGCAGCGTGCACAACGTCCTCTACGTGGCGACCGCGAACAACAGCATCTACGCGTTCGACGCCGATAGCGGCTCGCTGTATTGGCACGTCAACTTCGGCACGCCGCTCACCAAGGCGACGTCGAGTTGGTCTTGCATGGACATATTGGGCTCTGCCGGCATCATGAGCACGCCAGTCATCGCCAACGGGCGCCTTTACGTCGTCACGCAGACCTATATGAGTTCCACGTCGGTTCATGCGCTGCACGCGCTCGACATCACGACGGGAACCGAGGAGCCAGGCAGCCCGGCGCAGATACAAGCGCCGGAGTTCGACTCCGTGCGGCAGATGCAGCGGCCTGGGCTACTCTATGCCAATGGCAACATCTACTTTTCTTTCGCCTCGCACTGCGACGACAAGCCGTGGAAGGGGCTCAGCTTTGCCTATAATGCGCAGAGTCTGGCACAGACCGGCATGTTCAACGCGTCTCCCGATGACAACGGCAACGGCACCTGGCAGGCGGGCAACGGTGACACGGCCGACCCGCAGGGCAACGTCTACATCGTTGCGGGCAATGGCAAGTGGGACGGAATGACTAATTTCAGCGAGACGGTCCTGAAGACCAGCCCGACCTTATCACTGGAAGACTGGTATACGCCGTCCAATTGGTCCGACCTCGACGGCTTGGATAGCGACTTGACGGCGGCCGGATCGGTATTGCTGCCGAACACCGACTTCCTCGTCACTGGCGGCAAGGACGGCTATCTGCGGCTCGTCAACACGGCCGACATGGGACATCTCGGCGACGCCACCACGCAGAGCTGGCAGGCGACATCCTCGCACATCCATTCGTTCACCTACTACAACTCCAACCTCTACATGTGGGGCCAGGGCGATTACCTGCGCGTCTTCCACTTCAACGGCACGAACTTCGCAACCTCGCCCAGCTTCGTCGGCAACATCCAGGCGTTCGGCCATCCAGGCGGCACGCTGTCGATGTCGGCCAACGGGAACGCCAACGCCATACTGTGGGCGGCCACAAACAGCCGCGGCGATCCCAGTAACTCGATGCTGGGCGCCTGGCACATGACGCAGCCGGGCATCCTATACGCCTACAACACGGCCAACATGACACAGATCTGGAACAACGAGCAGAACCCGACGCGTGACGATTGTGGCAACTACGCCAAGTTCACCGCGCCCACGGTCGCCAACGGCAAGGTCTACCTCGCAAGCTTCGGCACGGCGCAGGCCATGAGCGGCCAGGTGTGCATCTATGGCCAGCTGCCGACGGGGACGCACCTGCTACAGAACGGCACCTACACGCTCGCCAACGTCAACAGCGGCCAGCTGCTTTCCAACCCCGGCACCACACCCGCCGCCTCGCAGCAGCCCAGCATCGTCATGCAGCAGCAACCGGCCGCCAACACGTCGAACCAGCAATGGGTGTTGAACAACATCGGCAACAACGTCGTCACACTAACCAATGCCACCAGCGCACAGGCGCTCGACGTCACCGCTGGTTCGACGAGCCCCGGTGCGCTGTTGGACCAATACCCGTACAAGGCGGTCACCTGGCAGCAATGGGCGCTCAAGTCGTTGGGGTCGGGAATCTTCGAAGTCACCAGCCAGAACGGTGGCAACGCGATGGAAGTGGCCGGCGGCTCGGTGGCCGCCAACGCCAACATCGACCAGACGGTTTATGCCGGCAAGGCCTGGCAGCAATGGACCTTCGCCAAGGCGGGCACGGCCGGGCAGCTGATCCCGAACGGCACCTACGTCGTCACCAGCGTCAACAGCGGCAAGGCGCTGGACGACCCGGGTGGCTCCAACACGGCGGGCACGGTCATCCAGCAGGTCACAATCAACGGTGCCGCCAGCCAGAAATGGGCCGTCAACAACATCGGCAACAACGTCGTCACCCTGACCAACGTCGCGAGCAGGCAGGTGATGGAGGTCGCGGGCGGCTCCAACAAGCCGAGCGCGCTGGTGGATCAAATCCCCTACGGCGGCGGCCAATGGCAGCAATGGTTCGTCACCTCGGTCGGTGCGGGCAGCTACCAGCTCACCAGCACGCTCAGCGGCCAAGCGCTCGACGTCGATGCCGGTTCGCCCAACTCGGGCGCGGTGATCGACCAGTGGCCGGTGTCCGGCGCCAAGTGGCAGCAATGGACCTTCACCCTCTCCCATTGAGGGGGAGAGCCGACGCCGGGGACAGGTCGCCGCCAGCCGGCCTGTCCCCGGCACCATCTTTCATGACCAACCAGGAACCTGCATGAACCCGTCCCGACGCGACCTGCTCGCCGCGCTCTCCTCGGCCGCGCTCGCCATTGGCCGGGCGGACGAGGCGGGGGCGCAGCCCGCCATGCCGATGCCGCATCACGAGATGCACAACCACCCGAAGCTGGAGCGGCCCGCGGTACCGCGGCTGCCGGCGATCCTGTGCAGGACGGCCGGAACGCTGGGCATCGACGACGCCTACGCCGCCCTGCAGAAAGGCGGCGACACGCTGGACGCCGCGCTGACGATCACGCAGGCACAGGAGGACAACCCGCACGACTTCACCGCCGGGCTCGCGGGCCTGCCGAATGCCGAGGGCGCCGTGCAGCTCGACGCGTGCTGCTACCACGGACCCAGCGGCCGCAGCGCCGCCGTGGGCGGGGTAAGCGGCATTCGCCACGCCTCCCGCTTGGCGCGCACCGTGATGGAGGCGACCGGCACCCCGCTGCTGACCGGCCTGGACGCACAGCGTTTCGCCCTGGCGCACGGCTTTTCCGAGGAACAGCTGCTGACCGAACAGAGCCGGAAGATGTGGGCCGTATGGAAGCGCGTCCAGGCGCTGCCCCAACCGCCCGGCCCCGGCGGCACCGATCCGAACTGGCCGGGGCCGGACGCCGCCCGGCCCTTCCTGCCGGCCACGCGCGGGGAGCTCGAGACGCTGATCCGCGCGCACGAGGCGCTCGCCAAGCAGGAGGGGTTGGAGCCGCAATGGACCTGGGTCGCGGCCTACGACGCGCTGTTCCCGGTCGCCACACCGCTCCATGTCGCCGCTGTCGGCGCCAAGGGCGAGATGTCCTGCGCCTCCACCACCAGCGGCCTGCCGTGGAAGGTCCCCGGCGCGGTCAGCGACGTCGCCACCCTCGGCGCCGGCTGCTACCTCGACCCGGAGGTGGGCTCGGCGGGCGCCAGCGGCAGCGCCGCGGCGAACGTCAAGGTCGCAGGCGCCTATGCCATCGTGCAGAACATGAAACGCGGCCTGCCGCCGGCCGAGGCGGGCATGGACGTGCTGCGCTCTGTCGCCGCCTGCTACAAGAACGACATGGCGGCGCTGCGCTTCGTCGAAATCGTGTATTACATCCTGCGCCGCGACGGCGCCTACGCCTGCGTCTCCCTCTGGCACGGCGACCGCACCGGACACGTCCGCACCTACACGATCCATGACGGCGTCAGGCGCTCGGAGGATTGCCTCTTCCTGTTCGACGGCGGCCCCGTGATGGGGGCATGAGACACCACGGCAGCAGCAAGAAGTCCTTTTTTGAAAAAAGGACCAAAAAACTTTTGCTTTTTCGCTCTCTCAGCGACGGCTCAACCGGCCGTTTCAACAACGACAGGAACAAAAGTTTTTGCGTCTTTTTTCAAAAAGGACCGCTTGCCTTACCTACCCATGCAGTTTTTGTCCCAAGTCCCAAAGCTGAAGCAGGTTCGATATGGCAGCATCGATGGCCTCAAGCGGCACGCCGTCGCGCGCCTGGACCGACATGCCGACCAGCAACGCGTCTGCCAGAATGGCCAAACCCTCGGCGCCGGCGCGCAATTCGCCCGATGCCACGGCCCGCTCGATGCAGCGACGGACGGCATTGCGGTTGCGTTCCCGTTCGGCGGCGACCAACGCCTGCACATGCGCGTTCCCCGGCGCGGCGTTTGCGGCCGACAGCACGATCATGCATCCCATCGGCAGTTGGGTGTCGGTCTGCAACCGGGCCGATTGGCGAAGCGCGCGCTCCAGCGCGTCGCGCGGCGCCAGCGTCTCGTCGTGCAAGGTCGCGACGACCTGCCCGTGCGTGTCGAGGTAGCGGGCCAACGCCTCGCGATAGAGGCGCTCCTTGGAACCGAACGCTGCATAGAAGCTGGCCGCCGAAAGGCCGCCCATCGCCTGCTTGAGCTGGTCGAGCGAGGTCGATTCGTAGCCCTGGCGCCAGAACAGCTGCATCGCAGCGTCCAGCGCGCGATCTCGGTCGAACTCCCTCGGTCTTCCAGTGCGCGGCATCCGTCTCTCCAGCAGACTTATAGAATGTTTGGTCCAAATATCATTGACAAGAGTCGGGACGCTCTCCAACTTGTGGATCGAACAGTCTTAAACTAAGCGGGTGCGCCCGCGCTGTCGCAGGAGACGAATGCCCATGTCACCGAAAGAGATCGTGCGAACGCTCTTGGCAGACCCGGTGAACCCCGAGGTGGTGCACAGGCTGATGGCGCCGAATGCCACTTACGTGTCGCTCAATTTCGACAACCCCGAACTTCGCCGCATCATGCCCTGGGCCGGCACCCGCACCGGCCCGGAGGCGGTGCTGGACACCTACACGAGGGTGAACCGCTACTGGCATAACGAGGCGTTCGAGATCGGCGAGCTGTTCGGCGAGGGCGGCAACGTGGCCGTGTTCGGCCGCTTCACCTACCGCTCCGCCACGCTTGGCCGCGCGGTCACCTCGCCCTTTGCCATCCTGGCCAAGGTGGAGGACGGCCAGATCACCTACATGCAGTTCATGGAGGACACGTTCGGCACCGCCTCCACCTTCCGCAACGGCGGCACGGCCACCTACCGCAGCGATCCCGACGGCGGCGAGGTGGCGCTGTGATGCCCGCCGCCGCTTCGCCCCGGGACGTCATCCAGCGCTTCCACGCGGCTGAAGACGCCTACATGAACGCCGGCGGAAGCTTCGCCGGCATGGCCGCGACGCTGGCACCCGATGTGGTGCTGCACCAGTCGCCCGACCTGCCCTGGGGCGGCGAATTCCGCGGCCACGCCGGCTACGAGGACTGGGCGCGGCAGATGAGCCGGACCTTCGACCGGCTTGCGGTGGCGGACGCGCGTTTCTTCGAAGATGGCGACACAGTGGTCATCACCTGCCGCCTGGTCACCCGCGCGCGCATATCTGGCAGCATGCTCGACCTTCCGATGACGCAGACGGTCCGCGTGGCGGGCGACCGCATTGCCGAGTTTCGGCCCTTCTACTGGAATGTGCCCGCCTACGCCGAACTCGGCGGGATGTCCCGATGACCGGGCAAACTGTTCTCGAGGCCGCGCAGCCGTTCTGGGCCGGCACCCCGGCGCGCACCGTCCGACGCGGGCATTTCTGGGTGTCCGGCGAGCGGGTGAAACGCGGCGGCAAGACCTTCCAGCGCGGGCCGATGTTCGCCGAGTGGGTAGCGCCGCAGACGGTCACGCAACCCTATCCCGTCGTGCTGGTGCATGGCGGCGGCTTTCAGGGCACCGAGTGGCTGGACACGCCGGACGGCCGTCCCGGATTGGGCGCAGCGGCTGGTCGAGGCCGGATATGCGACGGTGGTCGTCGATCGCCCTGGCCATGGCCGCTCGCCGCTGCATACCGACATCATCGGCCCGATGGGCCCGGCCTTCTCCTACGAGGGTGGACGGCAGATCTATTTTCCGCCCGACCCGTCGGGCAGGCATACGCAATGGCCATTCGCGCCCGATGACGCGGCGGCGATGGACCAGTTCATCGCCGGCTACGGCCCGCTGCCGGCCGACCTCGCGGCCTCGGAAGAGATGGACGCCGACCGGCTTGCCCGGATGCTCGACCGGATCGGGCCGGCCATCCTGCTCACCCATTCGGCATCGGGACCGAGCGGCTGGCTCGCCGCCGACCGGCGACAAGGGCTGGTCCGCGCCATCGTCAGCGTCGAGCCCATGGGGCCGCCCTTCGCCGACATACCCAATATCGGTCCGTTGAGCTGGGGATTGGCCGCCGCGCCGCTGACCTTCGATCCGCCGCTCGCCTCGTCGGACGCGGTGCGCGCTGCCGATCCCGCGACGCGGCGCCTGCCCAACCTGGCGGGACTGCCGATCGGCGTAGTGACGGGCGACACCTCGTCTTTCGCACCGGCCAGCCCGCCGATCGTGGCCGCGCTGAAGGCAGGCGGGGCCGCCGCCGAGCAGCAGCACCTGCCGGCCCACGGCGTGACCGGCAACGGTCACGGCCTCATCAACGAGAAAAACTCCGACGCAGCGCTGGCACCCGTGCTCGCCTGGCTGGAGCGCCATGCCGGTGCAGGGCAAACGCCGGGGGTGTCGTGATGGAACGCGGCTTCATCGGTCCGGGTCTACGGGCAGCATCGTGCCCCGCCATGCGGCGCATGGCCGAAATTACGCTCATGCACGCGAGGTGAGCGCGCCGTGGACGATCGGAACTGGACGCGGCGGGGCGTCCTTGCAACCTCGATGGCAGGCGGGGCTGCCGTGATAGCCGGCCCGCCGCAGACGCCCGCACGGGGCGCCGTGCCGAAGCCGGCGGACGAGCCGCGCCGGCAACTCGACGTGGTGCTGACCGTGAACGGCGCCGAGCATCACCTGCCGGGCCTCGATGCGCATACGAGCCTGCTCGACGCGTTGCGCGACCACCTGCAGCTCACCGGCAGCAAGAAAGGCTGCGGGCTCGGCGCCTGCGGCGCCTGCACCGTCCTGGTCGATGGACGCCGGGTGAATGCCTGCCTGACGCTGGCGGTGATGAGCCAGGGCCGCGCGATCACCACGATCGAGGGATTGGCGCAGGACGGCCAACTCCATCCCCTGCAGGCGGCGTTCGTGGCCCATGACGGCTACCAGTGCGGCTATTGCACGCCGGGGCAGATCGTCAGCGGCGTTGCCTGCATCGCCGAGGGCCATGCGCAGTCCGACGCCGAGATACGCGAGTGGATGAGCGGCAATCTCTGCCGCTGCGGCGCCTACACCAACATCGTGGCAGCGATCCGCGACGCTGCCGGCCGGGAGGGCTGACGATGGTTCCCTTCGCCTATGTCCGTGCCGCCAGCGTTCCTGCCGCGACCGCCAGCCTCGCGCGCCACCGCTCGGACAGGGCGCACGAGCCCGGCGCGGATTTCTTCGCCGGCGGCACCGACATGATGCAGCTCATGGGGGAGCATCTGCGCAACCCCGACCGCATCATCGACATCTCCGCGCTTGCGGGGCTGGACCGGATCGAGCGGCACGCGGGCGGCTTGCGGCTCGGCGCACTCGTCCGGATGAGCGACGCGGCGGCGCACCCGGCGGTGCTGGCGGCGTGCCCGGTGGTGTCGGAAGCCTTGCTGGCGAGCGCGTCTGCGCAGGTGCGCAACCTGGCGACCCTCGGCGGCAACCTGCTGCAGCGCACCCGCTGCGGCTATTTCCGCGACCCGGGCGCGCCCTGCGAGAAGCGCGAGCCGGGGAGCGGCTGCCCGGCCATCGAAGGGCAGAACCGCTTTCACGCGGTGCTGGGCGGCAGCGGGCGCTGCATCGCCACCTACGCGGGCGATCTCGCCAACGCGCTGCTGGTGCTGGACGCAACCCTCAGGATCGCCGGGCCGGATGGGGCGCGCACGATCCCGCTCGCCGATCTGCATTGCACGCCCGGGGATACGCCCGCTGTCGAAACCCGGCTGGCGCCGGGCGAGCTCATCCTGTCGATCGAGGTGCCGGCCGGCCCGGCCGGGCTGCGCTCGCATTACCTCAAGGTGCGCGACCGGGCGAGCTTCGAATGGTCGATCGCATCGGCGGCCGTGGCGATGGAGCTTGGCGGCGACGGCACGGTGCGCGAAATGCGCATCGCGGTCGGCGGCGTGGCAACCAGGCCGTGGCGCCTGCCGCAGGTCGAGGCGGCGCTGCAGGGCCGGGTCCTTACCCCCGCGCTGATTCAGGCAGCGGTGGCGCGCGCCGCCAACGGCGCCGTGGCACATGGGCGCAACGCCTACAAGCTAGAGCTGATCCGGCGCACCGTTGCCCGCGCGCTGACCGAGACGGCGGCGCTCGCGTGACCGCCATCGGCGCCGCGCTGCCCCGCGTGGACGGGCCGTTGAAGGTCACGGGCGGCGCCCGCTACGCCGCCGAGTTCCACCCCGACGGGCTTGCCTATGCCGCGACGCATGACAGCACCGTCCCGGCCGGGCGCATCGCCGCGATCGACATCGCGGCGGCCGAACGCGCGCCTGGCGTGCTGCTCGTCCTCACCCATCTCAACGCCGACCGGCTTGCCTATCTGGCGCCCGCCGAACGGCCGGCGGTCGATCCGGTCACCGGCGAACAGCTGCGCGTGCTGCAGGATGCCGAGATACTGTTCAGCGGCCAGCCGGTGGCGCTGGTGGTGGCAGAAACGCAGGCGCTGGCGCTGTATGCGGCGTCGCTCATCCGCGTGACCTACGACCTCGACCTCGACCCTGACCGCCGCGTGCGTTTCGATCCCGAACACGCCAGGCCCACCTCCGAGACCGCCGCGAAGAAGGGGCGGGGTCCGGAGACCAAGCAGGGCGACCCCGACGCCGCGTTCGCAGCAGCGCCCGTCCGGATCGATGCGACCTATATCCAGGCGCGCGAGCAGCACAACGCGATGGAGCCGCACGCGACCGTGGCACAGTGGCAGGGCGACCGGCTGACGCTGTGGAGCAAGACGCAGTGGGTCGGCAACGAGCGGGACGAGGTCGCCCGCCGTTTCGGCACCGCGCCGGAGCGCGTGCGGGTGATCAACCCGTTCGTGGGCGGCGCATTCGGCTCGGCGCTGCGTACCTGGCCGCATGTGACGCTCGCAGCCATGGCGGCGCGCCGCACCGGGCGTCCGGTGCGGCTGGAGCTGACCCGGCGCCAGCTCTCCACCGCCATCGGCTTCCGCCCCGCGACCCGGCAACGCGTGGCACTCGGCGCCGACCGCGATGGCCGGCTGGCCGCCATGATCCACGAGGTGACGGGCCAGACCTCGCTCTACGAGGAGTTGCCGAGGGCACGCTCGCGCCCGCTGCCACGACCTATGCCTGCCCCAACCGCCGCACCCGCTACGGCCTGGTGCCGATGAACGTCAGCACGCCCTGCCCGATGCGCGGGCCCGGCTGGGCGACCGGGCTGATCGGACAGGAGATGGCGATGGACGAGCTGGCGGAGGCGCTGAGGCTCGACCCGATCGAGCTGCGCCTGCGCAACTACGCCGAACGCGACCCGACGAAGGACCTGCCCTGGTCCTCAAAGGCCCTGCGTGCCTGCTACCACCAAGGGGCGGACCGGTTCGGCTGGCACCGGCGCGCGCCCGCACCGCGCATGATGCGGGACGGACGCGAGCTGGTCGGGTTCGGCATGGCGACCGCGATCTACCATGTGGCCCGTTATCCGACCTCCGCCTCTGCCACGCTGTTCGCGGACGGCACCGCCACAGTCCGCTGCGCCACCACCGACATGGGACCGGGCACCTACACCTCCGCCACGCAGGTCGCGGCGGACGCGTTGGGCCTGCCGATGGAACGGGTGCGGTTCGAGCTCGGCGATTCCACGTTCCCGGCCGCCAAGGAGCATGGCGGCTCGACCACGATGGCCAGCATCGGCTCGGCGGTGCAGGCGGCCTGCGCTGCGCTGACGGCGAAACTCCTCGCGCTCGGCCACGCGGCCCATGATCACGCGGGAGCGCTCCGCGAGGCCGGGTTGCAGCGCCTCGACGCGGAGGCCAGCGCCGCGCCCGGCGACGAGGCGAAGACACACAGCTCCGCGGGCTTCGGCGCGGTGTTCGCCGAAGTGCGTGTCGATCCGGAGCTTTGCAGCGTCCGCGTGGCGCGGATGGTCGGCGCCTACGATGCGGGCCGCATCGTCAATCCCCGGCTTGCGCACAGCCAGGCCATCGGCGGCATGGTCGGCGGCATCGGCATGGCGCTGCTGGAGGGGGCCGAGTGGGACGACACTCTCGGCCGCGTCGCCAACGCGACCATCGCCGAATACCTCGTCCCGGTCTGCGCCGACATTCACGCGCTCGACGCGCTGTTCGTGGACGCCGAGGACCGGATCATGAACCCGCTCGGCGTCAAGGGATTGGCTGAACTCGGCCTGTGCGGCGTCGCTCCCGCCATCGCCAACGCGATCTGGCATGCGACGGGCAAGCGGGTGCGTGAGCTGCCGATCACCCCGGACCGCCTGCTCACGGCCTGACAACCAGGAGATTTCGATGCGCCTGCCCCTTCTCCCGCCCGACCGGCTCAGCGCCGAGCAGCGTGCGCTCTACGACCGCAACCGAGAGCAAATCGCCCAAGGCTTCACCGCGTTCAAGACGACGGACGAATGCGGCGCGCTGCTAGGTCCATGGGGCGTGTTCCTGCACGAGCCGAGCGTCGGCCAGGCGCATTACGACGTGATCGCCGCCCTCACGGCACTCAAGCTTCTGCCGCAATCGGCCAGGCAGGTGGCGATACTGGTGGTGGGCGCCCGGTTCCGGGCGGCGTACGAGCTGTACGCCCATGCTGCCACCGCCGCCGAGCAAGGCATGAACGCGGCCAAGATCGCCCTGATCGCGGCCGGGCAGCGGCCGCCGACCTCACCCCGGAGGAGGGGTGCGCCTACGATGTGACGTCGGCACTCCTGGACGGCGGGGTGTTGCCAGGCGCCACCTACCGTGCGGCGCGCGACCTGCTCGGCCAGGGCGCGCTGAACGAGCTGGTCTTCTGGGTCGGGACCTACGCCACCGTCTCGATCACGCTCAACGCGCTCGACGTTCCAAGCGAGAAGGATTTTGCATGATCACGATGTACGTGACCTATCCCGGCGACGGCGCCACCCGTTTCGACCGCGACTATTACGTGTCCGGCCACGTTCCGCTCGTCTTGCAGTCCTGGACGCGCTACGGGCTGGTGTCCTGCGCCGCTTTCTTCCCGTCTGAGATCGGTGCGGGAACAATCGCCATCGCCGAATGCAAGTTCCGGGACGACGCGGCGCTGCGGACGGCGCTTGCCGCACCGGAAACGGCGCATGTCATGGCAGACATAGCCAAGTTCACCGACGCCATACCCGCGCAGAGCCTGGCTGGACCCCTCTGAGCTTCTCGACATATCGAAAGGAGTATTTAGGTGCCCTGCAGGCGCGGTCTTCTGGAAGCCGAAGCTACCCTGTTCTGGCTTCTTGTTTTGGCAAGCATGTTTATCGCGGGTGAAGGTCAACCTAATGCGACCATGCTTTAAGGAACGACATGCCGCCTGTACTCCTGCGGCGACAACGACGTCAGACGTCGCACGTGACGCGCCTGGTGGCTTGCGTGCGTAAAGCCCGCCTCTTTCGCAATGTCCCTGATGCTCAGCTGACTTCTGGCGAGCAGATCGATGGCGCGTTCGGTCCGGCGTTTTACGATGTATTGGTGGGGTGAGTAGCCCGTCGCCAAATTGAAGCCTCGCGCGAAATGATGCAGGCTCAGTCCTGCGCTCTGAGAAAGGGCAGACAAGGACACGTCTTCAGCCGTGCTGGAATCGATCAGCTCGATCGATCGACGCAAGATGTTGCCTGATAGGCCGACCGATTGCCGCCGCTTCGGTATGCAAACCGATCTAGCGACGAGATTCGACGCGATGGCGGCGATGGCCGTCTCGCGCGCCAAGGGCGTGTCTGCCGCAGCCGCCCGGAACAGCAGTCGCGCGAGCAATGGATCGTCGTCACTTACTCTAGGTTGTATGACCAATCGGTCGGGACTGATGCTGTTCTGGGCGGCAAACTCGAGCATTTCACGCCATTCGATGCGCAGGATCAGAACCGAGCAGTCGCCACTGATCTGGATGCGGACCGGGCAGGATGGGGGAAGCACCGACACCGAGCCCGGTCGCGGCATTTCGGATCGGAATACGCCATCCACCCGCCCTTCGACCCGGTGACCGCCACTGAGATTGACGAGCAGATCGACCTCCTCGCCGCAGTCGATCGACACGGACATGTCCTGATGTTGAATCCGCTGTAGCCGGGTACAACCACGCTTTATTGTTCCGGGTGCAAATCTGATGTCAAGAAGACCGCCCATGCCCACCAACCTCCATGACGTTCGACGATGGCGGATTGTGGTGCCGAACCGGTCGAGCCGAATGCAACGTAGATGACTATTCTCAACCAAAGTGAAGCTAAGCAAACCGCCGACGCGAGCCTGAACGACTGACTTCCTGAAACAAACCAAAATACCGCAAGAACGTGCTCCGTCTTTGGAACATGGAGCCAAATTGGCGCTTTGAGTGCGCGATGACAAAATGGAAAGCGCATAGCCGGATCTCCCTGGAGATTGATCCGGTCGCGCTCTCAGTCACAGTTCCCCACGACCGCCCCTCGAGCAACGCCTCGGTCCAAAGGTAAAGATATGCCGGAAAGAGCGAAGCCTATACGGAGTTGGTTGTTTACTCCGGGAATGCGGCCTGAACGGTTCGCCAAGGCGAAAGAGGTGGGGGCCGACGTCCTCATCATCGATCTCGAAGACGCCGTCTCGCCCGACGACAAACCAAAGGCGCGAAAGACGGCGATCGATTATCTCTCGTCCGGCGCAGGCACAAGCCCCGCTCGCGCGCTGCGCATCAACGGCCTGGATACCGCTGCTGGCATCGCCGACCTCGATGCCCTGCTTGCATCGCAGGCCGCGCCCGATTTCCTCGTGCTGCCCAAGGCCGATGGGCCGGGTCACATGCACATTCTGGACCGCCTTCTTTCGACGAAGAAATCGGATACACGGCTCGTGAGTTTGATCGAGAGCGCCAGGGGGCTTGCGGCCGTCGAAGCGACGGCCGCGGCAACGCCGCGAATGTTCGGGCTGATGCGGGGTGCGGCGGCCCAGGCCGCCGATCTGGGCACGGCCACGGCGTGGGCGCCACTGGCCGCAGCGCGCAACCGCCTTGTCCTGGCGTGCGCGCTCGCAGGGATCGTGCCGATCGATTCCCCGTATTTCGACGTGCACGATGCGGACGGCTTATCGCGTGAGACGGCGGATTCCATCGCCTTCGGCTTCCCGGCCAAAGCGGCGATCCACCCCGGCCAGGTCGGCCCCATCAACCAGGCTTTGACGCCCACGGACAAGTCGATCGAGCACGCGCATGCCGTGCTGGCGGCGAATGCGAAGGGGGTGGGCGTCGTCGATGGACAGATGATCGACGAGGCGGTTGCGCGCAAGGCGCGGCGCATCCTGCAGGCCGCAGGTCAGGAAGGCGCCTGACCGGCAGGCCGCCTGGAGCGGCCGTTTGTTAGTAATCTTGTCCCCAACAAGGAGTTTAGACGATGGACAGCCTGTTGCCTGCCTACAAGCCGGTCGGCGAAAAGCGCTACCGCGAGACGTCGGGCCTCTACTACGAAGACTTCGTCGAGGGCGACGTCTTCGAGCATCGTCCCGGACGTACCGTGCTCGATGTGGACAACACGTATTTTACCCTGCTGACGCTGAACGTGCAGCAGGTGCATTTCGATGCGGCCTACGCCGCCAAAACGGAATGGAAGAAGATGCTGGTGGATAGCACCTTCACGCTCGCCCTGCTCACCGGCATGAGCGTGCGCACCGTCAGCGCGAAAGTCGTGGCAAACCTCGGGTGGGACAAGGTGAAGGCCACGCATCCCGTCTTCGCGGGCGACACGCTCTATGCCGAAACCACCATCCTCAGCAAGCGGGAGAGCAAGAAACGGCCGACCCAGGGCATCGTCACCGTATCCACCCGCGGCGTGAATCAGGACGGCAAGGAGGTGATGACGTTCGAGCGCACCATGCTGATCCACAAGCGCGGCCACTCGCCCGAAGAAGCCGCCGGCTACTGAGACGATTGAGAACGGAAGGGATCGGCGGATGACATTTACCGATGTCTATCAATCCAAGCTCACCACGCCTGAAGCCGCAATCGCTACCATCCCTTCTCGCAGCAAGATGGCCATGGGCATGGCCATGGCGCAGCCCCCGGCGCTTCTGCAGGCGCTCGCTGACAGGGCGCGGGCGGGGAACGTGGAAGCTTTGCGGCTCTACTACTTCGAGGCGACCTCTGCGGCGGGCAAGACGGTGCTCGACCTCGAGCTCGCCGACCGCATCGAGCCGTACTGCATGTTCGTCACGGCGGCCGACCGCGCGCTGATCAAGAAGAGCGCGGAGAGCGAGCGCAAGGTGCTGCGCTACGTCCCGAACAATTTCCACCAGGCGCCGCGGCTGCTGATCGAGGATATCGGGGTCGAAAGCTTCGTGTGCGCCGTGTCACCGATGGACGCGCACGGCTACATGTCTTTTGGCGTCGGCAACGATTACTCGTCCAAGGTCGCGCGCGCGGCCAAGAGACTGATTGTCGAGGTCAACCGCAACATGCCGCGCGTACTCGGGTCGGGCGCGCAACTGCACGTCTCGGAGGTGAGCGCCATCGTCGAAAACCACGTGCCGCTGCTTGAACTGCCGGTACGCGATGGGGCGCCGGAAGACGAGACGATCAGCAAGCTGATCGCCGACATGGTGCCGGACGGCGCCTGCCTGCAGATGGGCGTGGGCGCGTTGCCCAACCTAGTATGCGCGGCGCTGAAGGATCGCAACGACCTGGGCGTGCATACCGAGGCGTTGTGCCCCGGCCTGGTGGACCTGACGCTGTCCGGCAACATAACCAATCACGCGAAGAAGCAGAATGTCGGCAAGACGGTCTACACCTTCGCCATGGGCCAGAAGTCGATGTACGAGTTCCTGGACAACAACCCGGCCGTCGAGAGCTGGCCGGTCGATTACGTGAACGACCCGACGGTGATCGCCCGCAACGACCACGTTATTTCCATCAACGGCACGATCGAGATCGACCTGACCGGCGCCTGCAACTCCGAGCACATGCTGGGCCACCAGTACAGCGCGTCCGGCGGACAGCTCGACTTCGTTCGCGGCGCGTACGCCTCCAAGGGCGGCAAATCTATCATCGCCGCCAGCGCGGCCGCGGCGCATGGCAAGGTGTCGCGCATCGTGGCCAAGCTGAGCGGTCCGGTGACGACCCCCCGCATCGACACCCAATGGGTGGTGACGGAATACGGCGCCGCCAACCTTAAAGGCCTGTCCTCGACTGAGCGGGTGACGGCGCTGGTCGGGCTGGCCCATCCGAACTTCCGCGATGGCCTGAGGGCGTCGGCCAAGGAGATGCATCTTGTCTGAACGGCGAACTTCGGCCGGTCCTGCAATTGTCGCATTGACGAGCAAGGTGGTCTGACATGGCAAAGACAGTCGCCGACCAGATGGTCGAAACCCTGGTCGCCGCCGGCGTGGAACGCATCTACGGCATCGTCGGTGACAGCCTCAACGGCTTTACCGATGCCTTGCGACGCCAGGGCGGCATCAGGTGGCTGCACACGCGACACGAGGAGGTGGCCGCCTTTGCCGCCGGCGCGGACGCCCACGTCACCGGCAAGCTCGCCGTGTGCGCCGGCAGCTGCGGCCCGGGCAACCTCCATCTGATCAACGGCCTGTTCGACTGTCACCGCTCGCGCGTGCCCGTCGTGGCCATCGCCGCGCACATACCGTCGCCGGAGATCGGTTCGGGTTTTTTCCAGGAGACCCATCCGGAGCGGCTGTTCGTGGAATGCAGCAGCTACTGCGAAATGGTGTCCAGCCCGTCTCAAATGCCGCGGGTGCTGGAGGTGGCGGTGCGGCGGGCCGTGGCGGAACGCTGCGTCTGCGTCGTCGTCATCCCGGGCGACGTGGCGATGCTGCCGGCGGCCGACGCGCCGGCGCCCAGGCCGGCCGGGCTGCTGTTGCCGTCGCCCGCAATCGTCCCGTCGCCGGGGGCGGTGGCCGAACTGGCGACGCTGCTGAACGGCGCCAAGCGAGTCACCCTGTTCTGCGGCGGCGGCTGCGAAGGCGCGCATGACGAGGTGCTGCAACTCGCCGCCGCGCTTCAGGCGCCGATGGTGCACGCCATACGCGGCAAGGAGCACGTCGAGTGGGGCAACCCGTTCGACGTGGGCATGACCGGGCTAATCGGCTTCTCGTCCGGCTACTACGCCATGGGCGCGTGCGACGCCCTGCTGATGCTCGGCACCGACTTCCCCTACACGCAGTTCTTTCCCGAAAAGGCGCGCATCGCCCAGGTGGATGTGCGGCCCGAGGCGATCGGGCGCCGCGCCCCCGTCGAGATCGGCATCATCGGCGACGTGCGCTCCACGGCACAGGCCCTGCTGCCGCAATTGTTGCGCAACCGGGACGACGAGCACCTCCACAAATCCGTGGCCCACTACCGAGAAGCCCGAAAGGGGCTGGACGAACTGGCGCACGGCCGGCCCGGCGGCACGCTGCATCCGCAGCACATCGCGCGCGCCATCAGCGAACTCGCGTCCGACGACGCGGTGTTCACCTGCGACGTTGGGCTGCCGACGGTCTGGGCGGCGCGCTACCTGGCGATGAACGGCCGGCGTCGCCTGGCGGGCTCGTTCTGGCATGGGTCCATGGCCAACGCCATGCCGCAGGCGCTGGGCGTGCAGGCGGCGTTCCCGAACCGGCAGGTCGTGTCGCTCTCCGGCGATGGCGGCTTCACCATGCTGATGGGCGATCTGCTGTCGGCCAAGCAGCTCGGCCTGCCGATCAAGGTCGTGGTGTTCAACAACGGCGCGCTCGGCTTCATCGAGCTGGAGCAGAAATCCTCCGGCTTCGTGGATACGGGCACGAGCCTGGACAACCCCGACTTCGCGGCCATGGCCCAGGCCATCGGCATCCACGGCGTGCGCATCGACGACCCGGCCGACGTGGAGTCCAAGCTGGCCGAGGCGCTGGCCCACCCAGGCCCGGTGCTGGTCGACGCGGTGGTCAACCGAATGGAACTCGCCATGCCGCCCAAGGTGACGGCCGGGATGGCCAAGGGCTTCACCCTCTACATGCTCCGCGCGGTGATGAGCGGCCGCGGCGACGAGGTGGTCGAACTCGCCCGCTCCAACCTGCTGCGGTAGCGGCATGGAAGGGCAAGGCCAGGCCGCTGCCGCCAGCACGACCCATGGCTGGCGGCAGGCGTTGCTGGACAGGTGTCGCGACCTTCCGGCCGTGACGACTGCCGTGACCCATCCGTGCGATGCGGCCTCTCTCTCATCCGCCATGGAGGCATGGCAAGCGGGCCTGATCACGCCGATCCTGGTTGGCCCGCCCGACAAGATCAGGGCGGCGGCCCAGGCGGCCGACCTGGAGCTGGGCGATGCCAGGATCGAGGGCGCCGGGCACAGCCACGAGGCGGCCGAGCGCGCCGTCGGCCTAGTCCGCGCGGGCGAGGCGCAAATACTGATGAAAGGCTCGCTGCACACCGACGAGTTCATGCACGCAGTCATGGCGGCCGAGACGGGCCTGCGCACCGACCGCCGGGTCAGCCATGTCTATGTCATGGACGTGCCGCGCTACAAGAAGCCGCTGCTGATCACCGACGCGGCGATCAACGTGACGCCGTCGCTCGCGGACAAGCGGCACATCGTGCAGAACGCCATCGATCTCGCCCAAATGCTCGGGATCGAGACGCCCAAAGTCGCGATCATCGCACCGGTGGAGGTGGTCAACCCGAAGCTGCAGACCACCGTGGATGCGGCGGCGCTGGCCAAGATGGCCGAGCGCGGGCAGATCACCGGCGGCCTGGTGGATGGCCCGCTCGCCTTCGACAACGCGATCAGCCCGGAGGCGGCCGCGGAAAAGGGCATCGTATCCGCGGTGGCCGGGCAGGCCGACATCCTGGTCGTCCCGGACCTCGTGACCGGGAACGTTCTGGCCAAGCAGCTGATTTTCCTGGCGGGCGCCGATGCCGCGGCTGTAGTCGTCGGCGCGCGCGTGCCGATCGTTCTGACCAGCCGCGCGGACAGCCTGGCCGTCCACGTCGCGTCCTGCGCGGTGGCCGTGCTGATGGCGCAGGCCGCGCGGCAGGGCAGCCATAATTGACGCTGCCGGCGGACCTGCTGGGGCGGATGGATTCCTGGTGGCGGGCCGCCAACTATCTGTCCGCCGGGCAGATCTACCTGCTGGACAACCCGCTGTTGCGCCGCCCTCTGGCGCAGTCGGACATCAAGCCGCGCCTGCTCGGGCATTGGGGCACGACCCCCGGACTGAACTTCATCTACGTCCACCTCAACCGGGTCATCCGAGAGACGGGGGCCGAGATCCTTCTCGTCGCCGGCCCGGGGCATGGTGCGCCGGGGCTGCTCGCCAACGCCTATCTGGAAGGCACCTATAGCGAGCTCTATCCGGACGTGTCGCGCGAC
Organism: uncultured Acetobacteraceae bacterium; assembly: GCA_964250355.1. GTDB lineage: Bacteria > Pseudomonadota > Alphaproteobacteria > Acetobacterales > Acetobacteraceae > BOG-908. The sequence continues at coordinate 19,950 of CAXUGD010000001.1, read as the reverse complement.
GAAGCCGGGCTGGGACGGCTGCTGCGCCAGTTCAGCTTCCCGGGCGGGGTGCCAAGCCACGCGGCGCCCGAGACGCCGGGCTCCATCAACGAGGGCGGCGAACTCGGCTACTCCCTCTCGCACGCGTTCGGCGCGGTGCTGGACAACCCGGCCCTGATTGCGGCCTGCGTCGTGGGCGACGGCGAGGCTGAAACCGGGCCGCTCGCCGCATCCTGGCACGCCAACAAGTTTTTGAATCCGGCCACCGACGGCGCGGTGCTGCCGATCCTGCACCTCAACGGCTACAAGATCGCCAACCCGACCGTTCTCGCCCGCATCACGGAGGCAGAGCTGCGCAGCCTGCTGGAAGGTTACGGCTGGTCGCCGGTCTTTGTCGGCTCGGCCGCCGAGATGGACGGGTCCGCGCAGGACGCCGCGCCCATGCACCATGCGATGGCGGCGGCCTTGGACGATGCGGTCGCTCGTATTCGCGACGTCCAGCAAGCAGCGCGAACAAGGGGCGGGCAGGAGCGGCCGCGCTGGCCGATGCTCGTCCTGCGCAGCCCGAAGGGATGGACGGCGCCGAAGGAGGTGGACGGCGAGAAGCTGGAAGGCTTCTGGCGTGCGCACCAGGTTCCGTTCGAGGTGGCCGGCAACCCGGACCATCTGGCCCTGCTGGAGCGCTGGCTGCGAAGCTACCGTCCGGAAGACCTGTTCGGTGGCGACGGCCGGCTGGCGCCCGAGATCGCCGCCCTGGCGCCGGACGGCGGCGCGCGCATGAGCGCCAGCCCACACGCCAATGGCGGGGTCCGGCAGCCGCTTCGCCTGCCGCCCTACGAGAGCCATGCGGTAGCACTCCCCGCCCCGGGCGCTGTGGACGCCTCGGCAACCGCAATCATGGGCGGCTTCCTGCGTGACGTGCTGGCCGCCAACGCGGCGACGCGGAACTTCCGCGTGCTGGGCCCGGACGAGACCGAGAGCAACCGGCTGGAAGCGGTGCTGGACGCATCGCCACGCGCCTGGAATGCCTGCACCAGGCCCTGGGACACGCATCTCGGCCAGGGCGGCCGGGTGATGGAGATTCTGAGCGAGCACACCATCCAGGGATGGTTGGAGGGCTATCTTCTGACCGGCCGCCACGGGCTGTTCAGCTGCTACGAGGCGTTCATCCACATAATCGATTCAATGCTGAACCAGCACGCCAAATGGCTCAAGACGGCGGCCGAGGTTCCCTGGCGAAGCCCGGTCGCCTCGCTCAACTACCTGCTCACGTCGCATGTCTGGCAGCAGGACCATAACGGGTTCAGCCACCAGGACCCGGGTTTCATCGACCACGTCGTCAACAAGAAGCCCGAGACGATACGGGTCTATCTGCCGCCCGACGCCAACACCCTGCTGTGGGTGACCGACCATTGCCTGCGCACCCGCAACCGCATCAACGTGATCGTCGCGGGCAAACAGCCGGCACCGCAATGGCTCAGCCTGGCACAGGCGGTCCGGCATTGCAGCCACGGCATCGGGTTGTGGGACTGGGCGGGCAACGATGCCGGCGCCGAGCCGGACGTGGTGATGGCCTGCGCCGGCGACGTGCCCACCCGCGAGACGCTGGCGGCGGTGGACCTGCTGCGGCGACATTTGCCCGACCTGCTGGTGCGCGTCGTCAACGTCGTGGATCTGATGAAGCTGCCGCCCCCGGGCCAGCACCCGCATGGGCTGCCGGACCGCGACTTCGACGCGTTGTTCACCCGCGACCGACCGGTGGTCTTCGCCTATCACGGCTATCCCTGGCTGATTCACCGCCTGTGCTACAAGCGCGCCAACCACGGCAACATGCATGTTCGGGGCTATTTGGAGGAGGGTACCACGACAACGCCGTTCGACATGACGGTGCGCAACCGCCTCGACCGGTTTCAGCTCGTGATGGACGTGATCGACACCGTGCCGGGGCTGCTGCCGCGCGCCGCCCAGCTCCATCAGGCGATGCACGACAGGCTGATGGATCACCGCCGCTACATCGAAGGGCATGGCGAGGACATGCCTGAGATCGTCGGCTGGCGCTGGGAGGCCTGAGAGCCGCACGGCTTCGGCTTCCAGCAGACGGCAGGCCTACTGCCTCAGTCTGTCCTGAATGCTTCACGGCGTGGATCCCGGTCTGCCGTCCGGAACTGTCGATGAGTTTTGGCAATCCTGTCGTGTTGCGGCGCTTGCCGCTACGCCGGTGCGCCTCCAGGCTGCGGCTGGAAGCGGCCGGCGAACTGCGCCAGCGTGGTGTGGGGCCTGCCGAGCTCGGCCCAGGTCTGGTCGGCGGCGAACGGCTCGGGCGTGGTGTTGAGCGCTTCCGAGATATGGCGAACATAGTCCATCGTCGGCGAGAACAGCCCGAGCAGCTTGAACAGGGCCAGCGGCGCGCGGGCGACCGACAGCCGCTCGGACGCGTAATTGTCCATGAAGATCCGCGCGGCCTCGTCCACCCTGAACTTCTCGGGTCCCTGGATGGTGTATTCCTGGGCGACCCCCGCCTCCGCCCGGCGCAGCGCGGCGACGACCTGGGCCGCATAGTCCTCGGCGGCGATCCAATAGCTCGTCTCGCGCGGGCGGCCCGCCACGGCGAGGCGCTTGCCCTGGCGCATCCGCCCTGGCAGCGACTCCATGAAGTTGGCCGGGTAGAAGATGGTGTGGTCGAGACCGCTGCGTTGCAGGATCGCAACCGCCTCCCGCTTCATCTGCAGCACCCACCAGTCCATGGCCGAGTTCTTCTGCATGATCGACGACAGATAGGCGACGCGCGACACGCCGGCGGCGCGGGCGGCCGAAACGATCGCGCGCATCCCGTCCGACTCGAGCCGGAAATCCTTGGCTGTCTGGGCGGGCGTCATCGACAGGCTCACATAGACCGCATCCGCGCCGGCGAACGCGGCCGCAAGGCTGCTCTCGCTCGCCACGTCGGCGTTGATTGCGCGTATGCCGGCGGGCAGCAGGGCGCGAGCGGCCTCGGGCTTGCGAAGCGCGGCGGTGACCGCGAACCCGCCTTGCGCCAAAGCGCGCGTCACCGGCAGGCCCAGCATGCCGGTGGCGCCGAGCACGACGACCTTGTTGATGGGGTATGACACGATCGGATACTCCGGCAACTGGGGTTCAGCGGGTGAACGGGTCGGCCATGGCGATTAGCCGCAGGCCTAGATCGTCGAACAGCCGCATGGCGCGTTCCTGACCGATTTGGGCGCCGGACCAGCCATGCGGCGGCGGCTCGGCGGCGTCCGTCTGCTGCCCGAACGCGCGCAGCACGCGCTCGAACCCGGCGGGCGTGGTCAGGTACAGGCTGCGCGCGGTCTCGCTCGCGACGCGCCGTGCGCTCGGCGTGCCCTTGGGGACGAACACGAAGTCGCCTTTCCCGGCACTGCGCACCTCGTCGCCGATGAAGAAGTCGATGGCGCCATCAAGCACGTAATGGAACGCGTCCGACGCGACGAAGGCATGCGGCGGCGCGCCCGTGCCGCGCGGCGCCACGATCTCGAACATCGAAAAGCCGCCATCGGTTCGCGCCTGATCGGCGAGAATCGACCATAGCTGGCCGTCATGCCACCAGTGCGGCGAAGCGGCCCCGCTCGCGACGTAAGGCGGCACCACGGCGTCCGGGTTGGGCCTGGTCACCATCCGTTCGGGCGTTGGCCTGTCCACGCCAGGCCGGCCGCCGATACCCTGGATGTGGCCGTAATCGCGCGAAAGCTGGTCGATCAACCGCGGCGGCGGTGGCGGCACGCCCTCGGGCGGCAATTCGTTGCGCTCGGCGGGATGCGCGAACAACGCCAGGAAAAGTTCCACGCCTGCGGGCACGTAGAAATTGAGCAAGTGGGTGCCGGGCTCGTCCACGGTGAAGGCGTGCTCGGTGAACCTCGGCACGACCACGAGGCTGCCCGTCCTGGCGACCAATTCCTCGCCCGCGGCGTTGAAGGTGCATTGCCCGGAGATGACGTAGAGCCCTTCGTCGCTGGGATGCAGGTGCGAGGCCGGACCACCGCCGGCGCCGGTGACGACCTGGTCGAGCACGCCGAGCGCGTTGCCGGTGAGATGGCCGGATGCCGCCAGGCGCCACAGATTGCCGAGCTGCCAGAAGGCGGGAGCCTCCTCGGGCGAGCGGACATAGCCGCGCGCGGCGGTTGACCGGGTTGGTCCAGGCATGGAAGCACTTCCGCGACAGTTGAGCGCTACGATCTAAGCGGCCCGGCAGGGCGCGATTAGCGTCCGGATCGGAAGTCCGGCGTTCCATCGCTGGAACGACGAGCCGTCGCCTTCTATGCTCGGCGATGGTTGGCGACGGTCGATGAGGGGGGGATGGCGATCGCGGGCGCGCGCAATGTCGATCTGTCGGGCATGGCGCTGTTCGTCAGCATCGTCGAAGAGGGCAGCATCAGCGCGGCCGCGCGCGCGCTCGGCCTGCCCAAGGCGACGCTGAGCCGGCAACTGGGCGAGATGGAGCGGCGGGCGGGCATGCCGCTGCTCGCACGCTCGACGCGCTCGCTGGCACTCACCGACGCCGGGCGCCGGCATTACGAGCGCGTGCGGGACCTCGTCCACGACGCGCGCGCCGCACAGGCGGAGCTGCAGGCGGCAAGCCACGAGCCGAGCGGCGTGTTCCGCGTCTCGGCCTCGATGGCCTATGGTCAGCTGGTGATCGCGCCGAAAATCGTGGCCTTCGCCGCGCTTCATCCGGCGCTCAGTATCGAGCTCGACCTGCGCGACGAGCCGGTGAAAATCATCGCCGACCATTACGATCTCGCCGTGCGGATGGGTCATGTTCAGGACAGCGAGCTGATGAGCCGGCGGCTTGCCGAGCTGGAAGTCGTGCTCGTCGCAGCGCCGGCGTACATCGCGCGCGCCGGCCTGCCCGACACCCCCGAAGCGCTTGCCCGGCACGACATCGTCGTCGTCCCGGCCGAAATCACCCGTTGGCAGATCGACGGCCGGGACGTGTTGCTGCGCCGCCGGTTCGTCACCAGCGCAGTGTCTTCCGCCTTGACCGCTGTGCTGGCCGGCCTCGGGATCGCGCGCCTGCCGCTGTTCGCGGTGGCACTGGGTCTCGCGTCCGGCGAGGTGGTCCGGGTCCTGCCGCACGCCGACCTGCCACGCTTCCCGGCCACCGCGCTCTATCCCCGCTCCGTGGCACCTTCCGCGGCGCTCCGCCTGCTGCTGCAGCAACTGACGGAACCGATGTGAAATGACCGTGCTATGCGGAGCGGACGAAGGATTAGGCGCATTGGGCGACGATGCGGGCAGCCTCGACACCGGCGGCCGCTATGGCGTCACTTCCGGGACAGGCGGGATCGAACGAGGCGATGGTCATGGCGACGGGAACGGTGCGCTCGGCGACACGCCTCACGCAGGCGTGCAGCTCGGCGGCGTCGAGTCCTCCCGGCGCGGCAAAGCTGTTGGCGTGCCCTACCAAGGTATCGAGACAGTCGAGATCGACGTGGATCAGCGCCTTGGCGGGAAAGGTGTGAAGGCGGGAGGCGAGCGCCTCGGCGACGTTCTCGGGTTTGTCCGAGCCGCCATAGACCGCCCTGATGCCGTGAGCCTCGACTTTTTCGCGTTGTCCCGGCTCGAAATCGCGGATGCCGCAATAGACGAGGCGGTCGAGGTTCAGGGGATGGTGTCCGGGGACGGAAGCGGCGAGCTTGTGCCAGCATTGCCCGGCGAGCGTGGCCACGCCCATGCCATCGAAGTAGCCGCCCGCCATGTCGTCGGGCGTATTGAAATCCGGGTGCGCATCGAACCAGGCGATCCCGATCTCGGGGTCGCCAAGGCCCGCGTGCACGCCTACGCTGGCGTTGCAGTTGCCGGCCAGGACGAGCGGGAAACGCCCGCCGCCCGTGGCAGCGGCAACCGCCAAGGCGACCCGGCGCTTGACTTCGAAACTGCGGCCGATCTCACCTTCGAAGGCATCCACCGACCCGATCTCGACCACGGTCACGTCCCGATCACGGCCGCGCAGCACTTCCACCAGGCCCGCGCCGAGCAACCGGTGAGGGCCGTTGCCGACCCGGCAGCAGCGCGCCCCCGCGTGGAATGGCGCGACGATTATCTCGATCGGGCGCATCGCACCCCCGGCGACCGAGACACTAGGCGGCATCCGCCGCCGAGATCAGGACAGCACAGCTTGGACGAGCGAGGCGGCCTTCGCATAGGGCGGGTAGAAGGCGTCGATCATGTCGCCTTCGCCGCGCACGAAAATGCCGCGCGGGTTGGAGAACTCGCGAAAACCGTCCACGCCATGGTGGCGTCCCATGCCGCTCATGCCGACGCCGCCAAAACCCATCGACGGGAGCGCGCTCTGCATGGCGCAGGTGTTGACGGACGCGCCACCGGAGCTTGTCTGCGCCAGCACGTGATCGGTCACCGCCGCGTCGTCACCGAAGACATAGAGGCCGAGCGGGCGCTCGCCGGCGTTGATCGATGCGATCGCCGCGTCCAGGTCGTCATAGGGCACGACGGGGAGGATCGGCCCGAAGATTTCCTCTTGCATGATGCGCAGGTCGGGCGCGGGATCGACCACCAGCGAGAGCGGCATGCGCCGCCCATCGCGATCGGTGCTGGAATCCCGTTCCAGTGTCACGATGCGGCTCTGCCGGTCGCGCACTTCCTGCAGCAGACCCTCGAGCCGATCGAGGTGCCGCACGGAGATGATGCCGGTGCAATCGGGTCCGCGCGCGTAATCGGGTGCGGCCTGCGCCATGAACTCGCTTGCCTGGTACACGAAACTTTGCATCTCCGCGCGCGGCACCATGCAGTAATCGACGGAGACGCACATCTGGCCGCCCTTGACCATCTTGGTGCCGATCACCGATCCGACGTTCGTCGGCGTGACCGCGCCGGGCGTCAGCACGGCCGGGCATTTGCCGCCAAGCTCCAGCGTCACGGGCGTCAGGTTGCGTGCGGCTTCGGCCATCACCAGGCGCCCGACATCGGGGCTGCCGGTGTAGAGCAGGTGATCCCAGGCCACGGCCGAAAAGGCGCGCGACAATTCCAGGCCGCCGGTCGCCACGTGCACCAGATCGGCATCGAACGCGCCGGCAACCATCTCGGCCAGCAAGGCCGCGCAGGCCGGCGTGTATTCGCTGGGCTTGACGATCACGCGGTTGCCTGCGGCCAGCATCTCGATCATCGGTCCGACGGAGAGGTCGAACGGAAAATTCCAGGGCACGATGTTGCCGATCACGCCCTTCGGCTGGCTCTGGATATAGGCGCGCGCAGTGCCGTGCAGCGCGGGCTCGGTGTCGCGCGGCATCGGCCGCATCCAGTCTTCCAGGCGCTCCAGCACGTAGTTGGCCCGGCCGATCACGCCCAGCACCTCGATCAAATCGGATGCGGGCACCGGGTGGGCGCCGAAATCGCTGGCCAGCGCCGCGGCAATCCGGGCGCGGTTGGCCGCCATCATGCCGATCAGCGTCTCCAACCGGCGGCGGCGTTCGCCCAGGCCGGGGTTACGGTCGGCGGCAAAGGCGGCGCGTTGCGCGGCAAACGCCGCGTGCAGGCCGGCGATCTCGGAACGCTCGGCCGGCGCCGCGTCTGCGGCAGTGGTCAATATCGGCATGTTCCGGTCCTCCGCCTATCCGTGCGCGTCGGCCATGACGGCCGCGAGCGCGGTCCGTTCCTCGCGCACGATCTCCGGCTCGGCCACCACCTGCCGGTGAAAGTCACGCAGCTCCTCCGGCACGTACCAGTGCAGTCTGTCGCTGCCATAGGCTGACCAGACAATGCGCGCCACCTCGTCGGGCGGCACCAGGCGCCACATGCCGTCCGGCGGCGCCATGGCGCGCATCGGCGGCGCCAGGATCGGCGTATCGACCAGGCCCGGCAGCAGGTCGGCGGCGCGCACGCCGTAGCGCTTCAGCTCGATGGACAGCGCCTCCACCAGGCCGCGCACCGCGTGCTTGGTGGCCGAATACACGCCGATGCCGGCGGTGCCGAAGATCGCCGAGGAGGACGAGTTCACCAGGCACAGCGAGCCCGGGGTGGCCCGCAGCAGCGGGATGGCCGCGCGTATGCCGATCATCACCCCAAGGAAATTGACGCCCACGACCTTCATCACATCGCCCCAGGACTGCTCGTCGAACAGCCCTGGCACAGCGATGCCGGCGTTGCTGAACATCAGGTCCAGCGTGCCGCCGGTAGCCTGGCCGAAGCCAGCCATCGCTGCGGCAAACCCGGCCTGGTCCGTCACGTCCAGCCGGGCGAACACGCCGCGGTCGGCGCCGATTTCCGTCTTCAGCGAATCTAGCCCTTCGACATCCAGGTCGTAGGCGCCCACCAGCCAGCCGTGTTGCGCGAACAGCAGCGCGGTCGCGCGCCCCATGCCAGAGGCGGCGCCGGTGATGAAGATCGATTTCTTACGCGCGTCGGGAGTCATGCCCGGGTCTCCCGTTCGCTCAGATGTGCACCGTCGGCCGCACGCACCGGGCCGCCGTCGAGTTCCAGGCCCGCGAAATCGCCCGCGTCGCGCCATTGCTTCAGCAGCGCGATGAAGGAGACGGGTCCGGCGCCGTAAGGAAAGCTAGACGCCGTCCTGTCGTCCACGCGGCCCTCGTTGTTGTAGTAGCCTGGCGTGCAGGCTTCGAGAAACGCCCGGCGGCCGGCGCCGCCCTCCATGATCGTGCGCACCCAGTCGCGCTCGGCCTCGTCAGACGCATTCACCGTGCGCACGCCGTGTTCGAGGCAATGGCCCACGATATGGGCGACATGGCGCGCCTGTTCGCTGAGCATGTGCGGGAAGTTCGGCGACATGCCCGACTGCGCCTGGCTCAACACGAAGCAGTTGGGAAAGCCGCTTGCGTGCATGCCGTGCAGGGTGGACAGCCCGCCCGCCCATTTCTGCGTCAGCGTCACGCCGTTCACCCCGTGCATCTCGAAGCCGGACCGCTGGCTGTAATCGGTGCTGACTTCGAAGCCGGTGGCGTAGATCAGGCAGTCGAGTTCGTATTCGCGGCCGCCGGCCACGGGGCCGCGCGGCGTGATGCGCTCCACCCCGCGTCCCGCGGTATCGACCAGGGTCACGTTCGGCCGGTTGAAGACGGCGAGGTAGTCGTCATGGAAGCAAGGCCGTTTGCAGAACAGGCTGAACCAGGGTTTGAGCGCGTCGGCGGTGGCCGGGTCTTGAACGATGTCGTCCATGCGTGCACGCACCTGCACCATCTTCGCCGCGTCCGCTTCGGCGAGCAGCGCCATGAAATCTGCGGGCGACGCACCAAGGGCAAGCTTCTCGCGCACCGCGCGCGCCAGCACGGTCCAGCCGTCGCCCACCAGATCCTCGTCCAGCACCTGGCCCGCCATCTGGGCGGTGAAGTTTTCCATGCGCGCCTGCTGCCAACCGGGCGGCAGGCTGGCCGCCCAGGCCGGATCGGTGGGCGCGTTGTTGCGGGCATCGACCGAGGACGGCGTGCGCTGGAATACGTAAAGATGGCCGGCGGACGCGGCGAGCGGAGGCACGCACTGGATAGCAGTCGCACCGGTGCCGATAATGCCGATCCGCTTGCCGGCCAGGCCGGTCATCGGCTCGGTGGCGCTGCCGCCGGTGTAGCCGTAATCCCAGCGGCTGGTGTGGAAGGCATGGCCGGCGAAACTCTCGATGCCGGGGATGGCGGCGAGCTTCGGGCGGTTCAGCGGGCCTGTGGCCAGCACCACGAAGCGCGCGCGGATGCGGTCGCCGCGGTCGGTGGCGACGCGCCACACGGCGTCGTCCGCGTCCCAATCGAGCGCGGTGACCTGGGTGGAAAACAGCGCGTCGTGATAGAGGCCGAAATGCTCGGCAATGCGGCGGCAATGCGCGCGTATTTCGGGCGCCTTGGAATACCGCTCGACCGGCATGTAGCCGGTCTCTTCCAACAGAGGGAAGTAGATATAGGATTCAATGTCGCAGGCAGCGCCGGGGTAGCGGTTCCAGTACCAGGTGCCGCCCACGTCCCCGCCCGCTTCGATGATGCGCACGCGGTCGGCTCCGGCCTCGCGCAAGCGGGCCGCCGCCAGCAGCCCGCCGAAGCCACCGCCCACCACCAGCACTTCGACCGCGTCGTCCACCGGCGCCCGCGGCACCGGTGCCGCATTCGGATCGGCCAGCAGGTGCGGGAAGTCGGCCGCCATGTCGCGGTATTGCCGCTCCGCGCGGGCCGCCATCCTGCGATCCCGCTCGGCGCGGACGCGCTCGTGCAGCGCCTCGGGGTCGAGGGACGAGGAGTTGGCCTTGAAGTCCGTATTCATCATGGGTTCAACCGACCCGAATTCGTGTCAGCTGTAAACGTCGGGGTCGTGTCCCAGTGCGTGGCATAGAAGCTGTGGATGAGTAGTCCGCCTGAGCGATTGCCGAAAGTGTGCGCAGGGCGGCCCAAGGGGTCTGCTAGGCCGACGTGTCGGCGCCCTCCGTGAGCGGCACGGCCACGTCGAAGACATTCAGCAGGTTGCAGATGATCGCGTAGCAGCCCGAGATGTAGGCGATCTCGGCGACGCCCCGCGTGCCGAAGCGCTTCACCGCAGCCGCGTAGAGCGTCTCGGGAAAACTTGCGCACCGCGCAGCAGGATGTCGGTGACGTCGAAGGCGAGCGTCTCCTCCTCGGTCAGGTCGCTCGGGCGTTGCCCGGCGGCGATCGTCCTGATCTTGAGGGCCGACTACCCCTTCCGTTTCGCGACCGCCTCGTGGCTGTAAATCTCGTAGATCGAGGCGAAGCGCGATCCCGTCAGCAAGATAACGACTTCGCGCGCCAGCGGCGGCAGCGTCGGTTCCTTGTTGAGCGCAGCATGGCATTCGGTTCCCCGCCACGGGCGGCGTCTGACAAGCGGGGTGACGGAAATAGCCGGTGCGGTGCACAGTGACTTCGTCGTCCGCCGCCTCAGCTTCGGGGGATGCGCCGACCTGCTCGATTCTATTGCGCGGATCAGCGGTCAGACGCACGTTGCCCTTGGTCGTCCGGCATTACGCGGTCTGGAGGTGTTTCGGGCGTCCACGATCCAGCATGCGGTCCAGCGCACTGATGACGATCGCCACGTTGGTCGCGCGACACTGCAATATCTTCTCCACCCGCGTGTTCATCCTGTCGTCGTTCGCCGAACTGGGGTCGGCGCACGGCCATCGGCTGCGACGAGGCCGAGCACCAGCGGGTGTTGCTGCGGACCCGACATCTCCACGGTGCCGTCTATGGCGCGATCAACCGGCTCGTTGCAAAGGAACCTCTGCGCAAATGCCGCGAGGAGACCGGGGGCAACCGGCCACCGCACCACATTAATTACGAGATCACCGACAAAGGGCGCGAGGCGCTCACGGTGCTCGAACGCGCGATGCTGGACAGTGGATAGCAAAGGAGCAGGAAGGCCGTTCAACATTTGGGGTGCGACGGACCGCGGCTGCGGTAGGGTGTCGGGCATCGCCCCGGAGCGGCCCTGGACCGTTCCGGGCATGTTGTGTGCCCCACAACCCGATCGCCTGAGGAGTGAACGATGACCGACTATCGCCTGCACTACTTCCCGGAGAGCGGGAACAGCTACAAACTCGCCCTCATGCTGACTCTGTGCGGGCAGGCGTTCGAGCCGGTGTGGACGGATTTCGGCAGCGGCGTGACCTGGACGGCCGAATGGCGCCAGGCCGTCAACCCGATGGGCGAAATCCCCGTTCTCGAGGAGGACGGCGTCAAGCTTACCCAGACCGCCCCCATTCTGCTGCGCCTTGCAGACAGATTCGGCCGTTTCGGGGGCGTGGACGAGGCGGCGCGCTACGAGGTGCTGCGTTGGCTTTTCTGGGACAATCAGAAGCTGAGCGGCTTCATGGCGATGTATCGCTACCGGCGCGCGTTCACGCCGGAGACCGACCCGAAGGTGCTCGATTTCATGCGCCGCCGCGTGGACGATTTCCTGAGCATCATCGAGCGCCGCTTCCAAGGGCAGCCCTTCGTTGCCGGCGACGAACCCACGGTGGCTGACCTGTCGATGACCGGATACCTCTGCTTCCCGAAGCACGAGAGCGGTTACGATCTTGCTGCGACCCATCCGGCGGTGGCATTCTGGTTGCAGCGGATCGCGGCGTTGCCGGGCTGGAGGGCACCTTATGATCTGCTGCCCGGCAAGCGCCTGCGCTGCTATGTCTGAGCCGTCAGGTTGCCAGGTGACTGATCCATCGATGGAATCAGCCCTTGTCTAGCTCGCCGTATATCAATTTCTCCTCGACACGCGATTCTCGATCACACCGATACGATCCACCGCGCATCGCACCAAATCACCGGGCTGAAGGAAACGCGGCGGCTGCATGCCGACGCCGACGCCCGAGGGTGTTCCAGTGGCGAGCAGGTCACCCGGTTCCAGCGTGAATGCGGTGGAAAGATAGGCGATTTGTTGCCAGACGTTGTAGGCCATCTCAGCGGCGCTCGCTTCTTGTCGCAACTCGCCGTTGACGTGGCAACTGAGCACCAGATTATGCGGATCGCCGATCTCGTCGGCGGTGACGATCCAGGGGCCGATCGGGCCGTGCGTGTCGAACGACTTGCCGATCGTAAAGGTGGGCGAGTGCTGCTGCCAATCGCGGGCGGTGACGTCGTTGGTGACGAGATAGCCGAAGACATGCGCCGGCGCGCCGGCCTCCGTCACGTGCTTGGCGCGTTGCCCTATGACGACGCCGAGTTCCACCTCGTAGTCGAGGCGCTCCGAGACGCCGGGGTCGATGTCGTCGAACGGGCCGCTGATGCAACTCGTCTGCTTGTTGAACCAGTACTGGTTGGCCGGTGGCTGTATCCCCAGCCGCTTGGCTTCCTCGATGTGCTTGCGGTAGTTCATGCCGATCGCAAGGTATTTGCCGGGACGTTCGATGGGTGCCAGCAAACGCGCCTCGGCTAAGGGAAAGTCGCCGTCTCCCTCGCGCTCCAGCGCCCGCACCAACTCCAGCGCCTTTTCGCCGGCGCTTACGATGGACATCATGGTCGGGTATGTGGCCGCGAGTGCATGCAGCGGCACAACGCGGCCGGGCTCGCCAGCCCGTAACACGCCGAGACCGTCGCCGCCGTCCTTGCTGAATCGCAGGAGCTTCATTGGCTCGGCGTCCTTTCCGCTTACGACTTGACTATCCGGTCAGCTTAGGCTGTGGCTTGCAATCGGACAAGCCGGCTTGTCCTTGAACGTCGGCTGAAAGGGCGTGTTCGAATGCTTGATCTCTTGGCTGCCGATCCGCTTTGCCCGTGTTGCATCTATCCCTTCCTCTCCGGGAGTCGTGGCGGGGGCTTCGGAGCCGGACGTCGCTTCGCCTGCGTGGCGACGGATGCGGCCGCCTCGGCCGTCGGCTTGCCAGGCACGTGGCTCACAGGGTTGAACCTTGTGGACACGGCCGACGGATCGATCGTTGCGGACGTGTCGTTGAAACTTGCCGGAGGCCGCATCGTCGAATTGGCGGAAGGAGCGCCGCCCAGAACGGGCCCGGGCGAGCAGGTGGTGGCCGCGGACGGAAAGTTTGTCGTCCCCGGCTACAACGACATGCACAGCCACGCGCTGGAGTTGGCTGATCCTGGCGACGCACTCGCGCTGATGCTTGCCGACGGCGTGACCGGGTTCCGGCAGATGTCGGGCAGCGCCGAGCTCCTTCGCGCCCGGCGCGGCGGCGCTCTCTCGTTTGGTGAGGCGGCCCCCGAACTGCTGGAGATGCCGGGAGCGGTGCTGACGCCGCTCAATGCCGATACGGCGGAAAAGGCGGTGGCGGAAGTCGACGCCCAAGTCGCGCTGGGAGCCGATTTCATCAAGGTCGGTTTCGTGAACCCCGAGGTTCTGCTTGCCATTCTTCAAGCGGGAAAAGAGAACGGCATCCCGGTGCTCGGCCACCTGCAGGAGGGCTTGCGGGCAAGCAGTGCGGCCGAACTTGGTTTCCGCTCGGTCGAGCACCTCGGGCCCGGCATTACCGTCTGGGCAGCCTGCTCGCGCGACGAGGCAGCGTTGGAGGCGCAGTCCTCGCCCGTGCGGATCAAGGCGCCGCCGGCCTGGGCGCCGTTTCTGCGCCGGCTGATCGAACAGCGCCTGCAGCTCATGCTGATCAACCCCGCCGCCTTCACACGCCCCGCCTACACGGCACGCCTACAACACGCGATCGAGACCTTCGACGAGGACAGGCTGTCGGCGCTGGCCGAGCAATTCGTCGCACACGAGACATGGCACGTGCCGACCCTGGTGCGGCTGCGCACGCAGGCGCTGGCGGCCACCAGCGCGTATGATGACCACCCATTCATCCGCTACATGCCGGCGCGCCACGTCCGCCGCTGGCAGCGCGTCACGCGCCGGTTCAGGAAATTGCCGGAACACATGCGCCGTACCTATGAGTTCTCCTATCCGTATGCGCTGCGTCTTGCGAAGGGCCTGGCTGACCGGGGCGTGCGCATGATGGCCGGCACGGATGGTGGCTGGCTGTCGTCGCCGGGCTTGGGCATGCACGACGAGTTTGCCGAGCTTGCAGCTTCAGGCTTCACGCCGCTTTCCGTGCTGCAGATGACGACGCTGCACCCGGCCGAATATCTTCGGCGGGAGGATCGCATGGGCAAGGTGTCGCCCGGCCGGAACGCGGACCTGGTGCTCTTGAATACGAACCCGCTGGATGCAGTCCGAAACCTTGCCGACATCCACGCCGTAATCCGCGCCGGCCGCATATTTCCGCATGCGGAACTGGACGGCATGCGGGAACGCGTCGCAAGGAACGCCAAGCTGCACTGACACTCAGGACAGCAGCCAGGCCTCCTCGGCCGCAATCAGTGCGCGGACGCTCTCCGGGCGGTCCACGCCGGGCAGGTCGTCGCGTGGCACGAGACCGAGACAATCGAGCATGTAGGACAGGCAACGATACGATCGCCGGTAGCGCGCCAACTGCTCCGGCGCGACACGCGGTATCCGCGACGGATTGGTGGGCACGAACATGTCGTGCACGTAGAGCCCGCGCAGCCCGGCAATCAGCCAACCTTTGGTGTCGCGCTCGATGCGTGCGCGCACGCGTATGTGGCCGATACAGTCCACCTCCGCGCCGTCCAGCTCTGCCACTACGTGAACCACATGCGCCGTATCGGTCAACGCGCGATCCTCGCCCGGCTGCGTGACGATGGCGCCCGTCTCGTGAAACGTAATCACCTGTCGCGCCGACGCGGCCGCACTGGCCTTGGCGAACTCGGCACCGGTGCCGGAAAACCAGGAGATCTCTACCCTGGAATTTACGGTGTAGCAGGCTGCCAGCACGTCCCAGTCCTGCGTGTCGCGCGCCAAGCGCTCGCGTCGGATGAGTTGCTCGATATCGAGCCGGTCAGCAGCTTGCAACATACGGTTCCCCTGACAAACAGTTAGGTCATCGTTAGGGCGCTCACAAGCGGCTTTCGCAGTCGGATGACCGGTCGGTCAGGCCGAAAGCCTGAAATGTGAGTTGGTGAACCGCCAACATGACATAAGTTGCCCGACGGCAACACCGGAGACGACGAGCAGATTTTGTAGGTGACTAAGTAGTCAGGAGCTTTACACGGGCACTCCACACCGTTAGCGTCGCCTCCAAAATGACTGAGTAGTCAAGGCCGGGGGGTGACGCGAGATGCTTGGATCGTTACGGCTCTACCTGTTTGCAACGGCGGCCATCCTGGCCGGGCCCGTGGCAAGCGCACAGACACAACCGACCCTGCCCACGCCTGGGCCGGGACAGGCGGCTAAACCCACGAAACCGCAACCTGGCGTGGAGGAGGTTGTCGTAACCGCGCGCAAGCGGCAAGAGCGCGTGCAAACCGTGCCAGCGACCGTCACGGTGCTCAGCAAGAAGCAATTGGCGCAGGACGCCATTTCCTCCTTCCAGGATTTGACCAACATTGCGCCGGCGTTGGACGTGGCTCGTTCGCCCTCGCCTGGCCAGTTCGCCGTCACCGTGCGCGGGCTCGGGACGCAGCCGGGCAACCCATCGCTGGACAGCTCGGTCTCCCTGTTCGTTGACAGCGTCTATACACCGCGCTCCCGCGAATTCTCGGATTCCATCTTCGACGTTGCCAATCTCGAGGTCATCAAGGGCACACAGGCGGCGCTG
Source organism: uncultured Acetobacteraceae bacterium (assembly GCA_964250355.1). Classification (GTDB taxonomy): domain Bacteria; phylum Pseudomonadota; class Alphaproteobacteria; order Acetobacterales; family Acetobacteraceae; genus BOG-908. The sequence continues at coordinate 3,920 of CAXUGD010000001.1, read as the reverse complement.
CTCGGCAAGAACACCAGCCTGGGCGCAGTCAACCTGGTGACGGTCAAGCCGGGCGACACCTATGGCGGCGACATCACGTATCAGCATGGTTTCCAGTTCGGCGCCGACCGGGTGGAGGGCGGCGTCAACTTGCCGCTCACACCGAATTTCAAGCTGCGTATCGCGGGACTGTACGACAACGAGAACGGGCCGCTGACCGACGTAATCACCGGTCAACACGGGACAAACACGACCGACTCGGCAGTCCGCATCAGCGCCTTGTGGGACCCGACCGACGACATACGCGTCACCGCAACGTACCAGACGAGCAAAGACCAATATAGCGGGCCGATCGGCGAGTATTTCGAGACGACGCCGACCGCGTTTCGGCTTGCGGCGCTCGCCGGCTATCCCGGCGCGCTGGACGGCAATTTCAATTACAAGACCGCTACCTACACACCGGACTTTCACACGACAAACTCGGCGGCCCAAAGCTCTCACCGAGCGGCGCTCACCGTCAACTGGGACCTCGGTTGGGCCACGGTCACCTCGCAATCGGCCTATACCGGCTCCCGCTACCTGAGCGACCCCGGCAACGTCGCTTTTCTGCCGGGCAACTACTTCATCCAGCTCACGCAGGACAACTCCAACCAGTTCACGCAGGAGCTGCGCATTGCATCGACGGCGGGCAACCGCTTCGACTGGATCGCAGGCCTCTTCTACCTCAACGGCCATTACGTGAACTCGACCAGCCAGTCGCCCGACTACCCGCCCGGCACGATCCCAGGCCTGCCGATCCCGATCACCGGTGGCGAGGATACCGGCTTCGACCAGTTCGACAGCGCTTACTCCGCCTTTGGCCAGGCAAATTACAAGATCATCGATCCGCTGAAAATCGTCGCCGGCCTGCGTTACACTTACGAGATCAAGGACGCCTACCTTGATCGCCGGACTCTCAGTCCGGGCATATATTCGCTCGCGATCAACCCGCCCTTCGCGCCCTTCCACCTTGCCGACGGCGCCGGCAGCATCGACGGCTCGATCGGGCTCAACTACAATGTGACGCCGGACCTGCTGACCTATGTATCCTTCGGGCAAGGCACGAAAGCGGGCGGCTTTTCGCAGGCCGCCTCTGACTTGAGGCAATCGCAAGTCCAGCCGGAGGTGGCCCACACCACCGAACTCGGCTTCAAATCCCAATTCTTCGACCGCACGCTCACCGCAAACGGTGCGCTGTTCTACACGACGGTCAGCAACTACCAGCTCGTCTCGTTCAACGGCGTGAACTTCGTCGTCGGCAACACCGACCTGCGATCGACAGGTTTCGAGTCAGAGGTTGATTACACCCCGCTGCGCCATCTGCGGCTGTACTGGAACAATACTTTCGCCGATTCCGAGGACACCAGGGTGGGCGGGGAGATTCCGTTCGCGCCCCGCTTCTCGGGCAGCTACGGCGCGGAATACTCCTTCAACGTCACCGACACCAAACGGGTCGATCTCAATTTCAACCTGGCGTACCGCTCGGGCCAGTACTCGCAGCAGAACCCCGCCACGTCACCGATTCTGTCGCAGTCACGCCGGCTCGACGCCAGCATCGGCTTGGCCGACATCAAGCAGGGCTGGGAATTGCGCCTGATCGGCAAGAACATCCTCGACGAGCACGTCTTCGCCTTCGACTTCCCAGGACCGCTGCTGCCCGCCGGCAACCAGGTCGGCTTGCCGCTGAACCCGTTCCAACTCCTGGTGCAGCTGACGTTCCACCGGTGACGGGTCAGGGCCGCCGTCCGCTCGCGTCAGAACGCGCAAGCGGCGGCGCCTTTCGTGCCAAGCATGGCCCGCGCCTCGTCGGGCGTGGCCACGTGCAGGCCGAGAGCTTCCAGGATCGTGCGTATCGTGCGAACCTGTTCGGCACTGGAACGGGCCAGCACGCCAGGGCCGGCGAACAGGCTATCTTCCAAGCCGACACGCACGTGCCCTCCCAGCAGGGCCGACAGCGTGATGATGGGCATCTGCTGGCGGCCCGCGGCTAGCGCTGACAGTTGCACGGTGTCGCCGAACAGTTTTTGCGCGGTACGGGCAAAGTGCATCATGTGCTCGGCTTCCGCCGCGATGCCGCCCAGCACGCCAAAGACACCCTGCACGAACAGCGGCGGGGCAACGAGGCCGCGATCCACGATGTGCTTGAGATTGTAGAGGTGGCCAATATCGTAACATTCAAACTCGAACCGGGTGCCGTGCGCCGAGAGTTTCCGCACAGCCTGTTCGATCTGGCCGAAGGTGTTCGACATGATCGCGTCGGCAGAACCCTCAAGATAGGGTTTTTCCCACGCGTGCCGCCAATCGACAATCCGGGCAGCGGCGCCCGATATGTTGAAGTTCAGTGAACCCATGTTCATCGACGCCAGTTCAGGCCGCGCCCACTGCGCCGCGGCAAGGCGTTGCTGCATGGTCATGCCCATGCCACCGCCGGTCGTCACGTTCAGGATTGCGTCGCAGCCCGACCTGATTTCCGGCATGAACTTCGCGAACAACGCCGGATCGGGCGAGGGCCGCCCATCCGCCGGGTCGCGCGCGTGCAGGTGGATGATTGCCGCCCCCGCTTCCGCGGCTTCCAGCGCGTCCGCCACGATCTGGTCGGCGGTGACCGGCAGGTATGGCGACATGCTCGGCGTATGTATCGAGCCCGTCACCGCGCAAGTGATGATGACTTTTCTGGGCACCCACTTCTCCTTGGAAGATTTCTCCGGCGCTCTTGCCGAAAGATCGAACCGCGACCTTGCTTGTCCGGCATCGCGGGGGCATTCTACTGACCAAACAGTCATTTACAAGGGGCGGCGTGCGGCGCCATGGAAGATCCAGATTATTCCGTTGAAGTTCTAATCGTCGGCTACGGTCCGACGGGCGCGGCACTCGCGGCTGCGCTCGCTTGCCGGGGCGTGTCCGTGCTCGTTGTCGAGCGCACGCAGGAGATGCATCGGCTTCCCCGCGCCGTGCATTTCGACTCCGAGGTCATGCGCATCTTCCAGTCGCTCGGCATCGCCGAGCGGCTCACGCCGCATATCGTGCCAGCGCCGGAATACGAGTTCCGCACAGCAAAAGGCGAGGTGCTTTTCAACATCGTTCCGGCCGCGGTCACGCCGAACGGCTGGGCCAGCGGATACATGTTTCACCAGCCGGGACTGGAGGCGGTTCTGCGTTCGGTGGTGGAACAGAGCGGGCTGGCGCAGGTCTGGCAGGGGCACTCGTTCATGTCCCTCGAGCAGGACGCCGACGGGATCACCACCACGGTCCTGGGTGCGGCCGGTCCGCGTCGGGTGCGCTCCGCGTTCGTCGTGGCGTGCGACGGCGGCGCGTCCCCGGTGCGGGAAGCGCTGGGGCTTGCGCTGGAGGATCTCGCCTTCGACGAGTCCTGGCTCGTGCTCGACGTGATGCTCGGCGAAGCTGGGCGCGTTCCATCCATCAACCTGCAGCGCTGCGATCCGGCGCGGCCCACCACCTGCGTTTTGTCCGGTCCGGGGCGCCACCGTTGGGAGTTCATGCTCCGGCCCGGTGAGAGTTCCGCGGAGGTGCTGGCGCCCGGCTTCGCCGAGGCGCTCGTCGCCGAATGGGATGTGGGCGAGGAGCTTCTGGTCGAGCGGCGCGCAGTCTATCGCTTCCACGGACTGCTCGCCCAACGTTGGCGGTCCGGCCGCGTATTTCTGGCAGGCGACGCCGCGCACCAGATGCCGCCGATGGCGGGACAAGGCATGTGCTCCGGCATACGCGACGCCTACAACCTGGCCTGGAAACTGGCGGCCGTGCTGCGCGGTGGCGCGGCAGACGATGTGCTGGATAGTTATGAAACGGAGCGCGCGCCCCACGCGCGCGAGGTTATCGAGGCGGCCATAGGGTTGGGCCGCGTGGTGTGCGCCACCGACCCGCAGGTGGCCGCCGCCCGGGAC